>JAZOLS010000065.1:0-58254 GCA_045653245.1 Faecousia sp.
CGGGTGCGCCGCTTTTGCTTATAGGGGCGGTAGAGATCTTCTACCTCTGCCAAAGTTGTGGCATTGTCGATGGCGGCGGACAGCTCTTCTGTCAGCTTGCCTTGATTTTCGATGGATTTTTTAACCTCGTCCCGACGCTCCTGGAGATTGCGCAGATAGGTCAGACGGGTTTCCAAATTACGCAGGACAGTATCATCCATTGCGCCGTGCATTTCCTTGCGGTACCGGGCGATAAAGGGGATGGTGTTGCCCTCATCCATCAGATCGATGACATTTTGAACATAGGTAAGTTTTTGTCCCAACTCCTGGGACAGTATTTCAGCGATAGAAAGCATAAGTAACTCCTTTGGTTGATTTCCCGTCCATTATACCACAAAATGGGAAAAATGAAAAGGGAAAAAACGAGCCCGTTGGGATTCCAACGGGCTCGGAGCATTATTCTTCTTCAGAAGCTCCTTCGGTGGCTTCTTCTGCAGTTTTTTCTTCCTCTACGGGAGCGTCCTCTGCAGGTTCTTCCTGAGCAGCCTCTTCCGCGGCCTTGGCAGCAGCTTCTTCGGCGGCCTTGGCTTCCTCAGCGGCTTTTTCGGCAGCTTCCCGGGCCAGCAGTTCTGCTTTCTTTTCGGGGTCGATAAATGCCATCAGATCATCGCCGGTAATGGACTCCTTCAACAACAGATACTCTGCAATTTCGTCCAGCAGTTCCCGGTTCTCGGTGAGAATACGGGTGGCATCTGCGTGGCAGCCCTTCAAAATCTTCTGCACAGTCTCATCGATGGTTGCGGCGGTAGCCTGGGAGCAATCCAGTTGTGCCTGGCCCTCCAGATACTGATTGGTGATGCTTGCCGGGGCCATGAGACCCAGCTCTTCGCTCATGCCATACAGGGCGACCATGTTCCGGGCCAGAGCAGTTGCCCGCTGCAGATCGTTGGCAGCACCGGTGGTTACTGTCCCAAACACCAGCTGTACTGCGGCACGGCCGCCCAGCAGGGAGCGCAGCTGCACCAGCAGTTCTTCCTTGGTGGACAGGTACTTCTCTTCCTCGGGCAGGTACAGCGTGTAACCCAGTGCGCCATCGGTATGGGGAACAATAGTGATCTTGGAAACAGGGGTAACTTCTTTTTCCAATGCAGAAATCAGAGCGTGGCCGATCTCGTGATAAGCAACCATCCGCTTTTCGGTCTCGCTGAGGACGGTGTTTTTCTTTTCTGTACCGGCAATGACAGTCTCAAAAGAAACCAACAGGTCTTCCTGATTGACCATTTGACGGCCTTTACGCACAGCACGCAGCGCGGCTTCGTTGACCAAATTAGCAAGATCTGCACCCACCGCACCGGCGGTGGCTTGGGCGATCTTCTTCAGATCCACATCTTCTGCCAGTTTGATTTTCCGGGTGTGGACTTTCAGTGTATCCCAACGGCCTTGGAGGTTGGGGCGATCAACCACGATCCGGCGGTCAAAACGGCCGGCACGAAGCAGGGCCTTGTCCAAAATTTCGGGACGGTTGGTGGCGGCCAGGATCACAACGCCCTTGGAAGAATCAAAGCCGTCCAGTTCGCCCAGTAACTGATTGAGGGTCTGATCATTGTTGCCGAACCGGGAATCCCGGGAACGGCCCACAGCGTCGATTTCGTCGATGAACACGATGGAGGGAGCTACCTTGGTGGCCTGCTGGAACAGGTCTCGGACACGGCTTGCACCCACGCCCACGAACATTTCTTCAAAGTCAGAGCCGGAGATGGAGAAGAAGGGGACACCGGCTTCACCGGCAACAGCCTTGGCAATCAGAGTCTTACCTGTACCGGGAGAACCTACCAGCAATGCACCCTTGGGCATTTTCGCGCCGATGTCAGTGTACTTCTTGGGATTGTGCAGGAAGTCAATGATCTCCTGCAAAGATTCCTTGGCTTCGTCCTGGCCGGCAACATCCTGAAAGGTAATACCGGTCTCTTTTTCCATATACATCTTGGCCTTGCTGTGACCAAAACCGCCCATCATGCCATCGCCGCTCATGCGACGGGTGATCATGCGCATGGTAAAGTACAGAACGCCGATCATCAGCACATAGTAGAGAATCATCAGAATGGTGGAATTGTCTTCTACGATCTCCTGATCCACCTTGACACCCTGCGCGTGCAGTTCGGCGGCCAAAGCCATCTTGTCGCCACCGGCAGGCAGGCCGGTAAAACAAGCTTTTTGTTCGCCTGCAGGCTTTGCGGCCTCTTCCCGGGTCAGATACAGGATGCGGTCATACTGAATCTGTGCTTCGGCAATGTTGTTACTTTCCTTGGCTTCCAAAAATTCGGAATAGGTGGTTTGTGTATACTGGTTGCTGACGATAATGTTATAAACAGTGCCGATGACCACCACGATGGCAACCGCAATGATCAGCGAGAACAGAATACTGCTCTTCGGACGCTTGTTGTTGCCGCCTTTCTGGGGATTATTCTTATTTTGTTCCATTACTTTGCCTCCTTGGGCTTTAATTTGCACTATCATATCATATTTTTTTGCTGAGGGCAACGAATGTTTCTATATTATGCCGTAAAATTTCTGTAAACTTCCTCGAAAAGCGTATTTTTTGCAAAAAATCAGTTGTGCGGAAATAAACAATCTGCTATAATGATTTTATCTATGATGTAATTTGGAGGGGGATGCCATGAACGAAAGACGCAATCCCAAGCGATTTGAAAAGCGCCAAAGCGCGGCGCCCGTAGAGGAAGTGGAAGGTCAGTTGGAGGGCCGTAATGCTTTGCAGGAGGCTTTGCGCAGCGGACGTACCATTGATAAGGTGTTTATTGCTTCCGGAGAGACGGACCGGGGCTTGCAGCGCCTGGCGGCAGAGGCGAAAGAGGCCGGTGCTGTGGTTGTGCCGGTTGACCGTCGGAAACTGGATGCCATGAGTTTCACCAAAGCCCACCAGGGCGTGATCACTTTGGCAGCAGCCCATGAATATTGCGCTATTGACGATATTTTGGAAGAAGCCGCAGAGCGTGGGGAAACGGCGTTGATCGTCATTTGTGATGAATTGACTGATCCACACAATCTGGGTGCCATCATGCGTTCTGCGGAATGTGCCGGTGCCCATGGCGTGATCATTCCCAAACGCCGCAGCGTGGGTCTGACGGCAACGGTTGCCAAGGCATCCGCCGGTGCGGTGGAATATATGAAGGTAGCCAGAGTGACCAACATCAACAATGCCATTAATGAACTGAAAGAAAAGGGCGTTTGGATCTTTGGCACAGCGGCAGAAGGGTCTATCCCCATGTATAAGGCAGATCTGACCGGCCCTGCCGCCATCGTCATCGGCAATGAGGGTGACGGTATGAGTCCTTTGGTGCGAAAAAATTGTGATGTAACCGTCAATATCCCCATGCGCGGTCGGATCTCGTCGCTGAATGCTTCGGCGGCGGCATCGATTTTGCTTTATGAAGCAGTGCGGCAACGTATTGGTTAAGGAAAGGAAGTGTGGCAATGGAGCAATGGGAACAGAATACTGGCGATTTAAATCTAGACGATATTCTTAAGGAATTTGGATCTTCTCAGCCGGAAGAGGATGCTCCGGAGACACTTACTGCGGGGGAAGATGAGGATGTTTTGGTGTGGGACGGCAAACCTGTCCGACGGGCGCATGTCCCTCCGGCAATGCCCCAAGACACAGTGCGGCTGAATGAAATTACCAAGGAAGTGCGCAAGCAGACGGCGGCATCGGATGCGACCATTGCCTTTACTCCGGTGGGGCAACCTGAAGAGCCGGAGCAACCGGTGTACATTCCTCCCCAAGAGCCGAAAACCGAGCCTTATTCCGAACAATGGGAGCCGGAATATGAGGACCCCATGGGAGAATATGTGCCCCCGGAGCCTATTGTATTTCGTCCGAAATCCCGTTTGCGGGAACTGAAAAAGAAACTCATTGCCGGACCGGAAAAGCGCTACTATCAGCTGACTGAGCGTGGTTTCGGTAAACTGCAGGCGGCCATCTTCGGTTGCGGTTTGGTGGCATTGCTGTCCGCACTAACTGCCGGAATGTATGCCATGGGTGCAGTGCCGGTAGAGCGGATGCGCCTGCTGGTATTTGGTCAATTGCTGGGGTTGATGCTTTCTGCATTGCTGGGCAGTTATCAGCTGATGGAGGGCTTCGGCGACCTGATCAAACGAAGATTCTCGCTGAATACTCTGTTGGTGTTCAGTTTGGTGGCTTGTGTTGCAGATGGTATTTTGTGTCTGTATGAGGTGCGCGTGCCTTGCTGTGCACCCTTTAGCCTGAGCATGACCATGTCTCTGTGGTGCGCCTACCAGAATCGCTTTACGGAACTGAAGCAAATGGACACCATGCGTAAGGCCATTCGTTTGGACAGCGTGGTGCTGGAAGAAGATTTTTATAATGGTATGCCGGGCATTTTGCGTGGAGAGGGACAGGTGGAGGACTTTATGGACGCCTATCGCACACCTGCTGGCCCTGACCGCACGTTGAATACTTACGCACTGACCGCACTGTTTTTAAGCATTGGCATTGGCGTAACTGCCGGTGTACTGATTGGCGTGGCAACGGGCTTGCGCTTTTTCAGCGCATCGCTTCTGTTGGCAGTGCCGGCAACAGCCCACATTGCCGTATCCCGGCCCAAGGCGATCCTGGAACGGAAACTCCACAAGTTGGGCGCAGTGATCTGCGGATGGAATGGTGTTGCTGCATTGAATACCAAAGTCGCATTCCCCCTGGACAGCAATGATCTGTTCCCCTCCGGTGCGGTGAAGATGAACGGATTGAAGTTCTATGGTAGCCGCAATCCCGACCAGGTGGTAGCCTATACCGCCGCGGTGATGGTTGCTGACAACGGAGGACTTGCTCCTTTGTTTAGCCAACTGCTGGAAAGCCGCAACGGGTATCATTTTGAGGTTGAGACTCTGCGCCATTACCCCAATGGCGGCATCGGTGGTATCGTCAATGGGGAAACTGTGTTGGTGGGAACCAGGTCCTTTATGAAGGAAATGGGTGTGAATATGCCGGAGGGTGCAAAGATCAGCCAGGCGGTATATTCTGCCATTGATGGTGTGCTAAACGGTGTATTTGCCATTACTTACAACAAGACAAAAGTGACTGCTTTGGGCTTGACTACCTTGTGTGCCTATCGGGGACTGACTCCGGTGTTGACTACCGGGGATTTCATGCTGACAGAAGAGTTTATTGCCGGCAAATTTGGTGTCAACACCCGTCGCATGGCTTTCCCGGAGCGGAAAGCGTGCAATGAACTGTCTGCGAGAATACCGGATAGAGAAGCAGAAGTTGTTGCGCTGACCACTCAGGAAGGGTTGGCAGGAGCGGCCTATGCTGTAACCGGCGCCCGGACATTGCATTCTACCAGTGTTACCGGCGTTGCGGTGCAGATGGCAGGCGGTATCTTGGGTTTGCTGATCATGTTGGCACTGGCGGTGGTGCATGCAGAATATCTTGTGACACCGGAAAACCTGCTTTTGTATGAACTGATCTGGATGATCCCCGGCTTGCTTATTACAGAATGGACAAGATTTGTTTGATAAATGGCCCGGCAGCGTTTGCTGCCGGGTTTTTCTGCTGTTTTTGCAAAAATCTTTGTGTGTTTTGCCCTGGAAAACAAATGTCTATTGACATTTTTACCAATTTTGCATTCTGACGAAAAAAGGCATTGAAATGCAGCTCGGTTTCGTGTATAATGTCCTCATGTGGTGCATTGCACCTACCGAAAGGAGATTTGAATTATGTACACAGCCAACTCGATTCGTAACATTTGCTTACTGGGCCACAGCGGCAGCGGCAAGACTGCCCTGGCCGAGAGCCTGCTTTACATGACCGGTGCCATTGACCGTATGGGCAAGAATGCCGACGGAAATACCGTTTGTGACTTTGATCCTGAGGAGATCCGCCGCAATATTTCTATTTCTACTGCGGTCGTTCCCCTGGAATATAAAAATACCAAGATCAACCTGTTGGACACCCCCGGTGGCTTCGATTTTTCCGGTGCCGTTGTAGAGGCCCTGCGTGCTGCCGATGCAGCCATTTTGGTCTGCTCCGCTAAGGATGGCATCACTGTCGGCTTTGAAAAGGCATGGAAATACTGCGAAGAACGAAATATGCCTCGTTTTATTTACATTTCCAAGACCGACGAGGATCACTCCGACTATAATGCCACTTTCGATGCTCTGCGTGCAAAGTACGGCAACAAGATCGCGCCGGTGGTCGTTCCCATCTGGGATGCTTCCAAGAAGGTCACCGGCGTCATTGATGTGCTGAACAAGCGCGCTTACGAGATGCAGAATCTCAAGCGTGTGGAGATCCAGGTTCCTGATGATAAGGTGTCTGTTATCGAAGAGTTCAACGATGCATTGAAGGAATCTGTCGCAGAGACCGACGAGGCTCTGATGGACCGTTTCTTCGAGGGTGACGATTTCACCTATGCGGAAATGATCAAGGGCCTGCACCAGGGCGTTTCCGAACTGAGTCTGTTCCCGGTGCTGTGCGGCTCCGGTGTTAACTGTCTGGGTAGCTTGATGCTGATGGATCACATCATCGACTTGTTCCCCAACCCCATTGAGGGCAACTACCACAAGGCCACTTTGGCTGACGGCACTACTGAGGAATTCGTTGTTTCTCCCGGCGGCGTGCCTGCTGCATTTGTGTGGAAGACCGTTTCCGACCAGTACGGCAAGTACTCCTTCATCAAGGTTCTGTCCGGCGAGATTACTTCCGATACCACTTTGGTCAACTCCCGTACCGGCGAGATTGAAAAGCTGGGCCGTCTGTATACTATGTGCGGCAAGAAGAACACCGAAGTCAAGATGCTCTCCTGCGGTGACATCGGTGCCATCGGCAAGATGGACAAGGTCAAGACCGGTGATACCCTGTGCGATCCTCGTAAGGTGGTTTCCTTGAAGGGCATTCCCTATGCTGCGCCCTGTTACTCCATGGCCATTGCTCCCAAGACCAAGGGCCAGGAAGAAAAGGTGGGCTCCGGTCTGAACCGTTTGAACGAAGAAGATCCCTCCTTCACTCTGGTGAACAACGCCGAGACCCGTCAGCTGGTGCTGTCCGGTGCCGGCGACCAGCAGCTGGATGTGCTGGTTGCGAAACTGAAGAGCCGCTTCGGCGTGGATGCCGTTCTGTTGCCCGCTAAGGTTGCTTATCGTGAAAAGATCAAGAAGACTGTGGAAGCCCACGGCCGTCACAAGAAACAGACCGGTGGTTCCGGCCAGTTCGGTGATGTTTGGGTGCGTTTTGAGCCCCAGGAAGAGCAGGACGATCTGATTTTCGACGTGGCTGTTGTCGGCGGTGCTGTGCCCAAGAACTTCAACCCCGCTGTTGAAAAGGGTATCCAGGAAGCCGTTCAGAAGGGCCCTCTGGCAGGTTACCCCATGGTCAATTTGAAGGCCACCCTGTACGATGGCTCTTACCACCCCGTTGATTCCAACGAAATGGCATTTAAATTGGCTGCGATTCTGGCTTACAAGGAAGCAATGCCCAACGCAATGCCCACGCTGCTGGAGCCCGTTGGCGCTCTGGCCGTTACCGTTCCCGAAACCTATGTTGGCGACGTAATGGGCGATCTGAGCAAGCGTCGTGGCCGTCCCATGGGCATGACTCCCGATGCTGACGGCAATACCGTAGTCGAAGCAGAAGTTCCCATGGCTGAAATGGGCACTTATGCCATCGACTTGCGTGCGATGACTCAGGCAAGAGGCTCTTTCACCCTGTCCTTTGTGCGCTATGAGGAAGTTCCCAAGGCTGCACAGGCCAAGATCATTGAAGACGCCAAGAAGGACGAGGAATAATCCACAAACAGATACCTCGGCTGCAAAAGCAGCCGAGGTATTTTGCGTATTGTTTGTCATTGCCACGCCAGTTCGCAAACTGGCGTGGCAATCTCGTTCAATCTTCCTCAGTTTCACCGATAGAATATTCGGCTTCTTCCGAGGTAGCAGGCTTTTTGTTGGTGAAGATCAGCGCAACAATGTCAAAGCAGGCATCTACAATCAGACCAATGCCGGTGAATATCCACAGCACAGCGGTAGTGCTGAAGGGGGCAGCGATGATCACCAGGCCGCAGGCGGTGGATACCAAAGCACTTAAAGCACAGAGAAACCACTTGGGCTTTTTCTGCCGGAGAATGTCCACAGTCCACTGGATCTTGCCCAAGCCGGTGATCAGAATGACCACGCCATAGATCAGTGTGATGACAGGAAAGGTGACCACAAACCACTCAGACCGCAGTGCGCAGAAGATGCCGGCCAGCAGTGCGATCATACCTTTCATCAAATTCTGACTTTTTGCAGCCTCCTCCGGCTCTGCCCGAAAATACTTGATCACGCAGACGATGCCCAGTAGGATCAACACCAGGCCTGCGCCGATGATAATGCCGGATGTGAAGCCCACAGGGTTGATCAGCAGCAAAATGCCCACAAGAATTTCCAGCAGGAACATGCCAATGCTGGCAAAATGATTTTTCAGAAATTTCATAAATGTAACCTCCAATAGTAATGTGTTTTAAATCTGACTCATACGATCTTAATGATATTATAGCTTAATTATATAAGATTGACAAGTACCATTGGACGATATCGGACTCAAACCTATGACCTTCCGCACGTCAATCAGCCAAGTAACTGACAATAAGCACGACAGTAGGGCAAATAACCTGAAAACCCAAGATTTTGCCCGGTATTAACAGCATCTACAGCTTGAAAATTGTCGTATTTTTGTCGTACAATTCGCAGTTAGATGGTTCGGTCGATTACAGTAACCTGCGTTATCACATCTCGCAGACGATCTCCGCAAACGATATATTCCAAGGCATCATCGGCGGAATTAAATTTCTGTTCTGCACAACGGTCGGATGTAATACGAATGGTATTGCGATCAGACCAAATGCCAAACTCCTTATTCTTCCATTCAATTACGACTTCAGCACCGCAACGCATGCTCCACTTAAAATCGCCAATTGTCTTAAAGCGCAGGGCTTCAGGATCGTATTGTGTCATTATGTTTGTTCCCTTCCGATAATAGGATTTAAATTCTGGAATATTGCCATCAGTATAATTTATAATTTCGCCCCACTCTGGATGATTGTCTGGCCCGACCCATTCAATTATATGGTCATGAGGATTTGAGTGACCTGATCCTTCTCGATGCTCAGTTTCGTGGCGAATTACTCCTGCTTTTCCGTATTCATTATACTTTCCTTCAACCCAATATCCACCCTTTTTTGTGGGTATGAAGTAGCGCTGTGTTGAATTTGGCGGCCCAACAAATACCATGTCATTTGGTTTGTTAGGATTCGGTTTCCAATCACCACCGTAAGCACTTCCACCGCCCTTAGTGCAATCAGATGGAACGGAATATAACCTCTACTTGCGTAATAATATCACGCAAACGGTCGTCACCAATCATATACTCCAATGCATCATCGGACGAATCAAATGCTCGCTGTGAGGCTTTGTCATGGGCGCGGTAAACAGTAATCTTTTTGTCGAGACCGTATCGTACGACACCATAATCCTGACCTTTCCAGCGGAATTGGATTTCGCCACCGCATTTTAAACACCATTTGAAATCGCTGATTGTTTCAAAACGATTATCCCCTGGGGACATATAAATTGTTTTTCCTTTCATATATGCCTTTCCTCCCCCAAACATATTATCAAAATCAGGTGCCATACCTTCGGGATAATCAATATGATCACCCCAATTAGGATGATTTCCTTCCCATGTGATTTCATGATCATGAGGATTGGAGTGGTCATCCGTATCATGGTCCGTATTGTGGCGTTCCATATCAGCATATCCATCATCACCGATGTGTGTTTGATACAATTCTCCGTTCTTTGTGTAAGAATTATTAATACTTCCAGGTGTACCAACAAACCGATAATCAGCAGGTTTGGAAGGCTTCCACTTTCCTCCGAAAGCACTCCCACCGCCCTTGCCAATCCGGTATGGCTCCATTATATCATATTTCGGCTGAATTGCACCACCTATTTTGTAGCAATCCAAATCTTCTTTTGGAAGGCTGCGTTCATAGTTCAGATACCGCCAGGAACTGCGGTCATAATCCACATAGACGATGTTACCGTCCATTTCCGGGAATGGGGTGTTGTAGCAGATGATCCGCTCCGGCTCAATTTGCCGCAGCATCTCATTATAGCCCGTCATATACCATTCTTTTTGGCCTTTGTGATGTTCGCTTTCTGAGGCCATATAAGTGGATACAGCCACAGTGCTGCCCTTTTCGATTCCCTGAAAGCAAAAATCAAAAGTGGATTCGTCGCCCCAGTTCACGGAAGGAATGACCCGGAGACCTTTAGAAGCCCAGTATGCACCACACCAACGGTTACGGAACACATTGTAAATCTGCATTACCGGGGCCATCTCTAAATACATACTAAAATCAGGGGACAGCACAGCTCTGTACCTGGATAACTTCTCAATGTCGTTGTCCGGGTTCTTCCATACTCTTTCAAACCGGTAGTCATACAGGAAGAAATGCACCATTCGGTCTAAATGGTTATTGTCTTCCAAATGGGTCTTGTCGAAGCCAATCAACAGCAAATTGTCAAAATCTCCCGGTTTGGTTTCAAATTTAGGAATGATGGGGATTTGTAGTTTTCCTTTTCCGGAAAACTGATTGCGTAATAGTGCCTGACTGGTACGGTAATTATAATTCTCTTCTGTCATAATTTGACCTCTTGCAAAAAGTAAGAAACGACTCCTTCTATTGCTAGTGTCAAATTGTGGTTGGGTTGTACACAAATATGCAACAAAAAAGCCATCCCATCAGGGATGACTTTTCCTTTTGGTGGATGATATAGGACTCGATATGCGTCTTCGCCCGGGAATGGGCGAAGACAAATGTTGCCACCAGTTTTTGAACCGGTGGCCGCAGATATCCACCGGACATCTGCATCTAAATCGGTTCGAGTCCTATGTCAGGAAAAAGAAAAACCACACCCAACGGTGTGGTTTCCTTTTTGGTGGAGTCGACGATGTTAAAGACGAACTATTAATTTCTTTGAGAGAAACCTTCTTTGAGGTGTTTTTGTAGTTGAATGTGATGATGAAGTGGTCATCGTACAGATATATTGAGTTTACAAAGTTGCCTTGATTTTTGACACCGCGGCTTTTCATCAATTCAACGATTTCGCTGACCTTCTTGCCATCATTATAGAGCGTAAATATGTCTTTAATAATCGGAGCGTTGTTTTCATCAATCTGAAAATGCTTTTCGTCATCAATATAGTAGCCGATAGGAGCGCGGACACCGTTGCTCCGGAGCTTCAAAGCATTCTCTGTCATGCCGCGTTTGATCTTCTCTGCAAGCTCTACGGAGTAGTATTCGGCGAAGCCTTCCAATATTGCTTCAAGTAGAATGCCGTCTGCACCTTCGGAAATGTTTTCCGTGGCAGACATTACTTTTACATTGTTTTTCTTCAGCGTAGCTTTATAAAAAGCGGAGTCGTAACGATTACGGGCAAAGCGGTCAAGTTTCCATACAAGAACGATATCAAATAAACCCTTGCTGCTGTCTTTTATCATTTTCTGAAACTCGGGCCTATTATCTGTCTTAGCTGATAATGCGCGGTCAATATATGTACCGATGATCTCAATGCCGTTCTTCTCCGCAAAGGCCTTGTTCTCACGAAGCTGGCCTTCGATAGATTCTTCACGCTGATTGTCCGATGAATATCGAGCGTAAATTACGGCTTTCATTTTTTCTTCTCCTCCTTTGTGTTAATAATAGTCGTCCTCTAAATTGTGCTCTCTTACAAATCTGTCGAATTGCCATTCAGGCCCATCAAATAGCAGTTCAAGTAAAGCTTGTTGGGCTTCATTTTTCTTCATTTTCCAAACGTGTTGGCGAACCTTTTCATAAAGCTCTTCAGCACGTTTATCTTCTTGCTCCTGATATTCAATGGCTTCATTATAGATTCTCTGAGCTTCTTCCGGAAAGGCGGCAAAATATACCGCCATCATATGCTTGCACACAATACGCTTTCCATCTGCATGAGGACAGTTACATTTGGATTTTCGAGGATGTGCAATATCGATCTCTACAACGTAAGGTTCATCAGAATTGCCCTCTACATTGGCAGTGAACAATCCCGGTGATGTTTCAATCAAGTTCTTAACTTTGTTCTCTTTATAATAATCATATCCTCGCCAAAGAGATGCGCCGCTTGTACATTCAATCATTCCCATACCTTTACCTCATTTCTTTTTGAAGAATCAATCGGGTTGCTTTTTGCTTTCTTGCATTAATTGCACAAGCATCTTCTTCAGCTTGGCGTTGGCAGGGGAGGATGGATCAAAGCAGAACTCGATAAAGTCATTGATACTTGCTTCGGAAGGTAAGGACGGCTCGTCCTTTTCGTAAAGATGTCCCTTAGGATCATCGGTTCTGCCAAAGATATAGTCCAAGGACACCTCAAAGGTTTCTGCGTACCAAAGCAGCTTGTCCAGGGATACATCAACAAGGCCTTGTTCGTATCTGCCGATTGTCGCTTGGGTGGAGCCACACATCTCAGCAATCTGTGCTTGAGAATAGCGATTATCCATACGCAGCTTTCTTAATCTTTCACCAATAATTTTCGTCACGTAAAACACCTCTCTTTTCATATGCATCTATTATAACACAAATAAAGCGTATAGTCAATGCGAACAAAGATTATATATGCAAATTATGTGTAACTTCTTCGTGACGAAA
This sequence comes from Faecousia sp., assembly GCA_045653245.1. GTDB lineage: Bacteria > Bacillota > Clostridia > Oscillospirales > Oscillospiraceae > Faecousia. The sequence goes on from JAZOLS010000065.1 coordinate 12,726, forward strand.
AACTTCAGTAAAGTTGCATCATAAGATAATTGACAACAGGAGGATAGCTTTTGCAACAACAAAGTAAATGGATCAGATTTTTTACCAACATTGGTGAGCTTTGCGGCGGAATATCGTTGTGATCTTCAGTTCTAAAATCTATAGGAGTAGTACTTATTTTTGGGGTGTCTAAACTAAAAAAGGACTTTTAAAATGGGAATTTTGTGGTTTGGGCATTTTAGGAGCTGTTTTTCAAAAGTATATTGACAAAACTATAGCAAATGTTATATAATTATGGTGATAAAATTATTGTGGAGGTTTGTATGTTTTGCGATCAAGTTAAGCATGTTAGACATTTGCTCAAAATCAGTCAAAATAAATTGGCACAGACATTAGGGGTAAGTTTTGCTACTATTAACAGATGGGAAAATTCCAAAAACACTCCCAGCAAATTGGCACAAACTTCTTTTTATGATTTTTGCGAAAATAATTTTATAGATGTGGAAGAACTAAAAAAGCTCTGACATATATCCGTGTCAAGGTTACAGAACAAATGAAATTATTTATTGGAGGAAATTATGGCTAGAGCTGATTTGTTATGCGAATTAATTAGAGCTGGATTGATAAAAGATGATGTATCTTTTAGAAAGGCAGCAGAAGCAATATGCGCCGAAGAACGTTCAAAGCAACACGAAATACTTGCAAACAAGATTACTGAGCTTTTAAATAACGTTCAGTATAAGACAGAAAAAGTAATGAAAAATTCACCTCAGATCATTACAAGTAATAATATTCAAAACCAATTGTTTTCGGAAAAAATGCCAATAAAACGTTTGGATCAGCTTATGCTTCCTGAAAATGTTTATCAATCTTGCCGTGCTTTAATTGAAGAACAAATGCGCACGGATTTGCTGCGTTCTTACGGACTAGAACCGCGAAACAAAATATTATTAATTGGTCCTCCGGGAAACGGAAAAACCTCTGTGGCGGAGGGGATTGCCGAAGCATTAATGGTGCCTTTGCTGACTGTTAAATACGAGAGTATAATTGGAGCCTACTTGGGCGAAACCGCATCAAGACTTTCTAAACTGTTTGAATACGCTAAGACAAGGCAATGCGTTTTGTTTTTTGATGAATTTGATACTATAGGAAAAGAGCGCGGAGATCAGCATGAAACGGGAGAAATCAAGCGTGTTGTTAGCTCGTTGTTGTTACAAATTGATGCACTACCGAGTTATGTAATTACTATTGCGGCAACTAATCATGATTCACTTTTGGATAAAGCTGTTTGGCGAAGATTCCAAATGAAACTTGAATTACCGAAGCCGACCAGAAGCAACTTGGAGCGTTGGTTTTCCTATTTTGAGAAAAAGATGAATTTTAGTTTTGGCTTAGAACCAAGCACGCTTGCAAAAAAACTTTATGGAAAAAGTTATGCTGAGGCAGAAGAATTTGCATTAGCAGTTTACAGGCAGTATGTTTTAAGATTGCCCACATCAAAAGCCAAGGCCATTACCAATGAACAACTAAGACTATTTGGATATCAAACTGAAGAAAAATAAGGAGGTGAAATTATATGCCTGATAATGCATTAATTCTTTTTGCGCAACCTACAACAGCGGCTAAGGCTTGGCGATTTGGTGGCTCAGCAAAGATACATTACCCTACTTATGATCGTCAAATGGCGCGTATTGCGCCACAGTTTAATACGTTGCAACAGGCTCTATCACAAGGAAATCTGCACATAACTGACACTGCAACTGGAATCGATCCCGAGTATACATTGGTATTTGAGACTGTAGGTGATCCCAATAATTTTTATAAGGCGGTTCAAAAACTAAAGGAGCAATATCCAAATATAGAATGGTTACTTGAGCTTTCCGGGCAATGTCCTAATACTGATGATTTTTATGCTGTGGATGGCTCGGATGTACGCGATGATGATAAACAACTCGCAACGAAAGTTTTTTGCATTATGACAAATCAACAGGCGTTGTCTGAGATATTATCACTTTGGAATCATTACAATCAAGATCAAAATTATAAATTTAAGAGAGGATTTGCCGGATTTAAGCACTTGTTCAACCAGCTGAACGATGTTCATCGATGGGGGATACAAGAGAGATTGGAAGATACCGGAGTTTTAGAATCATGGCAGTATGACTTACAAGATACTGGCAGAGAATTTATTAGGACACAAATCGAATTGTTTTTCCGTTCTTCTAGCAATAAGCGTGATGTCGCTGAAATAAGAGTATGTGATATTATTAGAGAGACCGGAGGCAACATTGTCTCTACTTCTGTAATCCCCGAAATTGAATATCACGGTATTTTGGCAGAAATTCCTCGTGAATATGCACAACGGATGATTGACCGTGAAGAGGTTAGCCTTGTTGTAGCAGACGAAATTATGTTTTTCAAGGCGGCAAGCCAATCAATTCATGTCGGCATGTGTGATGCTACTGAATCAATTGAACAAATAACTATGCCGGAAAGAATTTTTAATGAGCCCATAGTTGCAATCTTTGACGGCATGCCGCAAGAAAACCACCCACTGCTACAGGGCCTTATGACTATTGACGATCCAGATGCATTAGCAACCACGTATCCGGTAGACGAGCGAGTTCACGGAACATCGATGGCTTCGCTGGTTCTCCGTGGAGAAAATATGGGGAATATAAATACTGATATTCACAAGATATATGTTCGTCCGATTATGAAATCCCAAAAAGATTATCGTGGGCGTATTGACGAATATATTCCAGATGATTTTTTGTTAGTAGATAAGATTCATGAGTGTGTAAGAAGATTGTTTGAGCCTAGTGCAGGTAATGTTGCTCCCACTGTGCGAATAATTAATCTATCTATTGGGATTTCTTATCGGGAGTATTTTACACTCATAAGTCCATTGGCACGATTGTTGGATTGGCTTAGCTACAAATATAGAGTTTTGTTTATTGTCAGTGCCGGTAACCATCCTGACAATATCGATTTAGGAATGGAATATGAAGACTATAAGAATTTGTCTGAAACAGATAAAAATAATTTTGTTATTCAATACCTCTCAGACAACATACGGAATTTACGCTTGTTATCGCCCGCAGAAAGCATGAATTCTTTAACTGTAGGATCGATATTTTCTGATGGCAATTCCGCTACGCCTATAGCTAATATGACTGAGTTGTGTTCTTCCTTCATGCCTGCCATTTATGGTTCCTTTGGAAGAGGAATAAACAGTTCGGTTAAACCTGATGTCCTATATAATGGCGGTAATAATCACATTAAAGAATATATGGCTCGTCGTAATTGTGCTGAATGGAGGAATAGCATTACTAGAGCTCCTGGAATAAAATCAGCATATCCATCAATAGAACGGCAAGGCGTTACAACGACAGGATATTCGACAGGTACTAGCAATTCAGCAGCATTGATTTCTAACAAAGCCGCAGAGTGTTATCAAGTTCTAGATCAACTGTTTGTTACAGAAACAGGATTTAATTTGCCATATACACATGCTTCCGTTTTGATAAAGGCTATGCTAGCCCACGGAGCTGCTTGGGGAGAATTAAAAGAGCTATTTAAGAACAAGTTGCAACTAAGCGGAAATCAGGCAAGTAATGAGTTGCATAAATATTTGGGATATGGTTCCACAGATATAGAAAAGGTGAAAGAATATACCCAAAATAAAATATGTTTGGTTGGATATGGTGATATTCAACAGGACAAGGCCTTTGAGTATACGATCCCTCTACCTTTCGATTTTCACACGCAAAAGTATAAAAGAAAATTAACAGTCACATTGGCATACATTTCTCCTATACATCCATCATCTATGAAATATAGAGAAAAACAAGTGTGGTTCGATCTAATCGATCCTAAAAAAGTGGTAGGAAGTCGCTCTGAATATGATTATCATGCTGTTCAAAGAGGCACACTCCAACATGAGATATTGGAATCGGAATCAACTGTTGTTTGGGATGAAAACGACTCTATTGTTATAAAGGTTAGCTGTAGAGGTGATGCTTCAGAATCTAATTCTGACATTCAAATCCCATATGCTATATTTGCAACATTTGAAATGGCTCCAGAACACAATATTGATGTCTATCAAAGGATATCAAGCATAGTTCGTGTTGCTACTACTATTACCACACAAACGGAATAAGCTTTATTTCATCGAATGCTATTAAACAATCAATGCCCAGAATCTCATTTGTTGGATTCTGGGCATTGATCTTATATACCAATACTTCTAAAAGATGCTCAACCGAACCTCACGCAGGTTATCCTGTTGGACTAAGTCTTTCTCCGGTAGTTATATTCCTCAGCGATAATAGATGGCTTTGGATCATCAGGTTAGTGATGTCTGCGAGACGTTTATTGCCTAATTCACCTAGATGGCGTTTGATTATGTTCTTGTAGGAGTAATAGGTGCTGCCGCGAACGTATTCCTTGGAGTATGTTTCCACACATTCGGTAGCCCAGGCAGATAGGGTAGTGGTGGCAGCAGAAAAGTTTTGCAAATTATAAATTTTGGCATATTGGATATCTTTTACTACCTTTGTCAATTTCTCAAGGGTTTCCTTTTTCGTCCTACCGTATATGGATTGCCGCTGGCCTTTGAACATAACGGTAACCGCATATCTGCCGTCCTTTCGCTTTTGAATGTGGTACTGTGATGGATTTTTCATATGATTTCTCCTTTATTAATGATGTTTTCTTGAAACACAACCAAGGTTTCATACAAATTATAAATTACAAAACACACATGAAAGGAGAATATGGTGGTAGAAAAAGTAACAATTATGTGATATAATACTTATCAAAGGTTCCCGAACATATATAATTAAGCTGAGGATTGAAAATGAAGGATGAATGCTTGATTTGCGGTGCGCCGCTGAAATATTTAGAAAACGATACCGAGATGGAGTGCGTCATCTGTCACAAAAAAGAAAACAGTAAAACCGTTTGTGAAAAAGGTCATTACGTATGCAACGATTGCCACACGCAAGGAATAGACAGCGTTATCGGGCTATGTCTTGGCGAAACCTCAAAGAACCCAATAGAGATCATTCAAAAGATGATGGATCTTCCTTTTTGCCATATGCACGGGCCGGAGCATCATATTATGGTGGGCTCAGCACTGCTTACCGCATATAAAAATGCAGGCGGTGAAATTGATCTCGAAAAAGCTCTTGTTGAAATGCAGTCCCGTGGCAAAAAAGTTCCCGGCGGTGCTTGCGGATTTTGGGGTGCTTGCGGTGCAGGCATTAGCGCCGGTATGTTTGTTTCCATCATTACTGGCTCAACACCTCTTGCAAACGAAGCATGGGGACTCTCCAATAAAATGACTTCCGCTGCACTTGGTGCGATTGGAGAGGTAGGCGGCCCCCGTTGCTGTAAACGGGATTCTTACCTTGCAATTGCTAAGGCGGTGGAATTTGCCAAAGAGAATCTCGGTGTTGAGATGGAACTTGGTAAAATCAAATGTTCACATTCTGCACAGAACAATCAGTGCATCGGTGTGAGGTGTCCGTTCAAATGAAAAAGAAAGTAGCATTTATTTGCGTACATAATTCCTGCCGTAGTCAGATTGCCGAAGCACTCGGTAAACACCTTGCAAGCGATAAATACGACTTTTACTCGGCAGGAACAGAAACCAAGCCACGGATCAATCAAGATGCCGTAAGACTTATAAAACAGCTTTACGGCATTGATATGGAACAGACGCAGTACAGCAAGACCATCGACAAAATACCTACACCCGATATCGCTATCTCTATGGGCTGTGAGGTTGGTTGCCCCTTCATTGGCAAAGCCTTTGATGATAATTGGGGTTTGCTTGATCCTACAGGGCAGAGCGATGAGGTGTTTATAGAGGTCATACGGCATATAGAGGAAAAAATACGAAACTTATAAGAAAGCGACGGCAGGGAGAATGAATTCTCTCTGCCGCATTTTTATTTCACATCGATTTTACAGGGATATGATTACCAATTTTACACCCTCGCTGTAAAATAATCGTAAAATGCAGGTAAAATGCGTTTGAAGAATAGATTATAAAGATATGAGGTTGTGTAAATGGATATTTTTGATGTACTTACGCTCATAGGCGGACTTTGTTTATTCCTTTTCGGAATGAACCTTATGGGCGATGCGCTTGAAAGAAGTGCGGGCAGCAAACTTGAAATCATGATCGGCAAACTGACCACCGGCAAACTTGCGGGTTTGCTTACAGGTCTTGGTGTTACCGCCGTTATTCAGAGTTCCTCTGCAACAACAGTTATGGTTGTTGGCTTTGTAAACTCAAAGCTTATGACCTTAAAGCAGGCGATTCACGTTATTATGGGTGCTAACATCGGTACTACTGTTACTGCTTGGATCTTGAGCCTAAGCGGTATTTCGGGCAGTAATATGTTCCTGAAACTGCTGAAGCCTTCTTCTTTTACCCCTATCCTTGCTCTTATAGGTATTGCTCTTTTGATGTTTACAAAGAGCAACAAGAAAAAGGACATCGGTATTGTTCTTCTTGGTTTTGCAACCCTTATGTTCGGTATGGAAACAATGACCGATGCTGTTTCTGGTCTTAAGGAAATTCCCGCATTTCAAGAGATGTTCTTAATGTTCAAGAATCCTATTCTCGGTGTTCTTGTAGGTGCTGTGCTTACCGCTATTATTCAGTCCAGCTCTGCCTCTGTTGGCATTTTGCAGGCATTGGCGGCTACGGGTGCCGTTTCCTACGGTGCGGCAATTCCGATCATTATGGGACAGAACATCGGTACTTGTGTAACGGCAATGATTTCTTCCGTAGGCACAACAAAGAATGCAAGACGTGCAGCGCTTGTACATTTATCCTTTAATGTAATCGGAACGATTGTATGTCTTGCCGGATTTTCTATTGTAAAGGCAGCTTTCGCACCTGCACTACTGAACGACTCTGCTACCTATGCCGGTATTGCAACATCGCATTCAATATTTAATATCGCATGTACCTTGTTATTGCTTCCTATGTCGGGACTTCTTGAAAAATTAGCGTATAAACTTATCCCCGATACTGAACAAGTCGAAAAAGCATCCGAGCTTGATGACAGACTTCTTTCTACCCCTGCTATTGCTTTGGAGTGCGCATACAACCTCACCTGTGATATGGCAAAGATTGCTACCGATGCGTTGACGATGGGTGTAGATTGCCTTGCCACCTATGACAAAGCAAAAGCGGAAGCAATCCGTGAAGCGGAAGATAAAACCGACCACCTCGAAGACGTTATCGGCAGTTATCTTGTCAAGCTGAGTATGAAGCAGCTCAATGAAACCGAAGGTGCCATGGCTTCTATGCTTCTGAAAGCAATCGGTGACTTTGAGCGTATATCCGACCATGCCGTCAACATTCTTGAATCAGCAGAAGAAATGGGTGAGAAAGGCATCGTCTTCTCTGAGGGTGCAAAAGCAGAAATGGATTCGCTATGTGCGGCTACTAACGAAATCGTGACCCTCTCTTATAGTGCATTTGTCGAGAATAACGCCGAGCAGGCAACTCTTGTTGAGCCCCTTGAGCAAGTTATTGACAGAATGAAAGAACTGCTCCGTACCCGCCATATTGACCGCTTGCGTGTTGGTGATTGTGGAATTGAAGCTGGCTTTGTTTGGAGTGATCTCATTACCAATATGGAAAGAGTTTCTGACCACTGTTCCAACATTGCAGGATGCGTTATGGATACCAAAGAGCAGAATATGAACCTTCACGAATCCCTTAAAATGCTCAGAAGCGACAATGAGTTCTACAGAGAGAAATACACGGAATACACCAAAAAGTATCTTTCTTTCGTATAAATATCATAATACGAGGAACTAATAATCATATCGCCGCTTCCACGTGAGGCGGCGATTATCTTTTACTCCGATTTTACAGCGATTTGGTTACGGATTTTACAGCAGGACGGTAAAATGTAACCGTAGTCGAGAGAAACTACAAATACATGCAAATAATAAATCAAAAGGAGATTTTGAAATGAAAAAGATTATTAGTTTACTCGCAGTCGCATTACTTATCGTAGGTGTGCTCACCGGATGCGGTGGAAACAAAGACGCAGTAGCAACAGACGGCTCCACATCAATGAACAAGGTTATCGGCGCTTTGGGCGAAGCTTTTGAAAATAACACCGGCATTACTGTGACCTACAATGCTACCGGCTCCGGCGCAGGCATACAGGCTGTTCTGGAAGGCAGATGCGATATCGGTCTTTCCAGCCGTAACCTAAAGGACGAAGAAAAGGCAAAGGGCCTTGAAGGAACAATCCTTGCCTATGACGGTATCGCTATTATCGTAAATCCGAACAACCCCGTTTCTGACCTCGATGTTGAAACTATCGCTAAGATCTACACCGGTGAAATCAAGAACTGGAAAGATGTTGGCGGCAACGATGCTGAGATCGTACTCATCGGTCGTGAAGCAGGCAGCGGTACAAGAGACGGCTTTGAGTCTATCACCGATACCGAAGATAAGTGTAAATACCGTCAGGAACTGACCTCTACCGGTGATGTTATCACAACTGTAGCAAGCAACCCTGCAGCAATCGGTTACGCTTCTCTCGTTTCTGTAAAGGATACCGTAAAGGTTCTTACCGTTGACGGTGTTGCACCGAGCGAGGAAACCATCAAGGACGGCAGCTATGTCGTACAGCGCCCCTTCGTTCTCGTAACCAAGAAGGATGCAACTCTTTCCGAGAGCGCTCAAGAGTTCTTTGATTACATTACGTCCGAAGCAGCAAACGAGATCATCAGCGGCGCAGGTGTAGTTCCTGCTAACTAAGGACTCTAAGCGACGGTGTTTTCGCACCGCCGCTTATTCCAATTGAGGTTGATTATGAAGAAAAACAGATTATTTGAGAATATTGTACACGGCATATTCCTTATACTCGGTTTAATAACTGTCGGCTGTGTTCTGCTCATCACGGTGTACCTAATTATTTCGGGTATTCCTGCTATTAAGGAAATAGGTCTTTTCAATTTCCTTTTCGGTAAAGAGTGGGCATCCACCGCCGCCCAGCCGAAATACGGAATACTGCCGTTTATACTGACAAGCGTGTACGGAACAGCAGGTGCTATACTGATTGGCGTTCCGATTGGATTCTTTACCGCCGTGTATCTTTCAAAGGTGGCAAACAAAAAGGTCAGAGCCGTTATTGAAGCCGCTGTAAATCTGCTCGCAGGTATCCCTTCGGTTGTGTACGGTCTTGTGGGTATGCTTGTACTTGTACCGGCAATCCGTGAAATCTTTAATGTACCGGACGGAGCAAGCTTGCTTGCGGCAATTGTCGTGCTTGCCATAATGATATTGCCGAACATTATAAAAGTGTCTATCACAGCTTTAGATGCTGTGCCGAAGGAATATGAGGACGCATCTCTTGCGCTCGGCGCGACCCCGACCGAAACATTTTTCAAGGTGTCGGTACCTGCCGCAAAAAGCGGTATTGTTGCCGCCGTTGTGCTTGGTGTTGGTCGTGCCATCGGTGAAGCAATGGCGGTTATGATGGTTGCAGGTAACGTAGCCAATATGCCCTCGCTCTTTGAGAGTGTTCGTTTCCTTACCACAGCCGTTGCAAGCGAAATGGCTTATTCAAGCCCCGGCAGTTTGCAGAGAAACGCTTTGTTTTCCATTGCGCTTGTGCTGTTCCTGTTTATAATGCTCATTAACGCTACGCTCAATTTCTTCTTGAAGCGAGATAAGGAGAAATAAGATGAATAATAAAAGAAAAATATATATTGGTTTAATGCGTGGCGCTATGATTGTTTGTACCGCACTTACGGCGGCGCTGGTGTTGTTCCTTATGGGATATGTGCTTGTAAACGGTATTCCGAATATCACGTGGGAACTGCTCTGCACCAAGCCGAGCTACCTAACTGAGCGAATCGGTATTTTGCCCGACATTCTAAACACGGTTTACATCGTGCTTGCCACACTCGTTGTTGTATTACCGCTTGGTGTAGGTGCGGCAATTTACCTTACAGAATACGCTAAAAACAAAAAGTTGGTGGCTATGATTGAATACGCCGCAGAAACCCTTTCGGGTATTCCGTCTATCATTTACGGTCTTGTGGGTATGCTTCTGTTTTCCAACAACTTCGGGACAAGCCTGCTTGCGGGTGCTTTGACACTTGTTATTATGAATCTTCCTACAGTAATGAGAACTACTCAGGAGAGCTTAAAGACCGTTCCACAGAGTTACCGTGAAGGGGCTTTCGGTTTGGGTGCAGGCAAATGGCGTGTCATCCGCACCGTAGTATTGCCCGGATGTGTAGACGGAGTTATTACCGGGTGCATCCTTTCGGTCGGTCGTATTCTCGGCGAGTCGGCAGCTCTGCTTTTCACCGCAGGCTTTGCCCACGCACTTAATGGCATTGTTGAGGGATTAACCTCTCCCGGCGCCACCTTGACCGTTGCACTTTATGTGTATGCCAAAGAGGAAGGCGAATTTGGGGTTGCCTTCGCCATCGCCGCAATTTTGATGATACTGACATTACTGATAAATCTGTCTGCCACATTGGTGGGCAAATACTTTGCTAAAAGGAGAAACGTATGAGTGAAATAATGACGGCTAAAGATCTGTGCCTTTGGTACGGTGAAAATAAAGCCTTAAAAGATATAAATATTGCCATTCCCGAAAAGAGCATCACGGCGCTGATCGGCCCTTCGGGATGCGGTAAATCTACTTTCCTTAAAACCCTTAACCGCATGAATGACCTTATTCCGATTGTAAAAATCACGGGCGAGGTTTGCTATAATGGTCGCAACATATTCGATAAGGATGTCGATGTAAACGAGCTTCGCCGTGATGTTGGTATGGTGTTTCAGAAGCCTAACCCCTTCCCGATGAGCATTTACGATAATATCGCTTACGGCCCCCGTACTCACGGTATCACAAACAAGGTAAAGCTGGATGAAATCGTAGAGCAGGCGCTTCGTGATGCGGCTATTTGGGACGAGGTAAAGGATCGCCTTAAAAAGAACGCACTTGGTCTTTCCGGCGGTCAGCAACAGCGTCTTTGCATTGCCCGTGCACTTGCCGTAGAACCAAAAGTTCTCTTGATGGATGAACCTACAAGCGCCCTCGACCCGATTTCCACTTCACGAATTGAGGAACTTGCATTGCAATTAAAGGAAAAATATACTATAATTATAGTGACTCATAATATGCAGCAAGCAGTTCGTATCTCTGACAATACGGCATTCTTCCTTCTTGGAGAGTTAGTGGAATTCGGTGAAACCGAGAAATTGTTCTCGCAGCCGAAGGATAAGCGTACCGAAGATTACATTACAGGAAGGTTTGGTTAATATTATGAGAAGTAGATTTGATGAACAGCTTAGCCTGCTGAATAAAAAGATGATCGAAATGGGTGCGCAGTGTGAAGAACTGATCGCACGTGTAGCAAAAGCACTGCTGAGCGGTGATATAGAGGCCGCAAGAGAAGCAAAAGCGCACGGTCACGAAATAGACCAAATGGAACGGGAAATTGAATCCATCTGCTTAAAGCTTCTACTTCAGCAGCAACCCGTAGCTAAGGATCTTCGTATTATTTCCGCGGCCCTTAAAATGATAACCGATATGGAAAGAATCGGAGATCAGGCAGAAGATATTGCCGAGATAATCCCGTTTCTCGATGGAAGAACCGGTGCAGAGTTTGCCGATTTCAAGCCGATGGCTGAAGCAACCTGCAAAATGGTAACTGACAGCATTGATGCTTATGTAAAGCAAGATGTTGCTCTTGCCAAAGCCGTAGCCGAGCACGATGACGTTGTGGACGATGCCTTCGGCAGAATGAAAGATATGTTAATAAAAATGATATCCGAAAATAAAGCAGACGGAGAATACGCCGTTGACCTTTTGGTGATTGCTAAATATTTTGAGCGTATCGGCGACCACGCTGTAAATATTGCAGAGTGGGTTGAGTTCTCTGTAACGGGGATTCATAAAGGAGAGTAAATATGATTTGGTGTGTTGATGATGACAATACCATCCGTGAAATTGAGGTTTATACGTTAGAATCAACGGGTTTTACGGCTCGTGGTTTTGCTGACGGTGTTTCTATGCTGGAAGCGCTGAAAAGCGAAAAGCCGGATTTGATTATCCTTGATATTATGATGCCGGAAATGGATGGACTTCAGGTTCTTTCCAAGCTTCGTAGTGAAGCGACGTATAAAGATATTCCGGTAATTATGGCGACTGCTAAAGGTACCGAGATGGATAAGATCGGCGGTCTTAATTCCGGTGCAGACGACTATCTTGTAAAGCCTTTTGGCGTTATGGAGATGGTTGCCCGTGTAAAAGCGGTGCTTCGCCGTACTGTTAAAGAAGATGTATCAATCGATATTACAGTAGGCAATATCACATTAAAAGAAACCGAGCATAAAGTTATCGCAGACGGAGAAAAAGTCGAGCTGACTCACAAAGAATTCGAGATGCTTAAGCTCTTTATGCAAAATCCGAATATGGTGTTTTCAAGAGATAAGCTGATGAGTGAGATTTGGGGTATGGATTATATCGGTGAAACCCGTACCGTTGATATGCATATTAAAACTCTTCGCCATAAGCTCGGAAATGCCGGTGGTCAGATTAAGACTGTTATCGGCGTTGGGTACAGATTGGAGAATGAAGTATGACCAAAAAGATATTTCGCTCCATTTTTATCGTTGCTTTGGTGGTGCTTCTTGCGAGCATCGGCATTGCAACAAGCTTTTTGTACGATTATTTTAACAAATCGCAGGTAAGTCAGTTGAAAGCTGAGCTTTCCCTGGTTGCTGACACAGTCAATGAAGTGGGCGTGGAATATTTTGAAAATTTTGATTCCACCGTATTCCGTTTTACCGTTGTGGATATTGACGGCACTGTGCTTTATGATACGCAAGTAAATGCTTCTGAAATGGAAAACCACGCTGACCGAGAAGAAATCATGGAAGCATTTGAAAGTGGCACAGGTAGCAGCGCAAGAAATTCTTCCACCTTAACTGAAAAGACGTTTTATGAAGCGGTTCGCCTTGAAAATGGCAATGTGCTTCGTATCTCCGTAAGTCAGCTCACGGTTGCCGCATTGATTCTTGGAATGCTTCCCGCAATTATTGCCATTGTGCTAATTGCAGCTGTTGTGGCAGCTGTCCTCTCTCACGCCATGGCAAAGAAGGTAACGGAGCCTTTAATGCAGCTCGATTTGGAGCATCCATCTGAGAACAACACCTACGAGGAACTAACCCCCATACTTACAAAGGTTCACAAACAGCATAAGCAGATAAAGACACAGATGGAAACCCTGCGTCGTAAGTCTGATGAGTTTGAGCAGATCGTTTCTTCTATGAACGAAGGTCTTGTGCTTCTTGATGAGCACGGTATGGTGCTCATTATGAATGCAGCGGCCAAGAAAATTTTTGCTGTCAACAAAGATGTTATGGGTAGCGATTTTTTGCTTGTTGACCGCACAAGTAGAATGAGCAAAGCGATTTGGAATGCTCTTGAAGGAAATCACAGCGAATATACCGAAGAACGAAACGGCAGCGAATATCAGTTTACCGTCAATTCCATTGAATCAGACGGCAAAGTTCTCGGTGCAGTTATTCTTGTGTTTGATATTAGTGACCGTGCTTTTGCAGAGCGTAACCGTCAGGAGTTCACAGCAAACGTTACCCACGAATTGAAAACACCGCTTCAATCCATTATCGGAAGTGCAGAACTGCTCGAAAATGGACTTGTGAAACCCGAAGATACTACAAGATTTGTCGGTAACATCCGTAAGGAAGCGACAAGACTGGTATCCCTTATCAACGATATTATCCGCCTTTCTCAGCTTGACGAAAACCACGAACCTGCAACTGAAACTGTAGAATTGACAGAGGTTGCAAAGGAAGTGGTTGAGGTGCTTACCGTATCGGCGGCAAAGAAAAACGTTAAACTCTCGATTGACGGCGATCCTCAAACTATTTTCGGTGTGCGCCGCTATATTTATGAGATTATTTACAACCTATGCGATAACGCTATCCGTTACAATGTGGACGGCGGCAAGGTTGAGATTCAAATCGGTAAGGATAACGGACGAGCAGTTATTTCCGTAAAGGACACCGGCATTGGCATTGCACCTGAACATCAAAGCCGTATCTTTGAGCGCTTCTACAGAGTGGATAAAAGCCATTCTAAAGAAACCGGCGGCACCGGACTTGGACTATCTATTGTAAAGCACGCCGTACAGTATCATAGCGGCAAGGTAACTCTTGAAAGCGAACTCGGCAAAGGAACGACAATAAAGATCGTATTCTAATCAAGAAGCAGAAGTCATAAAATTTATATCAAACCATAGTAACGCACGTCAGATGGTAATTTCTGGCGTGCGTTGTTGTAATAAATTGTTTGTCTTTTGGGACGAAAAAATTGTTGCCGCCCCTTTACGATTGACGGAAAAGCGATCCTTACTCATACGAAGAGTAAGGAGTTATGAATTTCGGTCGGTGTATTATAATACAAAAATCTGATCTGCAAATTGACAATAAGTGGATTTTGTTACACGGAAATAAAATTTTTTCAAAAAAATTGACGTACCCCCCTTGACTTTTTTGCCAAAAACTCATATTACTTAAATAGAGGCATTTAATTATGCTATGTATTTTTAGTTGCGAAGGAGGAGTTGATGAATCTACAAAAAAGGAGGTAATAATATGGCTGAGAATAAAAGCTTGTTTTATGACGCTAAGGAAGTCTTTGCAATGCTTGGCTTGAAGGAATCCAAAGGATACACTTATTTGGATAAGGCCATGGCAACCGGAAAACCGTTTGCTGTGATTCGAATCGATAAGCTGTACCGGATCCCTAAAGAGTCGTTTGATGCATGGATGAAGCAGATCAACCAACCCATCCAGAACTGATTTCGACGGCTAAAAAACAAGTAATAGGAAAGGATACTCGATCATGCCGAGAAAGAAGAAAATTCCTCGAAATGATTTGGGTATTCCGGAATACGAAATGGAATCTCTAGCAAGAATGTTACTTCCGATTTTGAAGAAGTATATCGACTCAGAAGAAGGAAAACGGGATTGGCAGGAATGGCAAGCCCGAATGAACGATGGTGCAGGTGGCACCATAAGCACGGAAGCAACAGAAGAACCGAATCTTAGTGATAAAAACTAAGGGATACCCAAAATCACAAAGCCACAGGCGGGAAACCGTCTGTGGCTTTGCATATGTATGTTTAGAAATAAACGATAAAGGCGAATCCATCTCCCAAGGGAAATGGGTTCGCCTTTAACTTGTTTGGTGGACGATATAGGACTCGAACCTATGACCTTCCGCACGTCAAGCAGAGTCATCACGAAAAACGAGAAGTGTCTACAACCTACGGAAAGAGATCATCACGCATCCCGGAAACCGCTTTTTGCATAATATTCATATCCGGGTGCGTGTACAAAGCGGTGGTCTTGATGTCCGTATGACCGAGCAACTGTTGTACCACTCGCAGATCAGCACCGGATGTGAGAGTCAAAGTTGCAAAAGAGTGACGGCAACAATGGACGGACAAACGGCGTACATTGGGGTAAACGTCTTGCAGATCACGGAAGAACTTGCCGTAGTCCCTGGAGAAGTTCCGGGGATGCCACAGTTTACCGCTCGATGTACCAAACACAAACTGACCGACACGGGGCAAGGTGGAAATTTGGTGCGCGATCTCCGGCACTAGGGGAACAGCACGCAAGCTTTTGGGAGTCTTGGCTACATAGTCCTCTACACAGGCTGTTCCGTGCTCCTGGTAGACTCCACGGCGGATCGTGAGGGCGTTGTCGTTCAGATCGTCCCACTTAATACCCAGGAGTTCACCACGACGGATGCCGGTAAACAACAGCACCAGGACTGCAACGGCGATCCGGCGATATTGATAATCCAGGGCAAAGTTGACAATATGTTTTACTTCCTCCGCTGTGAAACTCTCCCGGGGTTTCTCGATGATCTGCGGAATTTTCAGCCGGGTGGATGGGTCTTTACTGCAAAATCCGTTTTCTACAGCATCCGCAAACAGAGCATGGATCAGTACACGCATTTTGTCCATGTAGGACTTGCTTGCGCCCTGGGAGAACTGATTGACAAAGCCCTGGAGATGCATAGGCTTCACGTCGTTCAGTTCCGTATCCAGCAGAGCATCCGGGAAGTGTTTTGTCAGCAAGACCAGTTGGTGGTAGGATCGTTCTTTGATCGTACCAAGTTTGTAGGCTTCAAGCCATTGGGGTATCCATTCACGCAAAGTCATGCGATCACCCCTTTCAACAGGGACAACCGGGATCTGACGTATCGATCTACATCACACCAACTGCCGGGAGTCAAATTGCGTTGCCCGTGGGTTGCGATCATAACGCTGTACTTTTTCCACGTCTTGTGATCAACCTTGCTTTTCAGCACCGGGATCAAATCCGGGTGGAACAGACAGGCGACAACCTGGAAAGGTAGTTCAGAAAAACCAATATCCGTTTGCAGATCACCCAGGACAACCAAAACAGGGAAAAGGTTTTCCAGGGACTTGATATAGTCACCATCTACCGTAATCTCGCAACGGGTCACAGGGACGGCAAGAGAGGACTCTTTGGTTTTATCGTACAGCTTCATTGCGCCGTGGTTGCTACGCTCGCCCTGGTACTCTGTAACACCCTTTGAAGCTTCACGGAAAAGCTTGTAACCCTGGCGATCATTTGGGATCAAAGTAACGTGATCCCTGGGGATGGGAAAATCAAAAGCAACATCAAACCTTGTAATGCTAACTTTAACCGCACCATCACGCAACCGCTTGATGATCTCGGCGGACACATCGTCCGGTACTTTGTTGGGATTGAAGTCAAAGACGATCTCCGGAGCGATCTGCTTGCAGGTGCTGTCAAAGGTGTATCTTCCAATCATAACGGCACATGACCATGCGCCGGAAAAGGGATCAATGCCGGAAATGACACAAGTGCGCACATAGTTGCCGATCTTAAAGAAGTCGCATTGATGCCACTTAATGTCACAGCCTTCAAAGAAGAGCCGATCAAGCATGATGGAATACAGATCGATGGAGCTTACAGCCTCATGTCTTTCAAAGTCGTATCTCTTGTACTTGTACGTGAATTTCATACGGACATTATCAAGAGAAACACGGCACTGCGGAGTATCGAAGTATTCGCCATAGGAAATCCCGGTGTACAAGAAATCACCACCTTTCAGAGAATTGGGAACGTAGGCAAAGGCAAAACGGGAAAATTTCCCCGTTCAGGCCCCTGTTAGAATAAGGGGCCGAGGGTCGGCACGTGCTTTCGCAGGGGTAGCTGGGAGATCGTCCAACATTGCGCCGGGGGCGCGGTGGACAAGGTGCGCACGAAAGACGGCGGAAACCTGGGGGATCACAGCCCGCATTGCAACCTGGTCGGTCATCCGCCCTGGGTATGGGTGCTTCGCCCCCATCAACCTGGTCAAGACCGCCGGGACAACATGGGTGCGCCGCCAGTAGTGCGTACTGCCGGCTTCCATGCGAGCCGCTTCGCTCTCGCATAAGCATGTTGCAACGCAGTCTGCGTAAAATACGCTGTTTGCAATATAATATCACTAAAGAGTTGGTCTGTCAACTCTATTTGCGTAAATAACGCAGGATGCAATGAAATAGTTATTGCAAATAGCGTAGAAGATGGGTACAATGATTGCAGGATGCAATGGAAGGGGTGTCATCATGGACATTAAGGAGAAAATGTACAACGGCGAATTTACAGTCGAAGAACGCAAAGCAATGACAGCGCAGGTACTTCACGAACTCCGCAAAAGCAAAAAGTTATCACAAAAAGAGGTTGCAGGTGAACTGAATATTCCTGCTACGACATACAACACCTACGAAAGCGGACGTACCGAACCACCGATCGAGATTTTGGTACGGCTGTCACATCTGTATGGCGTCCCGGTGGATTTCATTGTGCAGAGAGATCGAACATTCCGCACCGCTGACGATATGAGCAGACAGATTACCGCATATAAGGATCAACTGGCAGAGGTTGATAAAATCATGGCAGAGGGGAATATTGACAATCCTCTTGCAGCAGGTCTGCTGGACATGCTTGGCAAGTTAACCGACGCAATGGCAAGTTATAGCCAGACTGAGGCGGTAAAGAATGCCTTGGATAAGAAGTAAGCCAGTAAAGACAAAACACCCCCTGGGCGGATTAAATCCGCACCAGGGGGTGTTCTTTTCGTAACCATTGAATATTCTTTCGCTTTTGACTGCATAAAAAACCCGTCATCCGGTTAAGGATAACGGGGTGTCTTTGGTGGACGATATAGGACTCGAACCTATGACCTTCCGCACGTCAAGCGGATGCTCTAGCCAGCTGAGCTAATCGTCCAGGCGCATGACAGATTATAACCCAGCAGGAATGTTTTGTCAAGCACTTTTTTAGCAAATTTGCAAAAATACGATGTACATACTACTACTTTCTTTTTTGCATGTCATGCTTGCACATGGGCGAGTGAGGACAATCCGCGTCCCGACATTGGGGGCAATGTGACGGGAAACGGTTATCCAGGCAGCACAGCATATAATCACATTCATCGCAACAGCAATCAATTCCTTTGTGTTCTCCGTTGCTGAGACAATCGTTGCCGAAATTCCCCGGGGTGAGAATGGTTCCGGTTATATCTATTATCATATTTGTCTCCCGATATTTTAATGCGACATTCACAGAATGTCAATTGCGTAATGATTATATCATATACTTTTCTTAATGACAAGCACAAAATGCCGGTTAGAGGTATATGTTATGTTTATTAACAAATCAAAAAATGGATTGAATAATATTTGCGGTGCAGTTATTGAGCGGCGGCGCAAGGAAATGGGGAAATCACAGCGCCAGCTTGCAGATATGCTGCAGCTCGCCGGATTGGATGTTGACAAGAATGCAATTCAGCGTATTGAGGCCGGTAAGCGTTTTGTGACAGATGTGGAAATTACCTATTTGGCGAAAGTGCTTGGATTGTCCTATGAGGAACTGCTTGGCGAAAGATAATCGTGCGCATTGGCAGACCACCTTTGGGTGGTCTGTTCTTTTGCAGTCGGATGATATCCGTCCCTACATGGTATTATCGAAAAAACCTTGGAAAATCCAAGAAAAACATTGAAATTTCCCTTGACATTTCCTGCTTTCGGTGCTAAAATAGTCCAGCCGCATCGAATGGGCTTAAGTTGGCATGCAAATGTCACGCCTTCAGAGCGAGACTACACAATATAAAGTAGGTGAAACAAATGAAAGCAGTTATCGTGACCGGTGGTAAGCAGTATACCGTTTCCGAGGGTGATGTTCTCTACATTGAGAAGCTGAACGCCGAGGAAGCCGCCACCGTCAACTTCGAGCAGGTTCTGGCTGTCCTGGACGGCGAGAACACCAAGATCGGCACTCCCGTTGTGGAGGGTGCTAAGGTCGAGGCTAAGGTCGTTAAGAATGGCAAGGCTAAGAAGATCACCGTCTTCAAGTACAAGGCCAAGAAGAACGAGAAGAAGAAGATTGGTCACCGCCAGCCTTACACCAAGGTTGAGATCACCAAGATCGCTCTGTAATTAGCTATGACAAAATGCGAATTTTTCACGGAAGGTGACCGTATTACCGGTTTCGCCGTTTCCGGCCACAGCGGTTATGCTGAAAACGGCCAGGACATCGTCTGTGCCGCTATCTCCGCTGTCGTGACCATGGCAGAGGCCACCATCAATGATGTGTGTGGCGCAAAGGCCAAGGTCCGGGTCAAGGAAGAGGATGCTCGCATCACCCTGACCCTCCCTGCATCCTGCGATGAAGAGGAAACCGTCCAGGCAGTACTTGCCGGAATGCTGGTTACTCTTTGCAACCTGCGGGATGACTATCCTGATTATATCGAAGTTATGGAGGTGTAACACCATGCTGAAAATTGGTATTCAGTTCTTCGCTCACCACAAGGGCGGCGGTTCCACCAAGAACGGCCGTGACTCCGAGGCCAAGCGCCTGGGCGTTAAGCGTGCAGACGGTCAGTTCGTTCTGGCCGGTAACATCCTGGTTCGTCAGAGAGGTACTCACATCCATCCCGGCACCAATGTTGGTATCGGCAAGGATGACACTCTGTTCGCTCTGGTTGACGGCGTTGTCAAGTTCGAGCGTAAGGGCAAGGATCGTCGGCAGTGCTCCGTGTACGCCGAGCAGTAATAGCGTATGAGAAGCGAAGGGCTGTTGCAAACTATCTGCGACAGCCCTTTTTCTTGAAACGAACGAAAAGTTCCGATGATAGGAGGAACGCTTTATGGAAATGTTTGTAGATAAGGTGCGCATCACCGTTTGCGGCGGCAAAGGCGGCGACGGTGCGGTGGCCTTTCACCGAGAAAAATATGTGGCATCCGGCGGCCCCGACGGCGGCGATGGTGGTCACGGCGGCAGCGTAATTCTGCGGGTCAATGACAATCTGTCCACCTTGCTGGATTTTCGCTATAAACGCAAGTATGTTGCCCAGGGCGGTGTCAATGGCCTGACCCGTAAGTGTAACGGCAAGCGCGGCGAGAATTTGATCATCCAAGTGCCCCGGGGTACTGTGGTTCGGGATGCCGAAACCAATGCCATTATTGTGGACATGTCTTCCGGTGAGGATTTCGTTCTTGCCAAGGGCGGCCGCGGTGGTTGGGGTAATGCCCACTATGCAACCCCCACCCGTCAAGTTCCCCGGTTTGCAAAGGCTGGTCTTAAGGGACAGGAACGGGACGTAATCTTGGAATTGAAGTTGCTGGCTGACGTTGGCTTGGTGGGCTTCCCCAATGTGGGCAAGTCTACTTTGCTGTCCGTCACGTCCAATGCCCGGCCCAAGATCGCAAATTATCACTTCACCACACTGTTCCCCAATTTGGGCGTGATCTATGTGGATGAAGGCGTTTCCTTTGTGATGGCAGACATCCCCGGCATCATTGAGGGTGCGGCAGAAGGTGCAGGATTGGGCCATGATTTCCTGCGGCACATTGATCGCTGCCGTTTGCTTGTGCATGTGGTGGATGTGTCCGGTAGCGAGGGCCGGGATCCTGTGGAGGATTTCAGCGCCATTTGTGATGAATTGGCAAACTACAGCATCGATCTGAGCAACCGTCCCATGATCGTGGCAGCAAACAAGTGCGACCTGCTGCCCCCGGATTCTGACAATCTGGAGCGTCTGCGTAAAGTCGTAGAGGCTGCAGGCTGTGATCTATATGAGATCTCCGCAGGTACAACCCAAGGCACCCGGGAACTCATGCGCGTGGTAGCAGGCAGATTACAGACCTTGCCTCCGGTGACCATTTACGAGCCGGATTATGTGGCACCTGTCGAGGAGATTTCCGATCCCAACGCTTTGGAGATCGATCACTACGGCAACACCTGGCTGGTTACCGGAACATGGCTGGAACGGCTGGTAGAAAATATCAATTTCGACGATTATGAGGCTCGGAATTATTTTGATCTGCAACTCAGAAAATGCGGATTATTCACTCGTTTGGAGGAAATGGGCATTCAAGACGGGGATACTGTGGATATTTATAACTTTGAGTTTGAGTATCAGAAATAAAATATTTGCCATTTTCAACTTTTTTTGATATAATGATGGGGTCACCAAGCGTGACCCCATTTTTATATTTTTGGGGGTAGAGAACATGATCCTGCATTTGAATCAATTTGGTTTTTATCGGTATGGTGTTCGGGAACCGGATCGTAATGCCGAGGATATTCGCCGGGAGGCAAAACTGTCCCAGAAAGTTACGCTGGACTGGGAAAAGCAGACTGTTTACAAAGCAGTGTCAGATACCCGAATCCTGCCGGATGGCAGTATGACGGTACTTTCTGTTTCCCGGGACGGAGAAAACTTTGAATCCTTTTACCTGGATCAGCCGGTATGCATTGGCCCGGATAATTTCTTCTATTTAGTCCCTTTGCGCCGGGAAAGCGCCAGTGCGGTGCTGTGCATGGATGAGGAGCCCCAGGTTGTGGATACCGATTCCCGCTTGGGCTGTGACCATGTACAGAGCAATATGCGAGTATCCGGAATCTATACATTTTTCTACCATGAGAAAGAAAAAGGCTTCTTTTTTGCCGGTGAACAGCATCCGGTTTTGGAACTGACCTATGTAGACCAAGGTACGATGCATTCCGTGACGGATGGTCAGGAATTGGTGCTTGAGCAGGGAGATATGGTGCTTTACGGACCTAATCAGTGGCATATGCAATATGCGGATATGGATGTTGCACCCCGATATGTTACATTATCCTTCGAAGTGCAGGACGGCAAGCTTGAGGGTCTTTTAAACCGCAAACTGCGTCCCACCCAGGCCGGCGTAACTTTGATTCAGCAGATGATCCGGGAGCAGGATCGGATGGATGCGTATTCCATTGACATGATCGCCGCCCAACTAACGCAACTGTTGCTCCTCCTACAACGTCATCAGGGGCCTACCGAAAAACTGATGGCATCCAATTCTTTAAATTCGGAAAATGAGATCATATGCCGGGCCCAACAGTATATCAGTACCCACATCCGGGAAAAACTGTCTGTGCCGTATGTGGCCCGAATGGTGGATGTGAGCCCCAGTTATATGACGGCGTTGTTCCATAAGAATCTGCAGATCTCGCCCGGTGAATATATCCGCCGGATCAAGATCCAGGAGAGCAAGCAGATGATCCGGGAGGGCAATATGAACTTTACGGAAATTGCAGAAGCACTCCATTATTCTACTGTACATCATTTCTCCCGGCAGTTTAAGGACAAAGTGGGCTTTACACCTACGGAGTATGCCAAGTCCGTACGGTAAGTTATAGAAATGAGGAAATCAAATTGGATTTGAAAGTATTGGCAGTGGGTGACGTGGTGGGCGGTCCGGGTATGGACCGAATCCGCAGATCCCTGCGCTATCTGAAACGGAAATATGATGCGGATTTTGTGGTGGTCAATGGTGAGAATGCCAGCGTAGTTGGCATCACCCCGGACCAGGCAGAGGATATCCTGGATGCCGGTGCGGATGTGATTACCATGGGTAATCATTCCTGGGGCAAACGGGAGATCGTATCGTACATGGACGATTGCTCGCGCATTTTGCGTCCGGCAAACTACGCACCGCAAGTGCCTGGACGGGGCTATGGGATATATGAAACCAAGGCA
This sequence comes from Faecousia sp., assembly GCA_045653245.1. GTDB lineage: Bacteria > Bacillota > Clostridia > Oscillospirales > Oscillospiraceae > Faecousia. Next base: position 35,870 of record JAZOLS010000065.1, read on the forward strand.
GGCCCGGTGGCGGTGATCGATCTGGTGGGCCGGTGCAATATGGATTACGGTCCTAACAATCCCTTTTTGCTGGTGGAGCAGATTCTGAAGGAAATCGATGCAAAGATCATCTTGGTGGAAATGCACGCAGAAGCAACGGCTGAGAAACTGGCTATGGGTTACATGTTGGATGGACGTGTCAGTGCCGTTTGGGGCACCCATACCCATGTGCCTACTGCAGATGCCCAGGTCCTGCCCGGCGGTACGGGCTATGTGACCGATTTAGGCATGACCGGCCCCAGCCATTCTGTGCTGGGCATTCGCCCGGAACTGTCCATTGCGAAATTCCGGGGGGATATCCCCAATCGCTATCAGTGGGCCAACGGGCCTACGAAAATAGAGGCAGTGCTGTTTACCATTGACGCTGCCACAGGAAAATGCCGCAAGGCGGAAAGGGTGGATCTTTACGATGAAAATTCTGCACAGCGCTGATTGGCATTTGGATGCACCCATGTCCGGCAAAACGGAAGAACAGGCTCGCTTTTTGCGCCAGGAACTGAGTAAGATCCCTGAGAAGATCGCTAATTTGGCACAAAAGGAACACTGCGATCTGATGCTCCTTGCTGGTGACCTGTTTGACGGTGCATATACCCAGGATTCTTTCCGAAAGGTGTATGCGGCTTTGGATAGTGTCAAGATTCCGGTATTCATCACCCCGGGAAATCATGATTTTTGCCAGCCGAATTCTCCCTATAACGCAGAAAATTGGCCGGAAAATGTGCATATTTTCAAGCACGCGACCATGGAAGCGGTGTCTTTGCCCGCTTTGGATTGCACCGTTTATGGCGCAGGCTACGAAGCCATGGATTGTCCTGCACTCCTGGAAAATTTCCGGGCAGAGGGCAATAGCAAGTGGCACATCGGTGTGCTCCATGGAGATGCCACCAATACATCTTCGCCCTATTGTCCCGTCAGCCCTCAGCGGGTTCGCCTGTCCGGGCTGGACTATTTGGCGTTGGGCCATATCCACAAGACAGACAGTTTCCGAAGTGGGGATACCCTCTGCGCTTGGCCCGGTTGCCCCATGGGACACGGCTATGACGAGACAGGCATCAAGGGTGTGATCTTGCTGGAACTGGGCGACACTGTCCAGGCGGAATTCCGCGCCCTGGATACGCCCCGTTTTTATGACCAAACGTTGGAAGTGGGTACAGATGCCCGACAGGCGTTGGCATCGCAGCTTCCCGGCGTAGCAACGGAAGATTTCTACCGTGTCACATTCACCGGCTATGCCGACGAACTGGACTTGGATACCCTTGCAGAGCAATTCTCCCATATTAAAAATTTGATCCTGCGGGATAAGACCATCCCGGAAAAGGAACTGTGGAGCGCAGTGGGTGAGGACAGCTTGGAGGGTATGTACTTTGGCCTTTTGCACGATGCGTTGGATACGGAGAGTGAAGTGTTCCAGCAACGTGTCAAATTGGCTGCCCAAATTTCCCGGCAGATCCTGGACGGACAGGAGGTGGCGTTGCCGTGAAGATCTATTCCATGACAGCTACCTTTGGCAAACTGGAGCGACAGACCCTGACCTTACAACCGGGTTTGAATATCATCGAAGCACCCAACGAATGGGGGAAGAGCACATGGAGTGCGTTTATCGTTGCCATGCTTTACGGCATCGATACCAAAGCTCGCACCACACAAAGTGCATTGGCAGACAAGGAGCGCTACGCCCCTTGGTCCGGCGCGCCCATGGAGGGGCGGATGGATATCTGCTGGAAGGGTCGAGATATTACCATTGAGCGCCGTACCCGTGGCCGGCTTATTTTTGGAGAATTCCGGGCCTATGAGACGGAAACCGGTCTGGATGTGCCGGAGTTGACTGCAACAAACTGCGGAATGGAACTGTTGGGTGTGGAGCGCAGTGTATTTACCCGGGCGGGATTTTTAAAGATGTCCGATATGCCTGTGACCCAGGATGATGCCCTACGCCGCCGGCTGAACAATTTGGTAACCACCGGCGATGAAAGCGGTGCCGGGGAAAAACTGGCTCAGTCTTTGAAAGAACTGAAAAATAAGTGCCGCTATAACAAAAGCGGCCTGTTGCCCCAAGCGGAGGCAGAACAGGACAAGTTGGAGGAACAACTTCGTTCCTTGCAGGATCTGAATGCCCAGGCAGAGCGGCTTCAGGAGCGGCAGAAAGAACTGGATGCTTGGGTAGCCAAGCTGGAAAACCACAAGACGGCTCTGAACTATGCCCAGGCACAACAGGACACCCAGCACATCCGTGAAGCGGAGCTGGGCAGAGAGCAGATTAAAAAGCAGCTGACAGAAATGGAATCAGAGTGCGCCAATCTTCCCTCTGCGGAAGAAGCAGAACATACCCGTACCGACCTGCAGAAACTGCACAACGAGAGTATGTCCCTGCAAATGGAGCAGCAAATGCTGCCAAGCGCACCGGTCGCACCGGCTTGCGACAAGTGCTTTGAGGGCTTGACCGGCGAGCAGGCCATCGCACAGGCAAAAGCCGATGCAGAGCAAGCAAAGCTCTTTAAGCGCAATCAAAAGATGGCACGCGTAATCACGATCTGCATGAGTGTTTTCGCAATTGTTATGGCTGTGCTGGGAGGATTCTTCTTCCCCTCAATCCAATATGCACTTTATGCCGCGGCGATCTTAATCCTTGTAAGCGGCTTGATAAAGGCAAACATGTTATCCAAAACTCTGCGCGATCTCACAACGAAATATGCAGCGGAAGATTCTAGCGCATGGTTGCAGATGGCAGAAGAATTTGCTCGGAAGCGCCAAGCATTTGAAGAAGAGAACGCGCAATATCAGCAAATGGTTGTGCAGTTGCAGCAACGCAGGGAGAATTTGATGTCCCGATTGCAGGCGCTGACCGGTGGCGAAGCCATTGGGGTATGCCTTACCAAATGGGAACAGGTGGCGCAGCAGTGGAAAGCCCTGGCCGATTTGCGACGGGATCTGCAGCGCGCTGAAAGTCAGATTGCCGCCCTGCATTCCATGACAAAGGAACTTCCTGCGCCCACCGAGCCGGATGATCTGACCCAAACTCTCAGCGAAACCGATGCCCTTTTGGCCAGTGCTGCCTTTGAACAGAAGCAGAATCATCAGCGGATCGGGCAGTTCCAGGGCCAGGCGGAAGCCCTTGGCCAGGAATGTGCGCTGAAAGCTCAGCTCAAGCAGGTGCGCATACGAATCGAACGGCTGGAAGAAACCTACGCCGCCTTGGAAGTGGCTCAAAAGGCCCTCAGCACCGCTACCAGCGAATTGCAGCGGCGGTTTGCCCCACGGATTGCCAAGCGCGCCCAAGAACTGTTCGGCAAACTTACTGACGGACGCTACGAAAAAGTCATGCTGGCAGAGGATCTGAGCATTCACATCAGCGCTCAGGAAGAAAACACCCTGCGCTCCAGCCAGTGGCGCAGCGAGGGTACAGTGGACCAACTGTATTTGGCTTTGCGCCTGGCGGTTGCAGAAGAGTTGACTCCTGATGCACCCCTGGTCCTGGACGATGCTATGGTGCGCTTTGACGATACCCGGCTGGCAACTGCATTGCATATTCTGACGGAAATGGCAGAAAATAAGCAGGTGATCCTGTTCACCTGCCAAAGTCGGGAAAAGAAACTACAAGGAGAGTTATGATGGGCGATTGTAAAGGCGGCTGCGGCGGTTGTTGCGGCAATTGCGGTGGCTGTGGGAGTACCTTAGTGCTGGCAGCAGAGGAAATTACCATGCTGCGGCTGTTGGGACAGATTCCGTTTCTGCCTGTAGCCCGCAGCGCGGCATCTATGGAGCCAGTCTATCTGGAAGAGGGGGAGTTGTCCCCGGAAAAGAGTAGCCTGGCGTTGCAGTGCCTTGCAAAGCGAGGGCTCATTTCTATTGACTTTGACCAGCCCTTAAAGGGCGCATACGGCCCTGCCTACGATGCTTACCCCATCAAGGGCAGCATCGCCTTGACCATCCTCGGCCAGCAAGCCTTGGAACTTTTGGAAATTCAAGGTGTAGAATAAAAAATGTAGGGGCGAGCATTGCTCGTCCGCAACAAACCGCAGCACCAACCGGTGCTGCGGTTTGCTATTAGATAAAATTAAATTGTTTTTAGCGTTGAGCCGGAAACCACGGAATGTTAATCAACTCGAGTATAAAGAAGAATCCCACAAAGCAGGTAAGCACAAGTGAACAGACAAAGAAGAAAGCAAACGCAGAGGTCAATAAACAGCGATCTTCGTTCCTAAGTTGGGCAAAACACAGACGCAGAATCGCAAACACTAGGCATATACATTGAAAAACAAACAAGATTATGCCAAGTTTACCCGAATTTGCAAGTAAAAGTTCTTTTCCATTCCAAAATGGAAAATACATCGAAAAATAAAGGAGTGGAACGATTATGGATAGAATTAAGAAAATCCGACATCCCGTCGTTGTTTTCATAAACGGTCCTCCATTAATTATAGTTTACCAGACTAACAGCGTATTGTGGTAGTGCTTTTATACATCCAAATAGCCGCAGAGGACTTTCAGGGTGTTCATAATGCCGTCCATGTGGCTGCGTTCGTAGCCGTGGCTGGCGTAAACGCCTGCGCCGATGAGACCGTGGCGGATATCCACACCGCCCCGCAGGGTTGCTTCCACATCGGAGCCATAGTAGGGGTACACATCTACTGCATAGTCCGCACCGGTCTTCTTGGCGGCGTCAATGAGTTTTCCCACCACTTCATAGGAGTAAGGGCCGCCGGAGTCCTTGGCGCAGATGGAGACCTGCTTCTCGGTGCAGTTCAGTCCGTCGCCCACACAGCCCATATCCACAGAATTGGCTTCCGTCACGCCGCAGGGAACGGATGCAGAGCCTCCGTGACCCACTTCTTCATATACAGTGACGTGCACATAGGTCTTGCGGCTGGGAATGATGTCGTTATCGCTGAGGTATTTGGCAAAGCCCAGCAGGATACCAACGCTCAGCTTGTCATCCAGGAAACGGCTCTTGAGATAACCGCTGGGGGTGCGACGGGTACGGGGCTCAAAGCACACGATGTCTCCCACCTCGATACCCAGTTTCTTGGCATCGTCGGCAGACTTCACATCCTCGTCCAGCACGATCTCCACAGTGTCGAAAGACCGTTTTGCGTTGGAATACTCTCCGTTTACATGGACGGAAGCGTTGCACAGCTGGCAGGTGCCGTCAATAACTTTGCCGGAGCGAGTGTAGACCCACACATTTTCCGCTTCGCCGTTGTTGGCGTTCATGCCGCCGAGAGGGGACAGGCGCAGGCGTCCATTGCCCTTGATCTGCGCCACCATTGCACCCAATGTGTCTGTATGAGCCTCCAAAAGCAGAGCATCTTCTTCGTTTGTGCCGCCCAAATCCACAAGCACACCGCCCTTGGTGGTGATACTGGCGGCAAAGCCCAGGCCTTCAAATTTTTCCTTTACCCAAGCGGCGGCACGACCGGTGTAGCCACTGGGAGAATCGATGGAAAGCAGGGTTTCCGTCATTTCCCATGCGTATTCTGCATAATTTTGTCCGATCATATCAGTACCTCCTCAAAGGATTTTCTTTACTATAGCATATCGAATGGCATAAAACAAGGCCACATAAGAAAGTGTCATTGCGAGGGAGCAAAGCGACCGTGGCAATCCCCGTAGGTTTCAGAAGGGTCTGGGGGATTGCCACACCAGTGTGCGCACTGGTTCGCAATGACGGAATAAAGAAACAAGGCCGCCCAGGTGGGCGGCCTGTAAATTTATACTTCCTTGCTCTTGGTGGCGATCTCCATCAGGCACTTGGCCATGAATTCATCGGGGGTCATTGCACCCAAGTCTTCGCCCTTACGGGTACGGACGGAAACTGTGCCGTTCTCCATATCCCGGTCGCCGATGACCAGCATGTAGGGAACCTTCTGCAGCTGCGCTTCCCGGATCTTGTAGCCCAGCTTTTCGCTGCGGCAGTCGCTTTCGGCGTGGATGCCGGCGTTTTCCAACTTGGCAACCAGTTCCTTGGCGCACTCGTGAGCCCGGTCAGTGATGGGCAGGACCTTGACCTGTGTGGGCATCATCCACAGGGGCAGAGCACCGGCGTAACGCTCGATGAGGTAAGCCAGGGTGCGCTCGTAGCAGCCCAGGCTGGTACGGTGGATGATATAGGGAGTCTTCTTCTGACCGTCTGCGTCGGTATATTCCATACCGAACTTCTGGGCCAGTAGCATATCGATCTGAATGGTGACGATGGTGTCTTCCTTGCCAAACACATTCTTGTACTGGATATCTAGTTTGGGGCCGTAGAATGCGGCTTCATCGATGCCGATCTCGTATTCCACGCCCAAGTTGTCCAAAATCTCGCCCATTACACGCTGAGCTTCTTCCCATTGCTCGGCGGTGCCTTCATACTTGATGCCGGCACGGGCGGGATCCCACTGGGAGAAACGGAAGGAGCAGTTTTCCAGCATGCCAACAGTCTCCAGGCAGTACTTGGCCAGTTCCAGACAGCCACGGAATTCTTCTTCCAGTTGATCGGGACGCAGGACCAAGTGACCCTCGGAAATGGTAAATTGACGGACACGGATCAAGCCGTGCATTTCACCGGAGTCCTCGTTACGGAAGAGGGTAGAGGTCTCGCCCAAGCGCATGGGCAGGTCTCTGTAGGAACGAGCTCGGTTCAGATAGACCTGGTACTGGAAGGGGCAGGTCATGGGCCGCAGAGCAAAGCATTCCTTGGTCTCATCGGTGGGGTCGCCAAGGACGAACATACCGTCCAGATAATGATCCCAGTGGCCGGAGATCTTATACAGATCGGATTTTGCCATCAAGGGAGTCTTGGTCAGCAGGTAGCCGCGCTTCTGCTCCTCATCTTCCACCCAGCGCTGCAGAGTCTGGATGACGCGAGCACCCTTGGGCAGCAGGATGGGCAGACCCTGGCCGATTTCTTCTACAGTTGTGAAGAATTCCAGTTCACGGCCCAGTTTGTTGTGGTCGCGCTTCAGTGCTTCTGCCTGCTTTTCCAGGTAAGCATCCAGTTCTTCCTTGGAGGGGAAGCCAATGCCGTAAATACGCTGCAGCATCTTGCGATTGCTGTCGCCACGCCAGTAAGCACCGCAGGATTTGGTGAGTTTGAAGCCATTGTGCTTCACGCGGCCGGTGTGATCCAAGTGCGGACCTGCGCACAGGTCAGTAAAATCACCCTGGGTGTAGAAACTGATGACGGCATCTTCGGGAAGATCCTCGATCAGTTCCACTTTATAAGGCTCGTTCTTTTCCTGCATATAGGTGATCGCTTCGGCACGAGGCAGTTCGCTGCGCTCCAGGCGGATGCGCTCCTTGCAGATCTTCTTCATTTCAGCTTCGATTTTCTCCAAATGCTCAGGAGTGAAGGAGAAAGGTGCATCAAAGTCATAGTACCAGCCCTCGTCAATGGCGGGGCCGATGGCCAGTTGCACCTCGGGCCACAGACGCTTGACAGCCTGAGCCATAATGTGGGAACTGGTGTGCCAGAATGTCTTGCGATATTCCGGATTTTCAAAGGTGTACAGGTTTTCGTTTTCCATAGGTTTTCCTCCTTTTGATATGGGGGAGGGCATAAAAAATCCCCATCCCCTGAAGATCAGGGGTGGGATACAAAGTATTCCACGGTTCCACCCTGGTTGCGAAACGCGTTCGCCACTCATTGGCACAGTAACGGGCGCACCCGGCAGGCTATTTCCAACCTGCAGCTCAGAAGTGGTATCGCATCCTTAAGTCTACAAAATCCTCACACCAAACGGATTTCTCTCTGAGTAGCTTTTCGGATGCGCATGTCTTCATCACAGCCTTTATGGAGCAAATGTAGCACAAAAAAAGCGTTTTGTCAATCCCTGGGGAGGGGAAATCCCAATATATAGGGGAATTTTGGTTTCCATAACGTCCAAGTGCTTTGCATAACAGATGGTTGCGAAATAATAGCACTTATGTTAACAAAATGACATTATTTTACCATATCTTGTGTATTGTGACAAAAAATATCAATATATTTTGATTTGAGGTTAACATAATATTTTGTGCATTTTTATGAAAAAAGTTGTAGAAATATGGTTTTTTAACGAAAATACTTGACTTTTTAAGAAAAAATGTTATAATACACAAAGTTCGGCGCATACAATCATCTTGTAACCGTTTTGATACCATTTTAATGTGGTGATCAATTTCTATTTCATTATGTGCGAAAGGAGGTACATTCTATGCTGGAATGTAATCGTTTTATCACAAAGAAAATGACGAAGCCCATGCGTCTTGTGGCATTGCTGCTGCCTGTGATTTGCATTGTTTTGCTTCTGAGCCAGACTGTATTGGCAAAAAATACGTATCTGATCAATGACAACGGGCGTGTGGTGATCCATACTACCTATGCAACTGACCCTGCAGATGTTTTGAATGAAGTCGGTCTGAAATTGGACGTGGATGATACCTTCACCACGGAGCCCGGCTTGGGCATTTCTGAGATCACTGTTCAGCGTAAGCAGTCGATCACCATCAACTATGGCGGAAATGTACTGAATGTAATCAGTTACGGTGAAACCGTAGAATCCCTATTGGAACGTCTTTCTCTGATCTTGACAAAGGATGACATCGTGTCTGTTCCCTTGAACTCCCAGACCTTTGACGGTTTGAATATCACCATTTCCCGTTCTTTGGAGATGGAAGAGACTTACATCGCCGTGCTTCCCTACGAGACTACTTATTGCTACGATCCTGCCTTGGCAGAGGGAGAGGAGAAGGTCTTGACTCCCGGTGTGGATGGTCAGGTACTGTGCACTGCTTCTGTATTCTACCTGGATGGCAAGGAAGTAAGCCGTAGTGTGCTCAGTGAGAATGTGGTGACACAGCCGGTGAACGCTGTAGTTGCTGTGGGCACGTATGTTGAGCAGGCTCCTCCCCAGGCAGAGCCTCCCGAAACCGTGGAACCTTCTCCTGTAATCCGGCCGGAATTTACCGGAAAGCCCATCATCGGTGATGGCTACATCATCACCCCCGACGGTGAGCGCCTGACCTATACCAGGGTAGGAGAATTCAAAGCTACCGCATATAATAACCAGGATCCCGGTTGTGGCTACCGTAACGCGATCGGCACGCCCTGCCGTGTTGGCGCCATTGCGGTTGATCCTACGGTTATCCCTTATGGAACCCGCATGTACATTGTATCCAATGACGGTAAATATATTTACGGCATTGCCACTGCTGAGGATTGCGGTGGCGCCATCAAGGGCAACCGCATTGATCTGTATTTTGATACTGTGGCTGAGTGCAATACCTTCGGTATTCGGAACTGCCAGGTGTATTTCCTGGGATAATAGTTGCAAAACCGCCTTTCTTTTGGTATACTACCGAGAGAAAGGCGGTCTTTTTATGATTAATGTTTGTGATATTCAAGTGATGAAGCCCTTGCTTGCAGAGCATGGTTTCCATTTTTCTAAGGCAAAAGGACAGAATTTTCTGGTGGCATCCTGGGTGCCGGAGCGCATCGCTTTGGATTCCGGAGTGGATGAGAATACCGGCGTTCTGGAGATCGGCCCCGGCATCGGCCCGCTGACCCAACAACTGTGCCTGCGTGCAGGAAAAGTCTGCGCGGTAGAGCTGGATAACCGACTGAAGCCTATCCTGGACCAAACTGTGGGTGAATTTGAGAATTTGGAGATTCTGTGGAATGATGTGCTGAAACTGGATGTAGCGGTGTTGGTAAAGGAGAAATTTCCCAGTCTGCGGAGAGCGGCTTGCGCAAACCTGCCTTATTACATCACTTCTCCCATTCTCACGGCTTTACTGGAAGCAGAATGTTTTGACCAGGTAACAGTCATGGTGCAAAAGGAAGTGGCCCAGCGGATCGCAGCCCGGCCCGGTACGGCGGATTACAGCGCCTTTACGGTGTTCTGTCAATACTACGCCGAGCCGGAACTGCTGTTTGATATACCGGCCCATTGCTTTTTGCCTCAGCCGAAAGTGACCTCCGCGGTCATTACCTTACGGGTGCGTAAGGAGCGTCCTTGGGATGTGGAAGATCAAAATGTTTTCTTCCGTACAGTTCGCGCCAGTTTTGCCATGCGGCGGAAAAAACTGAGCAACGGCCTTGCCTCCGGTTTTCCACAACTGGGAAAAGACGGTGCGGCAGAAGTGATCGCTGCTTGCGGTTTTGAGGAAAATGTCCGTGGTGAGACCTTGGGTATCCCGGAATTTGCAGCCCTTTCCAATGAGATCGCCCGGCGTTTGAAGTAAAAAGCGACAGCCTCCTGAACGGGAGGCTGTTTTTTATAGCATTGTAATAACAGGATACAAAACCGCAGTCAAAATGCCTGCAACAGTCAGAGAAAGACTACTGACCGCACCGGTCAGTTCGGATAACTCCCGGGCTTTGGTGGTGCCCAAAACATGGGCGGATGTACCTAAGGCGACACCCTGGGCGATAGGGTGCGTAATGCGGAACAGTTTGCACAGAGGCTTGCAGAGAACACAGCCCAAAACGCCTGTGATGGCGATCACCGCAGTGGTGATGGCTTCGTCACCGCCGGTTTGTGCGCTGAGAGCGGCGCCCATGGCAGCGGTGATGCTCTTGGGGAGTAGGGAATAGGTCAGCGCATCGCCAATCTCCAAAACCCGGCACATCACAAGAACAAACGTCAAACTGGACAGAGTTCCGGCAGTGATACCCGCCAGGACGGCTTTCCAGTTCTTATAAAGGATCTGCACCTGCTGATACAGTGGTACGGCCAGGCAGATGGTTGCAGGTGTGATCAACCAGGAAACAGTTTTCATACCTTCTTGGTAATTGGCGTTGGGATAGCCGGTCAGTACGATCAGTCCGATCAGCAGGACGATGGCGACCAACAGAGGATTGAAAAGGGGAGATTTTAGTTTCTTTTGCAGAAAAAGCCCCGTCTGATAGGCAAGAATCGTGGCGATCAGCGGCACCATGGAAAGTTCAAGGATCCATTTCATCAGACTTCTCCTTTCTGCAGAAGAACTGGGTGACAATACCTGATACGGCAAATACCAAAACCGTGGAGGAAAGTACCAACAGGGCAATGGGGAGTACATGGGGTGCCAGGATGCCCCAACTTTCCAAAAGATTTACTGCCGGGGAGACTAACAGGAACGGCAGGATCGTCAGCAAAAAGTCGCTGACCTGTTTGATCTGCTCCACTTTAACGATCTTCAAGCATAGGGCCGAAAACAACAGCACCAAGCCGTACACCGCTGCCGGAATGGGCAGAGGGATTAGTCGATTTAATGCTTCGCTCAGCAGGGAAAACCCGAAGATCCAGGCGCTTTGCTTTAAATACAAGCTCATTCGTGCACCTCCTCAGAGGTGCTGAGATCCTTAATAACTTCACCGGCCATGATCAGACCGGCCACACCGGGCACGAAAGCCGTGGAGCCGGGGAGGGCACGTCGGGAGGAGCCTTCTCTGCGTGTTTCCGGATCGGCGCTGGGATCTACATGGGGCTCAAGGGGCAATTCTTCGGACCAAACCACTTTCACGCTCTTGATGCCACGCTTGGCACATTCTTTGCGCATGATCCTGGCCAGGGCGCAACCACGGGTTTTGGATATGTCGGATACACGGAAACCGGTAGGATCCAGTTTGTTGCCCGTTCCCATGCAACTAATGATGGGAACACCGGCGCTTTTTGCCTGGGCGATCAATTCCAGTTTGCCGGTAACGGTATCGATAGCGTCGATCACATAGTTATACTGAGAAAAATCGAACTCTCCGGCGGTTTCCGGAAGATAAAAAGTTTGATAAGTGCGGACTTGAATCGTGGGATCAATGTCCAAGATCCGCTTTTTTGCGGCTTCCACTTTCGGCATGCCAATGGTGGAGTGGAGCGCCAGCACCTGCCGGTTCAAATTGGTCAGATTGATCATATCATCGTCGATGAGATCCATCTGCCCAATACCGGAACGGGCCAAAGCTTCTACGGCATAGCCACCCACGCCACCAAGACCGAAAATCGCTACTCGGGCGTTTTTCAGTTTGTTCAATCCATCTTCGCCCAAAAGCAATCGGGTACGGGAATATTGATCTGCCATGGTTATACCTTAGCGATGGCCTGCTCAAGATCAGCAATGAGGTCGCCTGCATCCTCAAGACCGCAACTGAGACGGATAAGGTCAGCACCTACGCCGGCGGCATCCAGCTCCGCATCTGTCATCTGACGGTGTGTAGAAGAAGCAGGATGCAGACAGCAGGTACGGGAATCGGCCACATGGGTCTCGATAGAGCCCAACTTCAGATGCTTCATAAAGGTCTCAGCCGCACTTCTTCCGCCGATCAAGCCGAAAGAAATGACACCGCAAGAACCACCCGGCATATACTTCTGTGCCAGGTCGTAATACTTGTCCTCTTTCAAACCGCAGTACTTGACCCAAGCAACCTTAGGATTGCTCAGCAGATACTCGGCAATCTTCTGCGCGTTGGCGCAATGCTGTTTCATGCGGAAGGGCAGGCTTTCCAGGCCCAGGTTGAGGATAAATGCGCTCTGAGGAGACTGGACAGAACCCAAGTCACGCATCAACTGGACAGTGCACTTGGTAATGAATGCACCGGCAAGACCAAAACGCTCGGTATAGGTGACACCGTGATAACTGTCATCGGGAGTACACAGACCGGGGAACTTGTCCGGATACTTGGTCCAGTCAAATTTGCCGCTGTCCACGATACAGCCGCCGACGGCGCTGGCGTGGCCGTCCATATACTTGGTGGTGGAATGAGTAACGATATCTGCGCCCCATTCAAAAGGACGGCAGTTAATGGGCGTGGCAAAGGTGTTGTCTACAAACAGGGGGACACCGTGCTCGTGTGCCACCCGGGAGAACTTCTCAATGTCCAGTACCGTCAGTGCAGGATTGGCGATGGTCTCACCGAATACCAGTTTGGTGTTGGGACGGAAAGCGGCATTCAGTTCCTCTTCACTGCAGTCGGGATCCACAAAGGTCACTTCGATGCCCATCCGTTTCATGGTGACGCTCAGCAGATTGTAACTGCCACCGTAAATGGCAGAACTGGAAACGATATGGTCACCGCAGGAGGCAATGTTGAACATGGCAAAGAAGTTTGCTGCCTGGCCGGAGCCGGTGAGCATTGCGGCAGTGCCCCCCTCCAGAGCTGCGATCTTTGCTGCCACAGCATCACAGGTGGGGTTCTGCAGACGGGAGTAGAAATAGCCACTGGCTTCCAGGTCAAAGAGTTTACCCATGTCCTCGGAAGTAGCATATTTGAATGTTGTGCTTTGAATAATGGGGATCTGGCGGGGTTCGCCATTGCCGGGGGTATAGCCGGCCTGAATGCACAGAGTTTCCAATCCAAGCTTTTTATCCATAGGGGTTCACCTCATCATTAATATCTATGGCATCATTTTAATGCCAACAGTGGCATTTGTCAAATGTAGAAACACCGCAAAAGGGATTGACGGTTTACTTTTTTCGGTTTTTGTTGTAAAATGGAGAAAATACGTGAAACGAGGGAGAAGACCATGGCAGGACAATTTGAAGCACCGCAGCGCAGCAGAAGAAGGCTGGGCTTTTTGCTTCCATGTATATTGATTGCAGTGGGCATGGCGGTATTGTTGGCAGTATGGGGACACTATCAGATATTACAGCTACTGCCGGAGGACACCACACCGCCTCAAATGCAGGAACAGCCTGTGTCTTCGGCAACCAATTCCAAACCTTCCACACCGCCTACTGTACCACCCACAACACCGCCGGTGGTCAAGCAAAGCACAGCCACCATTGGCGCAACAGGCGACCTGCTTCTCCACGACAGGGTGATCAAAAGTGGCTATGATTTGGCAACAGGAACTTACAATTACGACGGGATTTTTGAGTTTTTCTCTGCTTACACATCCAAAGTGGATTATGCAGTTGCAAATTTGGAAGTGACTTTGTGCGGAGAAGATAACGGCTACAAATACTCCGGGTATCCCTGCTTCAATGCCCCGGATGCCATTGTGGATGCGGCAAAAAAGGCAGGTTTTGACATGCTTTTGACCGCCAATAACCACAGTTTTGACACGGGCACCAAGGGCTTTTTCCGCACGCAGGAAATCGTGAAAGACCGGGCGCTGGATTATATCGGAACCAGATACAACGAAGAAGACAAAAATTACATCGTAAAAGAAATCAACGGCATCAAGATCGGCATGCTCTGCTACACCTATAACACAGGTGTGGACTCCAAGGGAAATGCATCCCTCAATTACATTCCGCTGACAACGCAGGTTTCAGGCCTGGTCAACACATTCAGTTACAGCAACCTGGATGGTTTTTATGCAAAACTGGGAAAAGAACTGACGGATATGCGCACGGAAGGCGCAGAGGCAATCATGCTCTACATCCACTGGGGTGATGAATACAAGGTCGAAGCCAACAGCACACAGAAAAAGATGGCCCAGGCGCTGTGTGATTTGGGTATTGATGTGATCGTTGGCAATCACCCCCATGTTCCTCAGCCCATTGAACTGCTCACTAACTCCCAGGATGCAAGCAAAAAAACTTTGTGCCTGTACTCTACCGGCAATGCCATTTCCAACATCCGCAGGGGTACGAAATATCCTCCGGAAACCGAGGATGGAATGCTGTTTTCTGTGACTTTTGCCAAGTATTCCGATGGAACTGTGGTGCTGGAAAGCGCAGATATCCTGCCCACATGGGTCAATCGCTATACCCAGGGAAGTACTACATACTACAAGATCATGACCATGGACGGGGAAAACAGCGACGCTTGGCTGGAGAGCATGGAATTGACGGATGAAACACGCGTAGCATGCCGGGAATCTTACGCCCGTACCATGAAGATCGTGGGTGCCGGATTGGATGTAGCCAATCAGTATTATGCCCAGAACCAGCAAGAACTGGAAAAGCAGATCGGCCTAACAGAATAAAAAATGCTCCGCAGGAATCTCTGCGGAGCATTTGTATCTTTAAATATATTGAACTTGGATACTGCCAAAGGATGCAGAGCCGTCCACATTGAGGGTTACGGATGCATCGGCGTGGGGTTGTCCCTGAAATTCTACAGCACCGAACGCAGTGGAGATGTCCGTCACTACCCGGCAGGATTTGGGGACGATCAGAAC
The DNA here is from genome assembly GCA_045653245.1 of Faecousia sp. Classification (GTDB taxonomy): domain Bacteria; phylum Bacillota; class Clostridia; order Oscillospirales; family Oscillospiraceae; genus Faecousia. Next base: position 50,974 of record JAZOLS010000065.1, read on the forward strand.
CAGCTCACCAAAGGAACAGCTGAGATCCAACTCGCATTCATCTGCGATCTCCTCGCATTGGGTCAGATCCAGGGTCAATTCGCCAAAGCTGACGGAGGCATCACCGGAAGAGACCCGGGGGAGCGTGACTATATAGGTGTTTTCACAGAAACTCACACTGCAATCGAAGTGTTCTTTATCTTCTGTCAAACTGCTGTGGGCTTTTTTGTTATTTTTTCCGCCGTTGTGATGGAAAGTGACCTTGTGCTTTCTGGGTTTGCGCATGGCATCAATGAGTAGGCCGAGGCCAAAAAGCAATATCACGATGGGGAAGACCAGTTCTCCGGCAATATCCAGTGACCAGAAGCCCAAATTATGTATCAAATAGTACCCACCGAACAGCGCAACACCAAAAGAAAAAACGGAGAATTTGCGCAGACCTCTCAGTCCGTATACCAGCAGAGCGGAGGGCCACAGAATGCCCCAAAAGGAAACATCCCAGGAAAGAATCCGCGCGGCCAGCATCAGTCCGCCAACCAACAGCACCAAAAATGCGGTCGTCAGAGCCTCTCGCTTACCGCTATCGTAATGAAATTCCCATCCGCCCTTTTGCACATGGATGCCTTCGTGCTCGTTTTCCTCCACGACCTCACCTTGATAGGTGGGTGGGGGTGCTTCCCGGCCCAGCAGTTCGTCTGTAGAGATGCTGAAGATCTCCGCAAGTTTGGGGAGCATGGAAATATCGGGGCAGGACTGGTCATTTTCCCACTTACTCACTGCCTGCGCGGTGACACCCAACTGTTCGGCTAACTGATCTTGTGTCAATTTCATGCGCTTGCGATTTTCAGCAATGCGCTTACCTAAAGTTTGTTCCATAAGGATACCTCCTTGTTTGTATGGTTTTATTATGCCATAAAGAGAAGAAAAATGCTATCAATCATTCGTTAAATCCCGAAAAAATATTTTCAACAGCCGGTTGAGAGAAAATTCAACTGACAGTTGGGAGGAAGTTTTCTTGCATTTGACCCGCTTTTGCGCTATGATGGAGAAAAGGAGGTCGTTCTATGAAACTGCGAATCAAGCAAAGAATTTTCACTCTTACAGACAATTTTTATGTATACGATGAAGACGGAGAAATCCGCTATGAGGTAGAAGCAGAATTTTTTTCATTGGGCCACCATTTTTATGTCTATGACAAACGGACCGGACAAGAGGTAGGTGCGATCAAGCAGAGGTTGCTGACTTTCCTGCCAAAGTTTGATATCATAATCAACGGAAATATTGTTGGCACGATCTCACGGGAATTTTCCTTTTTCAAGCCTAAGTACCATGTGGACTTCCGGGGATGGGAAGTGGACGGAGACTTCATGGGTTGGGATTATACCGCCAGATGTGGGGATTATGAGGTTTTATCCGTTTCCAAGGAGTTGCTGAATTGGAGCGATACTTATGTAATGAACTATCTCAATCCAGCAGATGAGATTCCCGGATTGATGCTGGTGCTGGCCATTGATGCCGTAAATTGCAATAAGGGCAACGCAGCAGTATCGATAGACCTATAAAAATGAGCGGATCACTTCAACGTCACGTGATCCGCTCAAATTGTTTCTTTTAGAAGAACTTGCGTTTGGAAATGCAAACAGTCATGCAAGCAGCGCTGGTCAGCATCAGCACGGCAAACAGTGCCAAATGGCTGTTGTCGCCGGTGGGATCGCTGTCCTTTACATTCTCCAAAACCACATAGTTGGAGAAGTGCGTGGTCTCGAAGGTCAGCGTGCCGTTTGCATAGGTGGTGGGCATAGCGGTAATTGTGCCGTCGTCAGCAACATAGGCAACAACGTAATCAGCGCCCACACGGCCCTGGGGCAGTTCAAAGGGAACGGAAACGGTGACCTTACCGCCGCCAAACTGGGTGATTTTGGTCTGACCGGCAAAGGCTTCCAAATTCAGAACAGCACAGACCTCTTTCTCTTCCAAAGCGGCTTTCTGCTCGGCGGTTAGGGTGGTTTCCTCTACTTCCTTAGCAACGATGGTCACAGAAGCAATGCCGGCTTGGGTGCCGATGGAGCCGATGGCGGTCTTGTCAAAGGAAACGGTTGCGTCGGGCAGTTTCACTTCCACGGCAGTATCAGCCTCGGTGATCTTTTCCACGATCTCGGTGCTGATGATGACGCTTTCAGCCTTCTCAGTGGTGTTCGTCACATCAATGACCACATCCTCACCCGCGGTGACCTTCACAGATTCGTCGGGAATAGTGGCGACGCCATCGGTCACAGGGATATTGACCTTGGGTTCAAAGGAAACTTCAAAATTTTCTACATACTCCTTAGCGGGGATGCACCAGTTTTCATAGAAACTATCATAATCGTCGCTCGGATATGCTGCCTTGATGCTCTCAGAATCCACACGGGTGATGGCTTTCCACTGCTCTTCTGTTCCGGCATAGTGAATGGCTTTTAATGTCGGCTGAGCGGTTTTGTTATTCAGACCAGACAGGAGAATCGTCAAGCAATCCATTTCCTTCAAAGTGGAGGGCAAGTACAGGTCTGTCAGTGCGGTAAAACTGTTACCAAGAAAGCCGAAAGGCCAGCCGGTGAGGGAGGTGATACCCTCAGGAATTACAAGAGAGGTCATAGCAGTAGAGCATATAAAACTCATTTCAGGAATGGCCTTCAAAGTGGTAGGCAGTTGAATGCTTTCGTGAATTTTGTAGTAACCGTTATTTGCGACAAATGTGTAATTGGACAGGTTTTCTACGCCTTCCTCAACGATAACATGCTTCACGGGAAGATCCCACCAACCGGGCATATAACTGAAATTACCGTTTTGGAAATCTTCGTCAGTCTCTGCAATGGTGTACATATCGCCAGTGCCGGAAATGGTAAGGGTGTCGGTTGCAGTATCGAAACTCCATGTCATGTTGTCGCCACACTTACCGGAGGTGGCAGGCAGTTCCAGAACGGTGATGTTCATGGAGATATTGAACGTGTACTGCGTATCTCCCGCACCCTCGATTTTTGTGGTCTTTACGAAGTCTACGGTATGCTCACCAACCTCAGTGGGCCATTTTTCCACAATGGGATCACCAAAAGAAATGTCAAACCAGTCGCCGTAGCCGTAGCCCTGTTCGCGGTAATCAACATTACATTGATAGCGATTTGGCATAGCACCATAACCGCCAACATAGTAGGTCATGTCGTAGGCATGTGCAGAAATCGTCGGTTCTGCGACTTCTTCTGCTGCTACAGCGGGCAAGGCAAACGCCATGATCATTGCCACAGCCAACAAAATGCTCAGTAATTTCTTCATAAGTTGTTTCCTCCTTGAAGTATATATGGTTACCTCTATTTTAGCACCCTGGCAGAAAAATGCAAGGGATTATAAGGAAACTTAATAAAAAATGCGGTATTTGCAGACACCTTGACGCAAATCCCTTTTTGTGATACCATTTTTTAAGAAATGCGCAAAAGGAGAAAACTATGGAGAAGATCACCAGTTTTACCATTGACCATATTAAACTACAGCCGGGACTGTATGTATCCCGGAAAGACCGGGTAGGGCAGGAGACTGTCACCACCTTCGACTTGCGGCTGACCAAGCCCAACGACGAACCGGTGATGAATACCGCAGAGGTGCACACCATGGAGCATTTGGCGGCCACCTATCTTCGTAACGAACCGACGTGGAAGGACAAGGTGCTGTACTTTGGACCTATGGGTTGTCGTACAGGCTTTTATCTGATCCTTGCCGGGGATCTGACTTCTAAAGATGTGCTACCACTTGTGCGCGATTGCTTCCGTTTCATTGAAGATTTCCGGGGAGAAGTGCCCGGCGCATCTGCCAAGGACTGCGGAAATTATCTGGACATGAATCTGCCTATGGCAAACTACTGGGGCGGAAAGTACGCGAATTTACTTGACAATATCGGGGAAGACCGGCTGGTCTACCCGGAATGAGGAGAAAAATATGAAGCTTGGGATCATCGGCGCTATGAAAATTGAAGTGGACGCGCTGAAGGAAAATATGGAAAATAAGACCGTTACTTGGCGTACCGGCATGGAGTTTTGTGACGGCACTTTGGAAGGCTGTCCTGCGGTTGTGGTGCAGTGCGGTGTGGGCAAGGTCAATGCGGCGTTGTGCGTGCAAATTCTCTGTGACTGTTTCGGCGTGACTCATTTGGTGAACACCGGCATTGCAGGCTCATTGAGCAACGAACTGGATATTGGCGATCTGGTGGTGAGCAAGGATGCCATGTACCACGATTTCGACTGCTGTGGTTTTAACTATCCCCGTGGCAAAGTGCCGGGCATGGATGTGATCGCATTTCCGGCTGACAAGACCATGATGCACTATGCGCTGACTGCCGGTGAGCAGGTCCATCCCGGTCATATCAAGGTGGGTCGGGTTGCAACAGGCGACCAGTTTATCTGCGACAAAGCGGTGAAGAATACCATTATCGAAAACACCCAGGCTCTGTGTACCGAGATGGAGGGTGGGGCCATTGCCCAGGCGGCCTACCGAAATACAGTGCCTTTTGTAATCATTCGTGCCATTTCCGACAAGGCCGATGACAGTGCGGAAATGGACTATCCCACGTTTGAGACCATCGCCGCCCGGCGATGCGCGCAAGTGGTGCAGACCATGGCAGGACAACTGAAAGAAGCCTAACAAAAGCCGGCTGCGCTTGCAGCCGGCTTTTTCATCAGAGAATCAAACAAATGAGTCCCGTTGCTCCTTCATTGACGATGCGGTTCAATGTGCCACGGAATTTCCCCCGGACATCTTCCGGCATCCGAATGACTTTGGCAGTAAGACCTTCCTGGAGAAGATCGTATACGGATTTTCCAAAAATATTGCTCTGCCACAGTTGATCGGGATTTTCGCTGGTTAAGTAAGAAACGAGATCTTGCGATTGTTGTTCGCTGCCTACCATGGGACTGATTTCTGTGTCGATATCCACGCGGATCATATGGATCGACGGCGCACCTGCCTTGAGTTTGACCCCAAAGGCCCCATTTTTTCGCAGGACTTCCGGGGTCTGCAAGGACATTTCGTCGGCTGTGGGCATGACGATGCCGTAGCCGGTTGCCTTGACAGAGGAAAGTGCATCGGATATTTTGTCGTATTCCTTCTTGATCTGACTCAGTTCTGTCAGCAACTGCAAAAGTTGGGCGTCCGTTGTGATGGTCATGCCTGCTTTGCTGCTGAGGATCTCGTAGAACAGACTTTCCGGGAACTGCAGAACACAGGACACTGCCCCGGTTGCCAGGTCGATATCCCGGATGGAATAGCTTTGCAGCTGCTGCACATCCTGCAGGGCGGTCAGTGCGTTTTCTGCTTGCGCCAGCGGGCCGATGCTTTTTGCGCATTGGAGCAGGATCTCGTTCAGGGTTGCTTTTACAGGATGATCTGCTTCCAAAGCATCCATCCAGCGGGGTAAGTAAATTTTCAGCTCCTGCATGGGGAAGGCATAGAGAAGATCCTTCAGGAGCGTTGTAATGCCTTCAGCGTCCAGAGCCTGGCAGTCTGCAATGGCTGCGTCTACACCAAATTCATGGCGCAGGTATTCTTTTACTTCCTTGGCGATGGGGGAACTTGGGGATCGGGTGTTGATGACCACCAGGAAAGGTTTTCCTGTGGCTTTCATATCCAAAATCGCCCGACGCTCTGCATCCACGTAATCACTTCGTGAGATGTCGGTGATCGTGCCGTCGGTGGTGACTACTAAACCGATGGAGCAATGCTCTTCCATGACTTTTTTTGTGCCCAGTTCTGCGGCTTCCGTCATGGGGATCTCGTAGTCATACCAAGGTGTGGTGACCATTCGGGGAGCACCGTCCTCATCAGCACCTACAGCGCCCCGGACCATATATCCCACAGAATCGATCATCCGTACCCGCAGTTTTACTTTTCCATCCGGGGAGATCTCAATGGCTTCCTCGGGCACGAATTTGGGTTCAGAGGTCATGATGGTTTTTCCAGAACCACTTTGGGGCAATTCATCCCGGGCCCGTTCTTTGAGATACGGGTCATCGATGCGGGGAATCACCATTTCTTCCATGATGCGTTTGATCAGCGTGGACTTGCCGGTACGTACCGGACCAACCACCCCAACATAAATATTTCCGCCGGTTCTTGCGGCAATGTCAGCATAAATATTTTCCATAGCCTGCCTCCTCATCCGGCAGGATTCAGGCTCCTGCCATGGTCTACAACAGGGTATGCCCGTCCGAATGGGAATAGAACAGCCAAAAACAAAAAAATCATGACGGAAAATCCATTTTTTGAAAAAATAACATTTGACAAATGACGCAAAGGGCTATATAATATCAAAGCATGACTGCGAGGAGGGGGATACTATGCTTTTGGGACTATCTAAGATCATAGACTGTCCCGGTGCATCGGTTCCCTTTTCCACCAGCGTGGACCTAAGTGATCTTCAATATGGCGAAAGTTTTCCGGTAAGCGAGCCGGTGCTGGCCTCCGGTACAGTGCGAAATACCGCAGGGGTACTGATGATGACCGGCCAGGTAAAAACCACACTCCACGGTGTTTGCGACCGCTGCGCCCAGGATTTTGAGAAGGATGTGGACCTTCCCATCAATGTGGTGCTGGTAACGGAACTGAGCAATGAAGAAAATGAAGACGAATGGGTATTCCCTCTGGTGGGCGATAATGCAGATCTGGAAGACATCGTCCGTACGGTTTTCGTGCTGAATATGGATTCCAAGATGCTGTGCAAGGAAGAATGTAAAGGCCTCTGCTGCAGATGCGGCAAGAACCTGAATGATGGCCCTTGTAATTGCCAAAAGGAGTGCGATCCCCGTTTTGCTGCTTTGAAGCAGCTTCTCGATAAGTAAGACCATAAACGAATGCTGTTTGAAAAGCAGTTTGATCAAGGAGGTGTCATCCATGGCTGTCCCTAAGTGTAAAGTACCCAAGGCCCGTCGCGATAAGCGCGGTGGTTCCAACTGGAAGCTGGCTGCGCCCAGCGTAGCAGTTTGCTCCAAGTGCGGTGAGCCCGTCATGCCTCACAGAGCTTGCAAGGCTTGCGGCAACTACAATGGTCGTCAGGTTCTGGCTGCCAAGGCTGACTAAGCAGGAAAAGCAAAGAGGAAGGCATTGCCTTCCTCTTTTTCCTTGTGTTAGCCACATTTACAAAGTATCATCCGACTTGTGTTGGTTTGATCGAAAAATTGTGTATAATATTTGTATGTCGAAAGGAGTGATCGCCATGGCAAAGCCTTTGGTTGCAATTGTTGGACGACCCAATGTGGGCAAATCCATGCTTTTTAATAAATT
>JAZOLS010000066.1:0-12099 GCA_045653245.1 Faecousia sp.
CCTTGGGGCCGGGGATAGCGCCGCGGATAACCAGCATGTTCAGATCTGCGTCAACCTTGACGACTTCCAGGTTCTCAACAGTGACCTGGACGTTACCCATCTGACCTGCGCCGGTCTTGCCGGGGAAGATGCGGGACTGATGGGAAGATGCACCCATGGAACCTGCATGACGATGGACAGGGCCGCCGCCGTGGGGCATGTCAGTGCGGTGTGCACCATGGCGCTTGATAACGCCCTGGTAACCGTGACCCTTGCTGGTGCCGGTAACGTCGATCATGTCGCCGGCTGCGAAGGTGTCAGCCTTAACCTCGTCGCCAACGTTCATGTCAGCAGCGTTATCCAGCTGGAATTCCTTCAGATACTTCTTGGGGGCAACGCCAGCCTTCTTCAGGTGGCCTGCCTCGGGCTTGCTCAGCTTGGACTCCTTGACATCGCCAAAGCCCAGCTGGACGGCGGTGTAGCCGTCGGTCTCAACGGTCTTCTTCTGAGTAACGACGCAGGGGCCGGCTTCCACAACGGTAACCGGGATAAACTTGCCGCTCTCATCGAAGATCTGGGTCATGCCCACTTTCTTGCCGGTGATTGCTTTTTTCATCTTGGGTTTTCTCCTTTTGTTTTAGGTTATTGGTTGACGGCCCATTGGGAGGCGGTCAACATGACCCGTGCCCGATGCTTTTCAGTGCGGGCAGCGGTGAATCCTTATATTATAATGTATAAGGATTACAGCTTTATCTCAATTTCAACGCCAGCCGGCAGATCCAGGCTCATCAGAGCCTCAACGGTCTTCTGGTTGGGGTTGAGAATATCGATCAGTCTCTTGTGGGTTCTGCGCTCGAACTGCTCACGGCTGTCCTTGTACTTATGGACGGCACGAAGGATCGTTACAACTTCCTTCTTGGTGGGCAGCGGAATGGGGCCGGAGACGGATGCGCCGTTGCGCTTTGCGGTCTCCACGATCTTTGCCGCGCTGGAGTCGATCAGCTGATGATCATAAGCTTTCAGCCGGATGCGGATCATTTGGTTTGCCATGGTTTGTTTTCCTCCTTGATGTTCGTACTCAGTTTACTTGGTTTTGGCTGGGTACGGTCGAACTGTTTTTCGTGTTCACGCCACCGTGCGTATCATTCTGAGCCATGAAAAATGGCCGACGCAAGCCGACCCTTTTCCAAGACGCAGCGATATACGCAGCGCGACCCTTGGACAGTTCAGCCGCCCGATGACCGGACATACTCCGCAGAAGTTACCGTTTTTTAGACGCAATCTCCTGCATCATCGCAGTGCGCGCATAATTTCCCTACACGCGCTCGATTATCTTACCACCAATTTCCCCTTTTGTCAAGCATAAATTTAGTGGAAATTCTAAAAAATTCAATTATTTTTCGTTCAAAATGCGAAGAGAAAAACGCTCTTCCATTGAAGAGCGTTTTATCGCCTATTTCTTTGTCGCAAGCAGTCGCTTATGCAGATACCAAGCATATCCGCCGTATACCAAAATGTTGAGAATTGCCAGTTCCGGCAGTTTGAAGGCTTCATTTTGGAATAGGTAATACCCATAGGTGCACAGGCTGATTCCCTGCAACGCCACGCACAGAGGAATTGTCTTAGGAATCAAGATCGCCAATACAACTGCCAGGATCTCAACCGGATAGGAATAGCGTTCGTGCATAGATGGCAGAATCAGTACGCAGGTATAGGCCAGCAAGAATGCCATAATCACCAGATTCTGCCCCTCGGTCCCGATCTTTTTCTTCAACCAAACCAGCATCATCAGCGCCAGCACCGCAACCGTCAGCACGATGGCAAAGGTCTCCAAATACTCAAATTCCGACTGATACCGCTCATGGGTCAAAAGCAACCATGCAGACGGATAGTTCATGGACATATAGGGATAAGTGTTTGTCTGTTCGGAATAGATGGTGAACATGTCCATTAGATTCCTTCCCACAAATACCAAGGGCAATCCTGCTACCAGCATCGTACCGGGAATCAGTACAAACTGCAGTACCGTAAACTTCCTGCGCTGATAGTACACGAACAGGAAAATGGGCAGGAAGAAGATCGCCTGGAGTTTAAAGGCAAAGGACAGTCCCAAAAGCACCATTGCCAAAGGATATTTTTCTTTTACAAAAGCCAGCAACGCCCATATGGCAAAGGCCGTATAAATAGAATCACACTGGGCCCATGCGCCGGAATTCAGCACAACAGTAGGCAGCAGCAACGCCGCTCCGTAGCCCAATACTGCTTTCCAAACTTTGTGTTCCTTTGTCAGGCACAGCACCAGCAGACCTGCACCGACCGCCAACAGGTAATCGAAGAAAATAGAAAGGGTCTTATAAGCAACCAACGGCTCAACAGGCAATTTGGTCATCAACCAGATTGCGGCCTGGTACAAAAAGTTGTAATCCCCTACCTGCTGAGAAATACCATTAGCCAGAATATGATTGTACCAGGGAAGCAAAAAACCGTAAGCATCCATGCTGACATATTCCTGCAACGGAAGTCGCACAGCCATACCAGCCATAGTAATGATGGCAACCACAAACACCACCAGATACTTGTCCACCCATTGCAGGATCTTCTGTTCGATTTTGAACACTGCGCTCACCTCTTTACTGCCTAGTTTACCACAGCGTACCATGGGTGTCAACCGAACAAAAAGAGAGTGACGGACGAATAATATCCGCCCCTACGATTTGGCAACCACATCGTCAGCCCTGCAGATCCATGCCAATGGTTCCCGGCTATGCTTATCCGTAGCATTGGGATCTGCTGATAAAAACAGCATACGCCAATTGGGATACAATTCCTTGTATCTCTTCATGGCTGCTTGCATAACATCCTGAATATTTTCCGCGTCACATTGCTCTATTGCTCTGATCACTTCATCCATTGGCATTGTACTATCCTCCTTTAATTTGGTTATACCAATTTTATTTATTATATTTGGTATAACCAAATATATCAAGATATTTTTTGCATATAATGCAATTAAAAGGAGGTGGGCATTCTGAAAACGCGCAAATTGGAATTAGGCAACCGCAATATAATCGGCGCTCGCGTAACCGAAGCACGCAAGGCGCAGGGCATGAAGCAAAATGAATTGCTAGCCAAACTGCAATTGTCCGGTGTCGATATCAGTTCGCCTGCCCTTTCTCTGTTGGAAGGTCAAAAGCGACCTGTTTCTGATATTGAATTGAACGCCCTTGCCAATATTCTTAATGTGACTGTTGACTGGTTATTAGGACGAGAAAATTGAAGCAAAAGCGCTCTCCACTGATATGCACCCCAAAAGTGTCTAACTTTTGGGGTGCATATCACACGCGGAGAGCGCTTTGTTTATTTGATTTCCCACTGTTTGATCTGGCTGACCTTTTCATAAAGACGCAGATAACTGTCGTATCGGGTGGGTTCGATCTGTCCTTCCGATACTGCCACAGTCACCGCACAGCCAGGCTCTTTTCTATGGGTACAGTCATGGAACTGACATTTTCCGATCCATGGGCCGAAATCCGCAAAGGCGTACTGAAGATTTTCTTTCAAAATAATCTCCATCATATCCGTATCAAAGGAGGAAAAACCGGGCGTATCTGCCACATAAGTTTCCTCTCCCAGGTCGTACAGTTCCACGTGCCGTGTAGTATGTCGGCCACGGCCCAGTTTCTGAGAGACTTCCCCCGTACTCAGCGCCAACTCCGGACACAGCCGATTGAGGATACTGCTCTTACCCACACCGGAATTTCCCGTAAAGGCTGTCAGTTTTCCTTTAATCATTTCCCGCAGTTGCTCCACGCCCTCACCCGTCTCGGCACTGGTGCAGATCACTTGGAATCCTGCATGGCGGTAAATGCGCTCCAGATCCACAGCTGGATCTAAGTCGCATTTGTTGATGCACAGGTACACCGGCACTTCCTGGTCACCGGCAATGGCGGCCACTCGATCAATCAAAAACGGCTCGGTCACCGGATTGACATTGGCGGCAAATACCACCAGCGCATCTACATTGGCTACCGCTGGGCGGATAAAATGATTCCGCCGAGGCAGAATCCGCTCTACCATACCTTTGCCGTTTTCCACAGAGATTTCTACAACATCGCCGGTCAAGGGGCTATTGCCCTCTTTGCGCAGAATGCCACGGGCGCGGCAGGAGATGATTTTCTCTCCTGCACGCACATCGTAAAATCCACTGATGGACCGAATGATCCGGCCTGTTAATTTTTCACTCATCCGCACTTATTCACCGAATTCGTCTTCTGTAAAGTCCACCTGGAACGTCCAGGTAGTTTCTGCCTCATCATCCAATTTTGCAGTAAAAGCTGTCAGCCCCTCACCCCGGAGCTTCACTTCAACGGAAACCGTACCTGCAAAAACTTCCCGCTCTGCAACCAATTCCGTTCCCTTCCAGATGGTCAGAACGCAGTCCTCTTCCGGAACTTCCTTCAATTCCAAAGGAATGACCAACTCAATGGAGTTATCCGGTTCGGGAACAATGGGGATCTCCGGGCCTGTGCTGGTCGGCATACCCTTGGAAACTTTCAGCACGATGGGGGTGTTGATATCCACTTCAATGCCCTCAGCAATGGATTGCTCCACCACCGTACCCTTGGGCTCGGAACTTTCGATCTCTTCAAACGTTACATTGCTAAATTTGGAGCCAGTCATAATGGCTTCCGCCTCTTTCTGATTGCGGCCCACCACACGGGGCACCTTGGCCGTCTGCTTCAGCGGACCGGTGCTGATCCAAAAGTAAACCGTCTGACCTTTTTTCAGAGGCTCGCCTTCAATGGGATCCGTACGGATCACACAACCCTTTTCAACAGTACTGCTGTTTTCCATTTTGGGCAGGAACTGCAGATTCAGTTCCATAGCGTTCAGGAAACTCTCCGCCTGCTCCTGGGGCACATGAGTCAGATCCACCATCACCTTTTCCGCAGGCTGAGGGCCCAGGCTGATCACAACACGGATGGTATCACCCTTGTTCATCTTCTTGTTGGCTTTAGGGGTTTGCTCTATGATCTTGCCTTTTTCGTACTGCTCACTGTACTGTTTGCTACTGATTTCTACAATCACATCCCCATAATCCATGTTTTCGTCAAACATCTGGCCAACCAGGTTGGGTGCGGTGATCAGTTCATCAGAAGAACCGCCGCCAAACAGAGCGACGCATAGCAAAACGATCGCAATCAACGCAACAGCAGCACAGGCAATAATGGCAATGGTACCCACCTTGCCCCGCTCTTCCTTTTCCTCAACAATCACTTCACGGTGTCGGACGGGCTTTTTCGCAGGCGCAGGCGTACTTTGGCCCGGATTGGTTCGCTGTCTGGGCGGTGTTGCTCTTGCTGCAGTAAGCTCTGCCGTTGTTTTGGGCAAAGGCATGGTTTCATCCAGATCCCGCTTGGGCGGTTGCAGACGGGTCGCCGCGTCGATATCCGCATTGGGATTGTTGTAATCGAAAAGGATCGTGGGATTCTTGCGGAATTCATCCAGATCCGTTAGCAATGCGCCGGCGGAAGGATAACGGTCGGCAGGATTGTGGGACATGGCGCGCACAACAATCTGCTCCAGTCCGCCGGGAATGTTGGGATTCAACATAGAAGGCAAAGTTGCCTTGCCGTTAATATGCTGGATTGCCACCGCAACAGGGGTCTCCCCGTCATAGGGCGGCCGGCCCGTGGCCATCTCGTACATCACGACGCCCAAAGAGTACAGATCGGACCGATTGTCTACCCGACCGCCCTTTGCCTGTTCCGGAGAAATATAATGGACAGAACCCAGGGCTTCCTTGGTCAAGGTGTTGCTCTCGGACATAACCCGGGCAATGCCGAAGTCCGTCACCTTGACAGAGCCGTTTTTCAGCACCATGACATTGTGGGGCTTGATATCCCGGTGGATGATGCCACGGCTGTGAGCATGATCCAGAGCCTTAGCGATCTGAATGGCAAAATGGAGGGTCTCTTTCCAGTTCAGTGTGCCCTTTTTCTCCATGTACTGCTTCAGCGTGATGCCGTCGATCAGTTCCATGACAATATAATCCGCTTCATCCGTAGTAGAAACGTCATAAACCGACACAATGTTCGGATGGCTGAGCATGGCAACCGCCTGGCTCTCCGCATGGAAACGGCGGCGGAATTCCTCATCCTGGGTGTATTCCGCCTTGAGGATCTTGATGGCCACCAATCGGTTCAGCCGGTGGCAACGAGCCTTGTAAACCACGGCCATGCCACCAACACCGAGGACCTCCAGTATCTCATATCGGTTATCCAATAACCGACCGATATATTTATCCATATCCATATAAGTATCTCCTTCTCTATGCCCGCTCAGATCTGAACCAATACACAGGTCACATTATCCGGCGCACCGCGCATTTTCGCGATCTCCAGCAACTGGGCGCAACAATTGGCCTTTTCTTCCCCATGGACCACCTCGAACAGCATTTCCTGATCGTCGATAATGTTGCTCAGTCCGTCAGAGCAAAGCAGCAGATAATCTCCCCGTTCCATATCCACATGAAACAAGTCACTCTCCGCGATCGTCTCGGTGCCAATGGCCCGTGTGATGTAATTCTTGCCGGGATAGTTTCTGGCCTCCTCTGGGGTCAGTTCTCCACGCAGCACCATCATTTCCACCAAGGAATGGTCAACGGTTACCTTTTGGATGCCGCTTTCGTTGATGCGGTAAGCACGGCTGTCACCCACATTGACAATGGTGGCTTCTTTGCTCTTAACGATGGCCGCCACCAATGTGGTACCCATGCCGGAAAACTCCTCAAATTGCCGTCCCTGGTCATATACCGTAAAATTTGCCAGTTTGACTGCCGCCTGGAGCATTTGGTCAATCTCAGTCTGGGTCATATCATTGACCCAAGTTCTTCGGATCTCGTCCACAAAAACCTCTGTTGCCAAACCGCTGGCTACGTTGCCGGATTTTGCGCCGCCCATGCCGTCACACACGATGCAAAGCACCGCGTCCCGGCCCAGTTCCTCTATTTGAAATGTATCCTGGTTTTGCGCACGGACACATCCGGCATCCGTAATCCCCCAATACTGCATATTGCTTCACTCCTTTCGGGTGATGGAAATCTCACCTGTTTTGATCAGGTGCATTTTGCTCTTTGTTGTACTTTCTTCTTAACTGACCGCAGGAAGCGTCGATATCGCCGCCTAAAGTTCTGCGAACTGTTGCCGGGATACCGGCATCTTCCAATGTTTTCTGAAACCGGGCCACCGCATTACGGGAACTGGGTTTCAGCGGACTTTCTTCTACATGATTCAGCGGAATCAGATTAAAATGTGCCGGCAAGCCTTTCAGCCTGCGAATCAATTCCTTTGCATGTTCCACCGAATCGTTGACTCCGTCGATCATCGCATACTCAAAAGAGATGCGCCGGGACGTTTCCTGATAGTACCGACGGCAGGCCGCCAGCAGTTCTTCCGTGGGGTACGCCTTATTCACCGGCATAATGGTATTGCGCACTTCATCATTGGGTGCATGCAGAGAAACCGACAGGGTAATCTGCAATTTCCGTTTTGCCAGTTCATCGATCTTCGGCACAATGCCGCAGGTACTCAGACTGATGTGGCGCATGGAAATGTTCATGCCCTCCGGGCTGTTCACCAGTTCCAAAAAACGCATCACATAATCAAAATTGTCAAGGGGTTCGCCAATTCCCATCAAAACGATGTGGGAAATGGGCAGGCCGGAATCGATCTGGGTAAACAGCACCTGATCCAGCATTTCATAAGGCTCCAGCTTTCGCACCAAACCACCCAGGGTGGATGCACAGAACGCACAGCCCATCAAACAGCCCACCTCAGAAGAAATACAAACTGTATTGCCGTAGTGATAGCGCATCAGCACTGTTTCCACGCAGTTGCCGTCCGCAAGCCGCCACAGGTATTTGATCGTGCCGTCCTTTTGGGATTCCTGCTTGCGTACCACCTCCGGAGCGAAGATAGGATAACGGCTTGCCAGTTCTGTCCGAAGATTTTGAGGCAAATTGGTCATCTCGTCATAACTTCTGACGCCTTTATGAAGCCATGTAAAGACCTGTTTGGCCCGAAATGCCGGCTGTCCCAATTCCTTGAGGATACCGCCAATTTCCGCCATGGTCATGGATTTTAAGTTTGCGCTCATGCTTTCCTCCGCAGTTTTGCGATAAAGAAACCATCCGTATCATACTCGCCGGGCACCAAGGTCAGCATGCCAGTGGTGTTTTTGGGGAATACCTCCGGCAGATCCAGCGGTTCCAGTTCAAAATCACTGCGGTGTTTCAAAAACGCCTCTACTACCGCTTCATTTTCTTTTCGCACCAAAGTGCAGGTGGAATAAAGCAGTACGCCGCCGGGCTTGACATACTCTGCCTGTTTGTCCAGGATCTTCAGCTGAAGATGGGGCAGTCGCGCCATATCCTCGGGATCTTTGTAACGAATATCCGGCTTTTTGCGGATAATACCATAGCCGGAGCAAGGTACATCCGCCAGCACCACATCCATCTTTTCCAGCCAGCCGGCATGGTTTTCCGTGGCATCCTGTTCCCGCACCAGCACACAGTCCAATCCCAACCGGTCTGCACCATGCTGAATGAGCGTGGTTTTGTGCCGGTGAATGTCACAGGAGCGAATATGTCCCTTATTTTCCATGGCGATGGCTGCTGCGAAAGTCTTTCCGCCGGGGGCGGCACAGCAATCCAGTACCCGGGTCTGCTCCCCTACTGGGATTCCGGCACATAGGACGCTGAGTTTGCCTGCGGCATCCTGGACATAGAACAGGCCATCTTTAAAAGCTTGCAGTTTTTCCAAACTGCCGGTATTGCTCAGCACCAAGCAGTCGGGCATCCAGGGATGGGGCAGTGCTACCACATCTTCTTGTTTCAACGCGTCCACCAGCGCTTCGGCGGTGGTACGCAGGGTATTTACCTGCACCACCGTCTGCGGTGTATCGTTATTTGCCGCCAGCATGGGCTCCAGCCACTCTTTGCCCACATATTCTTCCAAAAGGTCAATGAGTTTTTGGGGATGGGAATAGCGGTCCTCCAATGTTGTGGGCTGCTGCAAGCTGCCCTTGGTGCGGACGGCATTGCGCAGCACTGCATTTACCAATCCCGGGGCAAAGCGCTGGGTACGGCAATATTTTTTTACCAGGTCCACCGACTCATTGACTGCGGCAGACTCCGGAATCTTGTCCAATTCATAGATCTGATACAGACCCATGTGCAGAACATCCCGCACCACAGGATGCAGGTCCTTGACCTTGCCTGTCAACAGTTGCTGCAGAAAGAAATCCAGCATGCCGCGATGCTGCAGCACACCATAGCACAGCCGGGTGGCCAACGCCGCATCCCGTCTGTCCAACCGATCACGGGCGATATAATCTTTTAGTACACCATTGGACCATGCCGCCTGTTTCCTGCAGGCGATCAGCGCATCCAATGCTGTTTTTCTTGCAGACATAATCATCCCTCCAATGGGTGTCCTCTAAAATAATCCGGTGCGGCCATCCGCTTGCCGCCTTCGGCCTGCAAAGAGCGAATCTCGATCACACCTTCTCCGCAGGCTACCTGCAGGCCGGTCTTGGTCAATCCCAAAATCGTTCCCGGTTCACCGCTTCCTTCTACCACTTTTGTGGCATGGATCTTAAACTTCGTACCGGCCAATTCCGCCGTAGCCACCGGCCAGGGATGCAATCCCCGGACATGGTTGTGGATCTGCTGCGCCGTTTTGGTCCAGTCGATTGTACACATAGTTTTGTCCAACATGGGGGCATAGGTGGCTTTGGATGCATCCTGGGGGATACCCTCTGCCTCCCCCCGTTCCACACGGGTCAAAGTCTTGCTCAAAAGCTCTGCACCCAACACTGCCAAACGATCCAGCAACTGCCCGGCTGTTTCGTCTTCTCCGATTGGCGTTTTTGCCACATCGATCATGTCGCCGGCATCCATTTCCCGGCACAGATACATGGCCGTTACGCCGGTCTCTTCCTGTCCGTCCAGCACCGCCCATTGATAGGGGGCAGAGCCCCGGTACTGGGGCAGAATGCTGGCATGGATATTGATAAAGCCCTTAGGCGCAATATCCAGCACTCGCTGGGGCAGGATTCGGCCATAAGCCACCACCGCCACCACATCCGGCTTCAAAGCCTTCAACTGCTCCACCGTTTCGTCTTCCCGGAAATTTTCCGGCTGACACACCGGCAAATCGTTGGCAAGTGCCACCTCTTTCACGGGAGAATATACCATTTTCATGCCCCGACCCTTGGGGCGATCCGGCTGGGTGTAAACACCAACAACTTGGAAACCATCGTCCAGGATCTTCGTCAGGCAGGTAGCCGCGATATCCGGGGTTCCCATAAATACAACACGCATTTTGTTTCCTCCAAAGGAAATTACTCGTCGGCTTCCAGTTCCTCTTCGGTCAGAAAACGCTCCATGACCTGCGTGTACAGGATGCCGTCCAAATGGTCCAATTCGTGGCAGAAGCAACGGCCGATCAATTCTTCGCCCTCGGCTTCAAACCACTCGCCATACCGATTCTGTGCCCGGACCTTGGCATAGTAAGGTCGCTTCACCAGACCGTAGCGACCGGGAACGCTGAGACAGCCCTCCGGGCCTTCCTGCTCACCATCGGTGGCAATGATCTCCGGGTTGATCAATTCCAGAATCTCCTCACCGGTATCCACGATGACCACCCGACGCAGAATGCCGATTTGAGGAGCCGCCAGTCCAACACCGTTGGCTTCTTCCAAAGTATCTGCCATATCGTCCAACAGTTTGTGAAGTTTCCCGTCAAATTTTTCCACCGGCTTGCACACCTTATGCAGGGCCGGGTCTTTGTCATCCAATATCTTTCGCAATCCCATGGTCTTCCCTCTCTATTCTTCCATTCCGTTTACGTCCATAAATGCGCTGACGCCCCGATTTTCCTTGTCCTGCATAAATTGCCGCAGCAAATGGGCAAGGAGCAGGCGCAGATTTTTGGTCATTTTACATCTGAGTGTCAGTCTGTAACGGAAATTATAATTGATTTTCGGCACCACGCAGGGCGCAGGGCCCAACACCCGGCAAATTTCACCGGTATACGCAGTTTGTTTCAGGCAGGCATTCAGGCTGTCCCGGAATTTTGCCGCGCCACGCAGCACCCGAGCTTCCTCCTGCCCCAAAAATGTAACAGCAACCAAATCACCAAAGGGCGGACACTCTTGAATCCGGCGCATTTCCTGCTCCAGTTCAAAGAATCCGTCATAATCCTGTTTTGCCGCCAGTTCGATCACCTTATGCCCCGGCACGACCGTCTGAATCAGTGCCTCACCGGGGGTATCTCCCCGTCCAGCCCGGCCCACAACCTGGGTAAGCATATTAAAGGTAGTCTCTGCCGCACGATAAGAACCGCTGTACAGTTCCCGGTCTGCATCCAGTACGCCCACCAACGTCACATCCGGCAGATTCAACCCTTTGGCAACCATCTGCGTACCGATCAGCACCGGCACACAATTATCCCGGAAATGATCCAGGATCTTTTCGTGGGTATTAACCGCACTGACCGTATCCGCATCCATCCGAGCGACTTCCATGTCCGGGAATCGTGCTTGCAGTTCCTCCTGAGCCTTTTGCGTACCGACACCCACCCGTTTGAGGGGGCCACCACAACTTGGGCATCGCTCCGGCGCTGGGATGGAATAACCGCAATAGTGACACATCAGCCGCTCGTTGGCACTGTGATAAGTCAACCTTGCGCTGCATCGGGGACATTCCGGAGCTTCCCGGCAATCCGTACAAACCAGCGCACGGCTGTTGCCCCGTCGGTTCAAAAACAGAATGCTCTGTTTTCCTGTTTTGTGAGTCTTTTCTATGGCATCCAGCAAATCACAACTGAAAATGGAATCATTTCCGTTTTTCAGTTCTTCCGCCATGTCTACAATGCGGACTTTAGGAAGCGCGCGACCGCCAAAACGGTTCTTTAAAGTATACAGTTGATAATCGCCATTTTTCGCCCGGTACATACTTTCCACCGAGGGCGTGGCAGAGCCCAGCACCACCAAGGCATTTTCCCGTGCGCCCCGCCAAATGGCCACTTCCTTGGCCGAATAACGGGGAGAATTTTC
>JAZOLS010000067.1:0-17269 GCA_045653245.1 Faecousia sp.
TTGTTATGAAAATGGGAAAAACGAATTGCCCATTCGCCATTTGATTAAATTGTGTGAATTCTATCAGGTATCCTCTGATTATATTTTAGGTATCCACCTAAAAAAGTAAATATTTGATCAGTGCTGAAATCGTCCCTGAAACAGGGGCGATTTCTTCTTTTACGGCGATTATTACCCTCATCCGCTCCAGTGTGCACACTGGAGCACCTTCCCCCAGGGGAAGGCTTATTCCTTAAGAATTTCTTACATTTCTTAAAAATTGCTGAAAATTCGACAAAATCTGCTATGATATCCAAAAAACCACAGAAAGAGATGGGTTTATGAAAGAATTTTTTGGCATTGGCGGCTATCAACGCACCCCGGAGGGGGCTTTTTCCTGGCAACATCTGCTGTTCGTCACTTTGCTGATGGTGGCGATGGTCGTATTGGCCGTGTTTTGGGGGAAACGAAACAAAAATAAATCGCCCCGGCAAAAGAATACGGTTCTGATCTGGTCAGCCATCCTCATTGACGGATTTGAACTTATGAAAATCATCATCTCCTGTGTGGATGATCCCTCTGCCTGGACGGCCATGCTCCCCCTGTTTCTGTGCAGCATCCAACTGATCGCCATTCCTTTGGCCGCCTTTTCTACTGGCCGGGTACGGGAAGCGGCTTTGGATTTTGTCAGTGTTTTTGGCCTGCTTGGTGCTGTTCTCGGCACATTCGGTGCAACACAGAACTATAATGCCTATCCCGTGCTGTCTTTCACGAACATGGTCTCCGGCATCACCCACTCTATTTCTGGGTTTGCTGCTCTGTATATCATGATCTCCGGCATGGCCAGTATGAAACACAAAAATATATGGATCACGTTCGCCATTTTGCTTACCTTCTGCGTGGCCGCCTATGTTGCCAACATTCTGGTTGACTACAACTATATGTTCCTCATGAGCGGCGACGGCACGCCTTATGACATTCTCTTCAACCTGGTAGGCGGCCATAAGGTGCTCTATCCTTTGTCGGTAGTTGCATTGTTCTTGGTGTATATCTGCCTGTTTTATGGCGTTTGGCACTTGGCCGAGAACAAGAAAAAACAGCGTGTGGCTGTATAATAGCTCATCTAAAGGCCCCCTTGTGTAAAGGGGGCTGGATTTTTGCGAAGCAAAAAGACTGGTGGGATTGGCAACCCCTCCGTCACGGCGAACGCCGTGCCACCTCCCCTTACACAGGGGAGGCTTTTTCTCTTGCAAATATTTAAAAATCGTCATATAATACTCCTGACGAAAGAAGGTGCATTCCATGAAGGCTTGGCAGCATATTAAAACCATCACCCATCACCGCTGGCTGGTTATGGTGGGCTGTTTTCGCGTGGGCCTGTATTGGCAGGGCTTGACCCATGACCTTTCCAAATATTCCCTCACAGAATTTTGGATCGGTGCCCGGTATTTCCAGGGGGACAAAAGCCCCAACGCGGCAGAGCGTACGGATAAGGGCTACTCCGAGGCATGGATGCACCATAAGGGCCGCAACCGCCACCACTATGAGTACTGGACGGATATGAGTAGCCAGACCCGTAATTACGAGGCAGTGAAAATGCCCCGGAAATACCTGGTAGAGCAATTTATGGACCGCCGTGCCGCCTGCATGGTCTATCAAGGAAATGCCTATACCAACCACTCCGCTTACGATTATTTTATGGCCAGTCGGGAGCGGCAACTGATGCACCCGGATAACCGTGCAGAACTGGAATTTCTGCTGGATATGCTGGCACGCAAAGGTGAAAAGCACACCTTTTCCTATATCAAGCGCAATGTTCTGAAAGGTAATTCTTATCCTTGGGAAACCAAATAGGAATAAAACCGCAGTTTCAGGGAAAAGTAATGTCAGGTCAGGAAATTTTTTCGCAAAATAGGAAAAAACTTCTTGACTTTTCAAGGAAGATGGGTATAATAATATCCGCATAGAGGATTTGTGTAACGGTAGCACACCGGACTCTGACTCCGTTTGCGGGGGTTCGAATCCCTCATCCTCTGCCATAAAAACCCCGACCACATTCGTGGTCGGGGTTTTTATTTTTGCAGGGATAAGGGATTCAAACCGATCTAAATGCAACTCGAATCCCTCATCCTCCCTTTCCGATTTCAGGGGGCAAATCTAAATTCATAATGTAGCGCAGCATTTCTTTTGTCAAGAAATGTATCACATTATGACCATCTGGCAGATTGGGAGGACTGGTTCGTTGCTGATAATTTATACATGCCTTGTCATAAGGCTTTCTATGCTTTAGTCTAGGATATGCACAGTGCCCCCAGTTAACCCAATCACATCTTTCTTCGCTCAGTATATAGTGCTGATGATAATAAACGCAGTTTTTACAGACTAACTCAACCATAGCATTCACCTCGCACTTACTATATCAAATAAACTGTATTTTCTTTGATTTTAGAGTTATAAACTCTTATGTACTTATGTATTTTATATCGACCTCTCCCAGGGAAGGCTTTGGTATTCTCAAATAATCTAATCCCCACATTTCCTCTTGCATAATCTTCTACTGTGTGCTACAATTTCCTTAAGATTTTCTTAAGAAGCGAGGATAATCCATCATGCTCGATTTTTGCCGTTACTTTTTCGGTCAGGGTGACACCATCGAATTTGAAAACTTCACCCTCGCCCACTTTCTGCCGATCCTCATTGCCGCTGGTATCATCTACCTGATCTACCGATTCCGCAACTCCATCCGGGATCTGAAAAAAGAGATCAACATCCGCTACGTGCTGGCCTTTATGATGATCATTTGCGAGATGTCCTATTTCTGGCGATTGGTGGCTGTCCCCTCCCTTGGTGCTAACCCCATCGACCACCTGCCCATCACAGTCTGCGGCTGGAGCATAATCTTCGGCAGTTACATGCTCATTGGCAAAACTCAAAGTTTGTTTGACATCTGCTATTTCTGGACCTTTTCCGGCACTGTCTTTGCCCTCATTACCCCCACCGTCATTTCCTATGCCGGCCCCTCCCGCTACCGCTATTACCAATTCTGGGGTGAGCATCTGCTGGGTTACATTGCTATTTTCTATATGATGTTTGTCCATAACATGCGACCCACTTGGAAATCCTTCCTTCGTGCCTATATTCTTATTGGTATCTTGGCAGTCATCGCTTTCTTTGCCAACAATCTTCTCGGCCCCGGTGCCAATTATCTGTATATGGCCGAACCGGAGTCTACGCCCTCCATTCTAGATATCCTACCTCCCAATTATGCTCTGCGTGTGTTTGTCATGGTGGCCGTGATCTCCTTGATGTTCTTCCTCAGTTATCTCCCCTGGCTCATCAAAGATAAGAAAAAAGTTAAAGTTTCCGTATAACATGTGAAAAAATCCTCCGAATTTATTGAAATTTTCGGGGGATTTTTTGTATTGACTTTCTACGTTATGGCGCTATAATGGGGGTGAATTCAATTATTTGCCATGTGCAAGGAGATGATACTGTTGAAAAACAAAAATGTTAACATGTTATCCGGTCCCATTACCAAGGGCTTGCTGGCACTAACCATCCCCATTATAGTCATGAATGTTGTGCAGAACATTTTCAGTATCGTGGACATGAAAATCCTGAGCAACTGGGTGGGCGACGGTGCTGTGGGTGCCGTAGGCGCAAGTGGTACGCTGATCACTTTGTGTACCTGCCTGCTCATCGGCATAGCCACTGGCTCCAATATCGTGGTTGCCAAGCGTATGGGCGAGCGAAACAGTGAGCGCATGGACAAAGCCGTCGGTACTTCCATGATCGTTGCAATCGTTGGCGGCATCCTGCTTGCTGTTATAGGCCTCATCTTTGCCGAAACATTTCTGAAGTGGACAAACTGCCCGGATGCGCTTTTGGCAGATGCGACCCTTTATTTCCGGCTTTATTTTGTGGGAGTTCCGTTCCTGTTGCTATACAACTTCTCCGCGGCCATTCTGCGTGCTATTGGCGATACCAAACGGCCCATGTACTTCCTGCTTGGAAGCGGTGCGCTTAAGGTTTTGCTGAGCATTCTGTTTATCAGTGTTTTTCACATGGACGTGGATGGTGTAGGCCTTGCTACCATCCTTGCCAACATTCTTTCCAGTTCCCTTTGTATCCTTGCTTTGCGTAGAAGTATCCTGCAGTTCCGTTTCCGAAAAATGCGGTTTGACTTCACAGAACTAAAAGCCCTTTTGCATTTGGGCATTCCCACTGGATTGCAAAGTGCCTGCTATGCTTTTGCGAATGTGGTAATCACTACGGCTGTCAACGGCTTTGGGCCTGATGCCACCACCGGCGTTTCCATCGCAAATCAGATCGATGGCATACTTTACAACATTTCTTACGCCCCTGCTTTGGCTGTAAGTCCTTACATGGCCCAAAATATCGGCGCACACAACATCTCCCGAGCAAAGAAATCTCTGGTGCGCGCCATTGGCATCACGGTTATCTTTGGCGGTGGACTTGGTGCATTGGCCTCCATTTTCTCGGGAGAATTGGCATCTCTGATGTCTTCTTCCCCCTCCGTCATTGCCTTTGCCCAGCAGAAGACCATGCTCATATCCGCCACCTACTTCGTATGTGGCATCAACGAAGTCATGTCCGGCGCAATGCGCGGCGTGGGCAAACCCGTCATCCCCACCATTTCCACACTGGTATTCATGTGCCTGCTGCGGTTCATTTGGGTTTACGCCATTTTCCCCTTGTTGCCCAATCTGACTTTCCTGTATTTGGTTTGGCCCATTGGTTGGGTTCTATCCATCTTTTTCCTGCTGGCATTTTACTTCCCCACCATTTCCAAACTGCAAAAGAAATTCGCTACTGTTTAATGAACTCCCCGACCGTCAGGTCGGGGAGTTATCTTATTCTTCATCAATGCGTACCGCCATGACCACCCATCGGCCATTGGTCGTTCCGTCCGGATCTTTCATGGTATACTCACAGGTGGACAAGCATAACAGTTTGTCGCCATATTGAGGCGTAATGCCGGTATCATAGAAAGTCCAGCCCTTATAGCCGCCGCCGTTAAAAGCCGCGCCCTTTACATCATTGATAAATTTATTAAACTCATGCTCGCTGGCAAAATTATTGAGCCGGTGATAGGGATATCCCCAGGGCTTCCCATCGTCAGTAAACTGCTTTGCGGCAGTTTTGAACACCGCAAAGATTCGGTAAGTATGGCGCTCATACAGAGTATCAAAATGGAAAGTCTGGTGACTCTCCCAGTAGGATTTCTCCCGATAATAGGTAAGTTTATTGAACATACCGCCGGTTTTCAAGTTGTGCCCGTAAATCACGATATTGTCCGAGGGCGCAAACACATCACAGGATGCCGGAACATAGGGGCAACCCACAATGCTTTCATTTCCGTAAAAATCATGGCTGAGGTAGTAATCGTCATCCTCCGGGGTCTGCATCACAGGATAGCGCAGGTTCAAATAGTCATAAGGGAAGTTCAAATACCCCACCAAATCATGGTTGAGTTCGTAAATCGGCTGCAGTTCCGGCAGGATCGTAGGAGGTTGGGTCTCCACTGGCTTGCTGCCAACAGAGCCTGCAGGTTTGCTGCTGGGAGGTGTAGATGTTGTGATACCCTGCTGGTAAATACTTGCCAGGGCATCGTAATCCTCTTCTGTACTGCTGGTCTCCAGGAAGTATCCCCCCAGGTAAATGCCGCTTAACACGAAAACCGCAGCAAAAATACAGATCAGTGCGTAATATGTAGGCTTAGACAGAGTAAAGCGCTGTTTCTTTTTGGGCTCAGCCTGCGTTTCCTCTTCTATGTCCCGCAAAAATTCTTCATCCATATGCTCATCCATAGAATTGCTTCCTTTGCTTATAGTATGGACTTATCATATCCGATTTCGGACCGAAAGTAAAGTTTTTTCCGCATTCTACACATAATATTTACAATTTTCCAGTTTTGGCTACCATTGGTTTGAGCCCATTATCTTGACTAACCACCGATTTTTGCTATAATATTAGGCAGTATGGTTGTGAGGTACATTATGAAAAAGAAAACCCTATGGATTACAGAAACCGCCGCTCTGTTAGGCCTGTTGATCGCCCTGCAGTGGGCCACCAAGCCCCTGGGGCAGTTGGTTACCGGCTCCTGCGTCAATACTGTTCTGGCAGTCAGTGCGTTATTTTGTGGACTAAGCAGCGGCCTGACCGTAGCCTTGCTGTCACCCCTTTTCGCCTACCTTTTTGGCATTGCGCCCAATCTGATCGCTGTGCCGGTGATCATGGCTGGCAACAGCTTGTTTGTTCTGTTGCTGGCAATTCTTAGCGGTAAGCCTGTTTGGCAAAGAATCGCCGCCTGGCTTGCTGCTGCAAGCGTAAAATTTGCCGCCATGTATGCCCTTATGGTTTGGGTGGTCTGTGGCCTGGCATCTGATTTTCTGCTGGCGCAGGGACTTTTGAAGACTCCCATGTTGAAGGCGCTGCCCATCACTTTCGGCATTACACAATTGATTACCGCCTTGATTGGCGGCGGCGTAGCCATTTTAATCGTACCGGTGCTGAAAAAAGCACTGCGAAAAGTATAAGAAAGGAGAACTCACATGCGTGGAATCCCGTCATTGATTACCGATATTCGCAAAAAAGTCTTTACCGAGGTAGCCCGAATGGCCTACAACGGTGGCGACTATACCACTGCTGAGGATCTCCCATACATCATCGTCCCCGGTGACCGTCCCCTGCATCGAGAATCCATTTTCCTGGAGCGTGCCATCGCCGGTGAGCGTGTGCGCCTTGCCATGGGTCTGTCCATCCGCCCGGTGCAAAGCCGGCATCTGATGACCGAGGGCATGGACGCGGCTGCTATCGCGGAGCAGTATTATGAGCCCCCTCTGGTCAACATCATTCCCTATGCCTGCCACGCCTGTCCCACCAACCAGTACCGGGTAACGGAGAGTTGTCAGAACTGTCTGGCCGCTTCCTGTCAGAAAGTCTGCCCAAAGGATGCCATCTCCTTTGTCAACGGCAAAAGCCATATCGACCCGGATAAGTGCATCAAATGCGGCAAATGTGCCAAGGCTTGCCCCTATCATGCCATCATCCATCTGGAACGTCCCTGTGCTGCTGCCTGCGGTATGGATGCCATTGTGGCCGACGAAAACGGCAAAGCGGTGATCAATCAGGATAAGTGCGTGGCCTGTGGTCAATGCCTGGTTTCCTGTCCCTTTGGTGCCATCGTAGACAAGGGTCAGATCTTCCAGGTAGTCCAGTCCATCATGCGTGGTGACAAGGTCATTGCCATCGTCGCCCCGGCCTTTATCGGCCAGTTTGGCAAGCATTCCACCCCCGGCAAGTTTATTGCTGCCATGAAAAAATTAGGCTTCAAGCGTATTGTGGAAGTTGCTGTGGGCGCGGATATGTGTACCATTGAAGAAGCCAAGGACTTTGTAGAAAAAGTGCCCAGTGAGCAGAAATATATGGCAACTTCCTGTTGCCCGGCCTGGCATTCCATGATCTACAAGCTCTTCCCCGGCGAGTCCAAGAACATTTCCATGACCCTGACCCCCATGGTCTTCACCGCACGGTTGATGAAGAAGGAATATCCCGGCTGTAAGGTGGTCTTCGTAGGTCCTTGTGCCGCGAAGAAGTTGGAAGCCATCCGGGAGCATATCCGTCCCGATGTGGACTTTGTGCTGACCTTTGAGGAACTTCAAGGTATGTTTGAGGCCAAGGAGGTCGACTTTGAGACCATCGAGCCCATGTACGATCTGAACGAGGGTACTGCCGCAGGCCGGGGGTTCGCAGTTGCAGGCGGTGTGGCCGGTGCGGTAGAAAAACTGATCAAAGAAACCAATCCGGATGCGCAGGTCAAGACTGCACGGGCTGAGGGCCTGCAGGATTGCCGCAAACTGATGCTCCTGGCCAAGGCCGGCAAATATGACGGCTACCTTTTGGAAGGCATGGCCTGTCCCGGTGGTTGTGTTGCCGGTGCAGGAACATTACTTCCTGTGGACTTGGCGGCCAATGTGGTGGGTCGCTATCAGAATGAAGCGGATGCGGAAAGCCCCCTGGAAAGTGCTTATCGCGACCGGGGACATACATTAGATTAACAGAAAGAGCCTGTTGCTTTTTGCAACAGGCTCTTATTCTCACAAAACCTTGGACAGGAAATCCTGGAGTCTCGGATGCTTGGGACTGCTGAAAATCTCTTCGGGCGTTCCCTCTTCCAGGAGTTTGCCTTCATCCATAAACAGCACCCGGTTGCCCACTTCGCGAGCAAAGCCCATCTCGTGGGGGACCAAAACCAAGGTCATGCCGTCCTGGGCCAGTTCTTTCATAACATTCAGAACTTCTCCAACCATTTCCGGATCAAGAGCAGAAGTCGGCTCGTCAAAGAGCATCACCTCAGGCTCCATCATCAGTGCACGGACGATGGCCACACGCTGTTTCTGACCGCCGGACAGTTGGATGGGATAGGCATCTGCCCGGTCTTCCAGACCAACACGCTTCAAAAGGCCCAGGGCCTTTTCCTTGGCTTCGGCTTTGGGCATATGCTTGACCTTGACGGGAGCAAGGATCATATTGTCCAGGATGGTCATATGGGGAAACAGATTGAAATGCTGGAACACCATACCCATTTTTTGGCGATGCTTGTCAATATCCAGTTTCACCATTTTCCCCTTTTGATTGGGGATTTTCTTTTTTGTGATATCCACGCCGCCGAAGAGGATGCTGCCATCGGTGGGCTCCTCTGTCAGATTCAGGCTGCGCAGCAATGTGGATTTACCGGAGCCCGAAGGGCCAATGACTACCATTACATCGCCCTTGTGAATGTCCACGGAAACATCATCCAGGGCTTTGATTGCCCCATGATTGAAGTGTTTCTTCAGATTCTGAACCGAAATCAAACAATCAGCGCACATTTCCACGGCTCATTCTCCTTTCGAAATAGGCGATCAATTTTGATGTAGGGAAACACAGGCAGAAGTAAACGCCTGTCGCGATCAGCAGAGGCTCCATAATGATGCTGGCCGCGCCACGAACATCGTTCACCGCGGACATCAGATCCGGTACACCGATGGTATAGGCAATGGCAGACTCTTTGATGATAACCACGAATTCGTTGGCAATGGCAGGCAGGATATTCCGCAATGCCTGGGGCAGGATGATATGGAACATGGTCTTGCCCTTGGAAAGGCCCAGGGAGCGCGCGGCCTCGGTCTGACCGCCATCAATAGACTGGATACCGGAACGGATGATCTCACACAGATAGGCGGCAGAGTTCATGCTCAGCGCCACCACACCGGGGAAGAACCGCTGGAACTTCAAGAACCCCAGTAATGTCAAATTCGGCAATTTGATCACCCGGAATACGCCGTAATATATGATCATAATCTGCACCAGCACCGGAGTGGAACGAATGACCTCCACGTAGCAGGTAGCCAAAAAAGAAATGGGATTGAATTTACTGAGGGTCAGTAAGAAGCCGTTGCCCCGCAGGCGACCATTTTTGTCTACACTCAAAAAGCGGAAGGGGCGCATGTCGCTCATACGAGCGATGGCCAGCAAAATACCCAGAATGAAACCGAAAATAACGGTAAAAAACGCAAGCAGGACCGTAACGATCAGGCCATGCTTAAAATGCTCTGCATATTGAAAGGCTTTTTCAAAGCCCGATGCAGTAATGAGATTGCCCATGTATGTTCTCCTATCTTTGATAAAACGCACCGGTTCCTCCCCATAAATCATGGGGAGGAACGGATGATTTTGTTTACTTAGCCCTCATCTTTGGGAACATTGCCATCTTCATCCAGCATACCTTCGTACTTCTCGCCGGCTGCCAGCGCATTGGCCTTCTCCAGGTACTGGTTGAATGTACCCTCGTCCACACACTTGTGCAGAGCCTCGTTGACATACTTCAGCAGGTCTGCATTGCCCTTGGCAACACCAATCACATTGCCGTCAGCATCGTAAGGCACTTCGCAGAGGATCTCCAAATCGGGATAGTTCTTCTGATAGGAAACCGCCACATCCCACTCAATGTACGCACCGTCCAGGTTGCCGGCGACCAGGTCAGCGATAATGTCGGTAGCCTTGGTCAGGCTGACGATCTCAGCATCCTTGCTGTACTCGGTTGCCAGTTCCATCTGAATGGTGCCGTTCTGTGCACCGATGGAGAATTCTGCCTTGTTGGTGGAAGCCAGGTCAGTGAACTGGGCCTTCTTGGACTTGATGGTGACAAACGCCTGCTTGCCGCCGTAGTAGATATCGGAGAAGTCCATCTTTTCCAGACGCTTGGGATCAGGAGACAGACCGGCCATAGCCAGGTCAGCAACACCTGCGCCCATCTCACCGATGATACCGTTGAAGTCTACGGGAACAACTTCCAGGGTCAGACCCAGATAGTCAGCAATGTACTTAGCCAGGTCCATATCGAAGCCGGCCAGGGTGGGCTTGCCATCGACATCCAGAGCGTAGAACTCGTAGGGAGCATAGTCGGGAGAAGTAACTACGGTCAGGTAGCCTTCCTTAACCGTGGTCAGCTTGTAGGGGTTCTTACCAGGGCCGTCTTCTTCCGTAACGGCACAGCCGGCAAAGATACCGACGGCCATCAACAGTACCAACATAAGCGCAATAAACTTTTTCATAATAAAATCTCCTCTTTCTTGGGTTGATTTGGATGAACGAATAATACCACGAATATTATTCACAGTCAAGTATTGAAACGCCTAAATAATTTATAAATATCCTTAGAAAAGATAGCCACCCTGCACAAAAACGCAGGTTTTCTTTGTATATTTGTATATTTAACCTACACATACCTATATTTGTTTCCGTATACAATGAATATTTTATCGGATATATTCATTATGTATACAAAAAGAGCGTGCTGCTGCACGCCCTTTCTCTTATTCTTCCAACAAACATACTGCGTGGCAGGAGATGCCTTCCAGATTGCCTGTAAAACCGAGACCTTCTTCGGTGGTGGCTTTCACATTCACACGATCCCGATCAATTCCCAGTGTCTGGGCAATGTTCTGTACCATCTGCGGAATATACTTCCCCACTTTAGGCCGTTGGGCGATCAAGGTCACATCCACATTACTGACCCGGTAGCCCTTAGCCGTCACCTTACTCCCAACCTGGCGAAGCAGCCCTAAAGAATCCGCCCCCTTGTAGGCAGGGTCTGTATCCGGGAAGTGATAACCGATATCCCGCAAGCCCGCCGCGCCCAACAACGCATCAGATACCGCATGAAGCAGTACGTCTGCATCGCTGTGTCCCAGCAGACCCTTTTCAGAGGGAATTTTCACACCTCCCAGGATCAAATCCCGGTCTTCAACCAATTTGTGCACATCGTATCCGTGTCCGATTCTCATTGCATTTCCTCCAGCAGGATTTCTGCGATCTTCAAGTCCATGGGCGTGGTGACTTTGATATTACGCTCATCGCCCTCCACGATTTTGACGGACATACCCATCAATTCCACCGCAGAGCAATCGTCCGTGACCTCTGCGTCATCTTCTTTCGCCTTTTTCAGCGCGGCTTTCAGCAGGTCTACATCGAAAACCTGGGGCGTCTGCACTGCACGGAGTGCGCTTCTGTTGGGTGTAGATACCACAATGCCGCCACGCACCTCCTTGATGGTATCTTTCACAGGGATGGCCGGTGCTGCAGCGCCATAGGTATGGGCTGCGCGAACCGTGCGGTCTATTACAGCGTGGGTAATCAACGGACGGGCGCCATCCTGTACTGCCACCAATTTCATATCATTTGACAACGCACCCAAGCCAATCTCCACCGATTCCTGGCGGTTTTTTCCGCCCACCATGACGGCCTGTACCTTATCAAATTGGCGACACAGGTCCGAAATCGCCACGATAAGATCCTGCCGGGTTACAATAATGATCTGCTTAATGGCATCGCAGTTTTGAAACGCACGGACTGTACGCACAATCATGGGCTCGCCGCCAATGGGGGCCATCACCTTATCGATGCCGCCCATGCGGGATGCCATACCGGCCGCCACGATCACCGCACCGCAGGCTTTCAAAGGAAGCGCCTTGCGCATTGCATTGGTTAGTTTGGATACATCCATAGTTACAGCTCCATAATGAGTTTTTTAAAGTACTGACCGCGAACCATAAAGTTTTTAAACTGGTCAAAGGCAGCGGATGCCGGGCTCATGAGCACCACATCCCCGGGCTGTGCCGCTTTTGCGGCGGCATAAACCGCCGATGTAAAATCACCACAATTCACAATCTCCGGCTTTGCACCATCGCATTTCTCCACCGCTTCCTGAATCAACGGGCCGGTTGCACCGCCAAGGAACAGTTTTTTCACATGGGCGCAAATTTCCGGGCCGAGGACATCATAGGGTATGTGCTTGTCATATCCGCCGGCAATGAGAATCACCTTTTGGTCAAAACTGCGCAGGCCGGCAATGGTACGGCTGGGCGAAGATGCAATAGAATCGTTATAATAGCGCACACCGTCCTTAATGCGCACCAGTTCAATGCGATGCTCCACACCCCCAAAGGTCTTTGCAACATTTCGGATGGTTTCATCGGACACCAAACCCTCAACGGCCGCAATGGCCGCCATGTAATTTTCAATATTATGGGCACCGGGAAGCAAAATATCCTTTGTATCCAGCACCGCTTCGCCATTGCGGCAGATAGCGCCATCGCGCAGGCACACATCCCCCTGCCCCACCCGGGCAAAGGTCTTGGTTGTGCCCTTTCCACGCAAGGGCGCGGTGATGGCATTGTCCGCATTGACCACCAGTACGCCGTCTTCATTCTGGAAACGGTAGATATTTTTCTTGGCTTCCACATATTCATCCATATCCTTATGGACATCCAGGTGATTAGGAGCAAGATTGGTAATCACCGCCACCTGGGGGCTATGGCCCATATCCATCAGTTGGAAGGAACTCAGCTCCACAACGGCAACATCCGTTTCTTTCATTTGCCGGGTCAGCGGAAGCAAAGGTGTGCCGATATTGCCCCCCAACCAAACGGTCTTCCCCTCTGCTTTCAGCATTTCCGAAATGAGGGTAGTTGTGGTGGTCTTTCCATCAGAACCGGTGACCGCAATGATATCGCAGGGGCAAACCTGAAAAAAGGCTTCCATCTCGGATGTGATGGCTGCACCGGAATTCTGCAGTGCGGTCACCGCAGGGCTGTCCGGGTGCATGCCGGGGGTACGGAACGCCACATCCGCAGTCATCCCCTCATAAAAATGCTCCCCCAGATACAATTTGCATCCCTGTTTTTCCAGTTCCAGAGCTTCTGCATCCAGTTTGTCATGCTCCGTCCGGTCACCGCCGGAAACGATGCAACCGAACTCCAACAGCAGGCGCACCAAGGGTCGGTTGCTGACGCCCAAGCCCAGCACTGCCACGTGTTTTCCTCTTAAATTCTCAAAATAAGTTTCAAATGGGATCGTCATAGCCATTCTCCAATCCTGTTACTTATATATAGTATATCCTCTCCCCAAAGAATTTGCAAGACATTTGACAATTAAGCCTGTTTGCTGTACAATATTTCCGCAACCAGGTTGGACAGCCGCGGGCTCATGCCGAAAGGCAGGGCGTGAGGAAAGTCCGGGCTTCATAGGGCGAGGATAACGGGTAATGCCCGCCGGGGGTGACCCCAGGACAAGTGCAACAGAGATATACCGCCGTAAGGTAAGGGTGAAAAGGTGGGGTAAGAGCCCACCCGGCCCATGGAAACATGGGTTTTACGATGTAAACTCTATCCCGAAGCAACACCGTGGAGGAACAGATGGCTTGCCCGGCCGTTCCGAGGAGGTGGCTGGATCCTGCAAGCAATTGCAGGACTAGATAGATGGCTGTCAAGACAGAACCCGGCTTATAGACCTGCGTCGCAACAAAAAAGCACCGCTCATCCGAGCGGTGCTTTTTTGATTATACTACGTCGATACAGCATTCCTGCTATGCTCACAACAACCAAAACAATACTGATTATTTGTGAGGTGGACAGTACATCCCACACACCACGAATCGCATCTCCCCGGAACATCTCCAAAATGAAACGAGAAATACCATATAGTGTAAGATACACAAATAGCAACCTTGTCGTTCTGTTTTTCTTCCTCTCAAACCGTAGCAAGAACAGGCAAATTCCTAAATTGACCACCGATTCAATCGGTTGTATTGGAAAATATCCTTGTATAGGGGATAATCCCAACACAGAGTTGGGATAATACAGCGCCAACAGGCCATCATAAGCATAGCCGTGGCAACAGCCTGCCAAAACACAACCAACGCGCCCTATTGCATGCCCCAGAGGTATTAACGGTACGATTACTCTCTCAACACTATCAAATTTGCATTGTGCTATACGCAGACCTAGCAACGCCCCCAATATACCACCAATCAGTCCACCATAAAAGACAATGCCACTACTGAGGAAGCGAAAATCGCCCACACGCACAAACGCCAATATTTGGGTAGGGGAATATGTTACAAACGCAAAAAGGAGTGCCCCCCCTATCAGCGCCAAGCCTAATGCAAATGCACCAACAATTAGTATGTCTTCTGCAATAACACCTCTTTTTTTACCTCTGAAGATTGCAAGCACTACTACTAAGGCAATGCCTAATAACATACATACTCCGTATGTCCCAACCTCCCGGCCTAAAATATGAATATACGGATACATTTTTCCTCCATAAAACCGAAATCTCTGCCGACAGATAATATTGCCGACAGAGATTTCTTATTTGCAGAATTAAAGTGCACCTGCAGCACCAGCGATAGCTCCAGCGCAAGCAACACAGGCAATGTACAGCAACAAACCCAGAACAGTACCAATAATGGACAGAACCAGGCCGGCAGTTGCACATTTTGCGTCCTTCTTCTTGCCCATAGCACCAAGAATGATACCAACAATACCAACGATAGCGGAAAGCCAAGTACCACCGAAGCAAGACCATACTGTACTGACAATGCCCAAAACCAAAGCAGCAATACCCATAATGTTTCTCCTTTCTCTATTTCTTTCCATTGAAGCCTACTAGTTTGGCTTACGACAACATTCTACCGCATTTTGCGGTATTTGTCAATACAACAATTTGCAGTGTGCTATCCTATCCTCGAGGTGATACCATGTACCGAAAGATACGCGACTTGCGTGAGGACAGAGATTTGAAACAAAAAGACCTTGCAGAATATCTGCATTGCTCTCAACAGGTTTACAGCAACTACGAACTGGGTCAACGAGACATTCCCACCGATATTTTGATAAAACTCTCCAATTACTACAATGTTTCTGTGGATTACTTGTTGGGTCTTACCTCCAATCCCCTGCGTAATAAATAAGCACCGCTCATCCGAGCGGTGCTTATTTGCAACATTCTTGAGTTTTCTTGTCATTCCGAGCCAGTGCGCACACTGGTCACTGGTTCGCAATGACATAAGGTCGGCACAAATTACACAATACCCTGGGCGGTCATGGCGTCGGCAATCTTCAGGAAGCCGGCGATATTCGCACCGGCAACATAGTTGCCCTCCATACCGTATTCCTTCGCGGCCTTATCCACATTACGGAAGATATTGACCATAATACCCTTCAACTTCTCGTCTACTTCCTCGAAACTCCAGTGCAACCGCTCGGAGTTCTGGCTCATTTCCAGAGCAGAAGTGGCTACGCCGCCTGCGTTGGCGGCCTTGCCGGGACAGAACAGAACACCGTTCTTCTGCAGATACTCGGTAGCCTCTGCGGTGGTGGGCATATTTGCGCCCTCGCAGACAGCGATACAGCCGTTGGCAGCCAGCATCTTGGCATCCTCCAGGTGCAGTTCATTTTGGGTTGCACAGGGCAGAGCCACATCACACTTGACGCTCCACACGCCCTTGCCGGGGGTATAAACAGCACTGGGACGGGCAGCAGCATACTCGGTCAAGCGAGCACGGCGAACTTCCTTAACTTCCTGCAGCAGAGCCACATCGATGCCCTCGGGATCGTAGATCCAGCCAGTGGAATCGGAGCAAGTCACAGGCTTTGCGCCCAACTGCCAAGCCTTCTGAATGGCATAGATGGCCACATTGCCTGCGCCGGACACGGCAACAGTTTTGCCAGCCAACTGGGTGCCGTTGGCTTTCAACATTTCTTCAGTGAAATACAGCAGGCCGTAGCCGGTTGCCTCTTTCCGTGCAAGGCTACCACCATAGGACAGGCCCTTACCGGTAAGCACGCCCTCATACACGCCGCGGATACGCTTATACTGACCATACATATAGCCGATCTCACGAGCGCCAACGCCAATATCACCGGCAGGAACGTCCACATCTGCACCGATGTACTTGTACAGTTCCGTCATGAAACTCTGGCAGAAAGCCATGATCTCCCGGTCGGACTTACCCTTGGGATCGAAGTCAGAACCGCCCTTGCCGCCGCCGATGGGCAGGCCGGTGAGAGAATTTTTGAAGATCTGCTCAAAGCCCAGGAACTTGATAACGCTCTGGTTTACGGAAGGATGGAAACGAATGCCGCCCTTGTAAGGACCGATGACATTGTTGTACTGCACACGGTAAGCATTGTTCACCTGCACCTGGCCATTGTCATCCACCCATGCCACACGGAACTGGATAACCCGGTCTGGGGTGGTCAGACGCTCCAGCAGGGCATCCCGGCGATAAGCCTCCTCGTTACGCTCGATCGCAGGACGCAGAGAGTCCAGAACTTCCTTGACAGCCTGGTGAAATTCGGGCTGGGAGGGGTTCTGTGCTACCACTCTTTCATACACTTCGTCAATATAGTTCATACAAAATCAACCTCCAAAAAATGTGTAATTTTAACAATAAAGACATTCTACCACGACTGATGGACAAATGCAAGTAAAAACGCACGTATGAAAAGAAAAACTACACAAAAAATCCCCCGAGCCAAAGCTCGGGGGATGATTCGCTTTTCAGCTACAAGAATTACTCGTAGATCTCGGTAACAACACCGGAACCGACGGTACGGCCG
Source organism: Faecousia sp. (assembly GCA_045653245.1). Classification (GTDB taxonomy): domain Bacteria; phylum Bacillota; class Clostridia; order Oscillospirales; family Oscillospiraceae; genus Faecousia. The sequence goes on from JAZOLS010000067.1 coordinate 16,950, forward strand.
CCTTCACGGATAGCGAAACGCAGGCCCTTCTCGATAGCGATGGGGGTAATCAGCTCAACGTTCATAACGACGTTATCGCCGGGCATGCACATCTCGGTGCCCTCAGGCAGATTGATGATACCGGTAACGTCAGTGGTACGGAAGTAGAACTGAGGACGATAGTTGTTAAAGAAGGGGGTGTGACGGCCGCCTTCTTCCTTGGACAGGACATAAACCTGGCCAGCAAACTTGGTCAGAGGCTTGATGGAGCCGGGCTTGCAGAGAACCTGGCCTCTCTCGATCTCCTTCTTGTCAACGCCACGCAGCAGAGCGCCGATGTT
>JAZOLS010000068.1:0-12547 GCA_045653245.1 Faecousia sp.
CAAGAGGGATATTAGTAGAACTTTCTCTTGTTCTTACGGGCAGCTTCAGACTTCTGCTTACGCTTCAGGCTGGGGCTGACATAATGCTCGCGCTTCTTAACCTCGGCAATAACGCCCTCCTTGGCACAGCTACGCTTGAAACGACGCAGAGCGCTCTCCAGAGTTTCGTTCTCCTTAACGCGAATTTCAGACATGGTTTTCCCTCCCTCCGATGGCATCCGGCTAAGTCCAGGATGCTTTCAGGGCCTGATTATCAGGCTAGACCATTATATACGCCAATTTTCCAAATGTCAAGAAAGATTTCGATAAAATTACAAAAATCTTCCCCCGTGCAACTTTATATTTGATTCCGTGTGGAATTCTCAATAGGAATGCGAAGAGAACGAACCAAATCATCTGCCGCTTTGCTGCTAAGCATCGAAACCAAAGGCTTATCATCGCCATAGATGACGGTATGCTCGCCTTCTTTCACAGCCTTTTTCGCTGTACCACGGGGATAGCGCTTTTCAGAGAATCCGAGAGAATTCACAATCAGTTCCCCTTCTTCCACCCTGGCATAGGTATTGAACAAAATCAAGGTGGTGGGAATCGCGCCCATGATCAGCCAAGCTATGGCAACACCAAGAACCATCTGGGGTACATTGGGGTTCTCATGAGGTATCTGGTACATCATTACTGCAACAACTGCCATGAACACTACAGAGATGATCATATGCAGAGCAAAAAATAACGTCTTACGGTTCTTTGGTGAAAATGGCGTTTCAATGCGAAGGTAAACTTTGGCGTTATCCATAATAATATTTCCTTATTTTACAATCAGGTTCACAAGCTTATTCTTGACTACGATGGTCTTGACGATATTACCGCCGTTCTTCTGCAGGAATGCGGCGATTTTTTCATTGGCCAGCACATTCTGCACAACCGTATCATTGTCCAGGTCGGCTTCCATTTCCACAGTACCGCGCATTTTGCCGTTGACCTGCACCGCGATGGTCACCTGGGTGTCCTTGCACTTTTCTTCGTCGTAGACAGGCCAGGGCTCAAAGGCGATGGTGTTATCATGGCCCATGATCTGCCAAATTTCTTCGCCCACATGGGGGATAATACAGGAGATCATCTTAATGAATCCCTCGGCATACTCTCTGGGGCAAGTGCCGTTCTTGTAGACTTCGTTGACGAAGACCATCATCTGGGCAATGGCGGTGTTGAATGCCAATGCCTCAAAGTCGGAACTGACTTTCTTGACAGTCTGATGGTAGACCTTGGTCAGTTTGCCGTCGTCAGTCTCGGTAATATTGGCGCTCTCGGTGAAGAAGTTCCACACCCGATTGATGAATTTTCTTGCACCGGCCACAGCGGCAGTGCTCCAGGGCTTGGAAACTTCCAGGGGGCCCATGAACATTTCGTACAGACGCAGGGTGTCCGCGCCGTATTCCCGGACGATATCACTGGGGTTGACCACGAATTCCGGGAAACGTTTGCCCATCTTAATGCCGTTCTCACCCAGGATCATACCCTGGTGCACCAACTTCTTAAAGGGCTCTTTCACAGGAGACAGTCCGTTGTCATACAGGAAGCGGTTCCAGATACGGGAGTAGATCAGGTGACCCACAGCATGCTCCGGGCCGCCGATATACAGGTCAACGGGCATCCAGTGCTTCAAAAGTTTCGGATCGCAGAATGCCTTGTCATTGTTGGGAACAATATAACGCATGTAGTACCAGGAAGAACCGGCGCTGCCGGGCATGGTAGAGGTTTCGCGGATGCCCTTAATGCCATTCTGATCATACTGCTTCCACTCGGTTGCATTTTCCAGGGGTGCCTGACCGTTACGGCCCTTGTAATCTTCCAGTTCCGGCAAAACCAGGGGCAGTTCTTCATCGCTCAGGAAGACTGTCTTGCCGTCCTCGGTGTAAACACAGGGAACAGGCTCGCCCCAATAACGCTGACGGGCAAAGATCCACTCACGGAAGTGGTAGTTAACCTTTCTTCTGGCAACGCCCTGCTTTTCCAGCTTGCTGGTGATAGCCTTCTTGGCCTCTTCCACAGTCAAGCCGGTGAATTCCTCGGAATTGACGAGCTTACAGCCCTTGCCCAGGTAATCCTGCTTTTCAAAGGCACGCTCGGACACATCCCGGCCCTCGATAACCTGGATCATGGGGATGTTATGGGCAACAGCATACTCAAAGTCACGCTGATCGTGGCTGGGAACAGCCATAACAGCACCGGTACCGTAGTTGCCCAGGACGAAGTCACCAATGAACACGGGCACTTCCTTGCCGTTGACCGGGTTGATGGCGTACACGCCTTTCAAAGGACAGCCGGTCTTGGTCTTGGTGGCATCGGTACGGTCAATTTCGCTCTTACTTGCCGCTTCTTTGATGTAAGCCTCTACTTCTTCCTTGTTCTGCACCCGATCCAGGAGGGACTGGGTGATTTTGCCGTCAGGTGCCAGCACCATAAAGGTGATGCCGTAGATGGTTTCGATACAGGTGGTGTAGATGGAGAACTCGCCGCCGCCCACCAGTTTGAAGTCCACTTCCACGCCAGTGGACTTACCGATCCAGTTGCGCTGGATCTCCTTGGTGGATTCGGGCCAATCGATCTCGTCCAAACCCTCCAGGAGTTTTTCAGCAAATGCAGGCTGGTCAATGACCCACTGCATCATCATTTTCTTTACGACGGGATAGCCGCCACGCTCAGACTTGCCGTCGACGGCTTCGTCATTGGCAAGAACTGTGCCCAATGCTTCACACCAGTTGACGGGCATCTCAATGCGCTTGGCATAGCCTGCCTCGTACAGTTTCTTGAAGATCCACTGAGTCCACTGATAGAAATCGGGGTTAGAAGTAGCAATAACCTTGGACCAGTCATAGTCAAAGCCCAGTTCTTTCAGTTGTGTAGAGAAAGTTTTGATATTCTCCTGGGTAAAACCGTTGGGATGATTGCCGGTATCCACCGCATACTGCTCAGCCGGCAGGCCAAAAGAGTCGTAGCCCATGGGGTGCAGAACATTGTAGCCCTGCATGCGCTTCATGCGGGACATAATGTCCGTAGCCGTGTAGCCCTCGGGGTGACCTGCGTGCAAACCCACACCGGAAGGATACGGGAACATATCCAAAACATAGTATTTGGGCTTGGAGAAATCCCACACGTCGGTATGGAAAGTCTTGTTCTCTTCCCAGTATTTTTGCCATTTGGCTTCTACATTCTTATGTTCGTAGTTCATAACGAAAAACCTCTTCTCGATCGAGAAATCATTCCTCGATAATAATATCCTTCAAATCAACGACCTCCGCATCCGCCCACAGACGCTCCAGGTCATAAAATTTCCGTGCTTCATCGGTAAACACATGAACGACCACAGAGCCAAAGTCCAGCAGTTCCCAGGAATTGCCCCGGTGGCCCTCACGGCCCAGCATGGGCTCGCCCAACTGCTCCATGGTGTATTCTGCATAATCGCACAGAGTCTTAACATGGGTATTGACGCTACCGGTACAGATCACAAAATAATCTGCCAGGCTGGAGACCTCATCGATCTTCAGCAATTTGATATCGATGCCCTTCTTTTCGTCCAGGGCCTTGGTCACTTGCAGTGCCACTTCTTTTGCAGTCAACATATTTTTATCCTTTCTCATTCAGCCAGGCCAGGGCCTCCCGGGATTCGGGAGAAACCTCACTTCCCTGCTGATGCAATAAATTCAACGTCATGGTAAGCCCCAGTTTCAGCGCACCATCCAAATCAGTAAATGCTAATTCCCGGAGTTTATCCACACCGGGGAAATCCCGGTTGGGCTCCATATAATCCGCCACATAGATGATCTTTTCCAGCAAATTCATGTCCGCTTTGCCGGTGGTGTGATGGCGAATTGCCTGCACCACCGCATCATTTTCCCCAAACAAGTGCTCTGCCACCAGTGAACCGGTGAGCGCGTGCAGTGTTTTGGGATTTTTTTGCTGAAAAGCACTGAGTATGATACCATACTCCCCTGCCAATGTCAATTGGCGCTGGCCGTCCAGGGCTTTGGTGATATCGTGGAGCAGTCCTGCTCTGGCTGCATCCACTTCATCTGCACCCCAGTGCTTTGCCAGGGCAACGGCGGTATCCCGGCAGCCCAGCACATGATTGACCCGATTGGGCTTGAGCAGGCGTACGACCACCTGCTCCAATTTTTCCATGGGTAATCGCCGGAAGTCTGCGCATAAATCGCAGCATCCGGTTGCTTCCATATAGGCTTTCAGCGTTGGCGGACAGAAATACGCGTCAATCATAACACAGTTCCTCCTTGTCATTACCCATGGATGTTTTCAGTTATCAGTCTTCGCCACGCAACTGTTCTTCCCGGCTGCGTTCGATGGCCTTTTCGATGGCCTGCTGGCGGAAATATTCGTTGCGCTGTTCCCGCACCTTCTTGGCGGCCTGGCGACGGGCACGGATGCCCTTACGCACCGGGTCTTTCTTGGATACGGGGGTGGGCTTGCGCTTGGCGCGGCCGGTGGCATTGCGCTCTTCCTGGCACTTTTCGCTGAAGCGGTAGATCACAAATTTCGTACCAATCACCGCGACACCTTCAGCACCGGTGGCTTCGCACAGCTCGTCACAGACTTCCCGCGGGGTCATCATCGCGCCCTCAAGGACCTTGCCCTTGACCAACTCCCGGGCGGTCAGCAGGTTCTCTGCCTCGGCGATTACCGATTCGGTCACGCCGCTTTTGCCCACCATCAAGGTGGTGTCGATATTGGTCGCCATTGCGCGCAGGTCAGCGCGTTCTTTACTTGTCAGCATAACCTGCCTCCTTCATTTTTTCATAGAATTTATTTAATGCAACTGCCCGGTGGGAAACCTCATTCTTTTCCTCCGGGGACAGCTCCGCCGTGGTCTTACCCAAAGGCGGATAGTAGAAGATGGGATCGTAGCCAAAGCCATTTTCGCCCTTGGCCTCCCGGAGGAGTTCTCCGTGGATCTCTCCCCTGGCCTGGATCACCTGGCCACCCGGATGGACAAAACTGATCACGCATACGAATTTCGCCTGGCGCTGTCCGTCCGGCACATGCTCGGTATTTTTCAGAAGCAGAAGCAGTCTGCCCCAATCGTCCAGGGATTCGTCAAATCCGTAACGGGCGGAGTAGATACCCGGCTCTCCGTTCAGTGCATCCACAGCAATGCCGGAGTCATCTGCAAGGGCAGGCAGACCGGTGGCTTTCATCACCGCTTCGGCTTTCAACAGAGAATTCTCTTCAAAAGTGGTTCCGGTTTCTTCCACATCGATATCCACACCCAACTGTGACTGGAGCACCAGTTCAAAACCGAATTTCTCGGTAATTCGACTGATCTCCACAAGTTTGTGAGGATTTTTACTTGCTAAAACGACTTTCATTCTTTCACCATTCCCTGTCATTGCGAGCCAGCGCGCACGCTGGCGTGGCCATCTCCATAGGTTTTGGGAACATTTTGGGGATCGCCACACCAGTGACCTCTGTCACTGGTTCGCAATGACATATTATATAAGTGCATCCACAAAATTCCGGGCTTCAAAGGGCATCAAATCGTCTGCCTGTTCGCCCACACCGATAAACTTCACAGGAATCTGCAAAGCGTCAGCCACCGCAATGACGATACCGCCCTTGGCAGTGCCATCCAGCTTGGTCAAAGCAATGGCGGTGACACCTGCAATCTCCTTAAACTGCTTTGCCTGGATCAGCCCGTTCTGACCGGTAGTGCCATCCAGCACCAGCAGCACTTCCCGGGATGCATTGGGCAGTTCCCGTTCCACAATCCGGCTGATCTTGTTCAGTTCGTTCATCAGATTCTGCTTGTTATGCAGACGGCCGGCGGTATCGATCAGAATGACTTCGGCCCGTCTTGCCTTGGCGGCCTGGATGCCGTCATATACCACAGATGCAGGATCTGCGCCCTCATGCTGACGCACGATGTCCGCGCCTGTTCGGTCTGCCCATACTTCCAACTGATCCGCCGCGGCGGCACGGAAAGTATCTCCCGCCACCAGCATCACCTTTTTACCCTGGGATACCAACTGATTGGCGATCTTACCAATGGTGGTGGTCTTACCAACACCATTGACGCCGATCACCAGCACCACAGATGGCGTTGTGGAAAGATTTAAAGCCGTATCCCCCACATTCAGCATTTCCACCAGGATATCCTTTAATGCAGACTTGGCCTCTTCCGTGGTCTTCAAGTGCTGTTCTTTCACTGTCTTACGCAAACGGTCGGTCGCCTTGGTGGACGTTTCCACACCCAAGTCCGCAAGGATCAGACATTCTTCCAGTTCGTCATAGAAATCGTCATCGATCTCGCTGAAACCGGAGAATACATTGCCCAAAGTATTGCTCAGAGCAGAGCGTGTCTTGGCCATACCGGATTTGATCTTATCAAAAAAGCCCATAATGCTTTCCTTTCCAATTATTCCACAATGCCCAGGTATTCTTCCATCTGGTTCAGATCCAGCCGCAGGAGTTTGGAAACACCCTGCTCCTGCATGGTCACACCGTACAGCACATCGGATGCTTCCATAGTGCCCCGGCGGTGGGTAATGACAATAAACTGGGTCTTTTTGCTGAGATTGTGTAAGTAAGATGCAAAACGCTCCACGTTCCGGTCATCCAACGCCGCATCGATCTCGTCCAACAGGCAGAAAGGCGTGGGGCGTACTTTCAAAATAGCAAAATACAGTGCCGTAGCCACAAAGGCTTTCTCGCCGCCGGAGAGAAGCGTGATGGTCTTGACCTGCTTTCCGGGGGGCTGAACACGGATCTCAATGCCGCAGGTCAGGGGTTCTTCCGGATCTTCCAACAACAACTGTCCATTGCCGCCACCGAACATCTCCGTAAAGACTTCACCGAAGTAGCGGTTGATCTTGGCAAACTCCTCCACAAAAATGGTGGTCATTTCCTTTGTCAGATCCCGAATGATGCTCTCCAGTTCCCGTTTGGACGTGAGCACATCTTCCCGCTGTTCCACCAGGTAGGAATATCGCTCATTGACACGGGCGTATTCTTCGATGGCACCCAGGTTGGGCGTGCCCAGCATGGTGATCTTCCGCTTAAGTTCCGCGATCTTACGGTTGCCTGCTGCCACGGATTCAATTTCACCGCGGTGCTCTGCGGCAGTACCGGGGGTCAGTTCATAGGAATCCCACAACTTGTCAATGATCTGCTTTTCTTCCATGGCAGTTGTGGTCTTTTTATTCTCCAACAGGGCGCAGGCACGCTCCATGTTCAGAATGTCCTTGTTCTTTTCCTGGCTCTCCCGTTCGCTGCGGGTCTTGGTAGCCTCGGCCTCGCTACGCTGAGCCATCACAGACTGCATTTGCTTGCGCTGTGCATCTGCATCCGCATCATTTTCAGCCTGGCGCTTTTGGAGCAGTTCGATCTCCATTTCCAAACGCTGGCTTTCCTGCTCGATCTGCTGGATCAAAGCAAGTTTGTTGGCGCGGTCTCCAGCCATGGCATTGCGCAGATTCTGCAAATCTTCAACATGCGCCCGAGCCGTAGTCCTCTCAGCTTCCAATGCTGCCGCACCGGTACGCAAAAGGGTCATTTCTTCCGTCAGTACATTGGTCTTTTCGGCAGTTTCGGTCTGTGTGCCCTCCAGGTTGGCAATGGTCGCCTGGACATTGGCAAGCTCTGCAGTATAGACCTGAATCTTTGCCTGGTTGGCGGCATACCGCTCCCGATCCAGCTGCTGACGTTGATGGAGAGAATCCAGTTCTCTTTGGGCAGAGGAAACCGCATCATTGATGGCGTTCAGCAGAATCTCATGCTGCTTTCCCTCGCCTTCCATGCGAAGCACCTGATCCTGGGCTTCGCGCAGCTGATCCCGGGCGGTATTCAGCTGGAATTCCACCTGGTCAGCCTGGCGTTGGGCCTCGCGAAGTTCCTCTTCCACAGAAGAAATTTCTTCCTGCAACTCATTTTCCTGGGCAGTCAGTTTTTCCAGTTCATTGGCACGGGACAGAATACCCGCTTCCTTATTCACAGAACCGCCGGTCATAGAACCGCCGGGGTTCATCACCTGGCCGTCCAGAGTAACAATCTTAAAGCGGTTATTGTACTTACCGGCCATGGCGATGGCGGCATCAATATCCTGCACCAATACAGTCCGGGCAAGCAAATAATCAATGATGCCCTTATACTGATCCTTGCACTGCACCAATTCCGACGCAATGCCCACATAACCCCGGCATTGGCTAAGGCCGTTTTCGCTGAGGCCCTTGCCTTGCATTTCAGAAATGGGCAGACAGGTCACACGCCCGGTTCCGGTACGTTTCAGATAACCCAGCACGGCCTTGCCGTCCTGCTTATTGCCCACAATGATGTTCTGCATGGCCGCACCCAGGGCGATCTCCACGGCAACCGCATAACGGTCATCGGTACGGATCAAACGGGATACCGGGCCGTGAATACCCTTCAGACTGCCACGCTGAGATTCCAGCATAACAGCCTTAACGGACTTATTATAACTGTCAAAATCCCGTTCCATGGCGCGGAACACCCTGGCCTTAGCAGAAACAGAATCCAGTTTTGCAGTCAGTTCCCGGAGTTTCTGTGCCAGTTCATCCCGGCGCTTCAGACGGGTGGTTTGTCGCAAAGTATAGCCGGAAATGGTATTTTCTGCGGCGGTGACATCTTCGCGGGCTCTGCGCAGCTCTGCCTGGCAGGTATCCAGATCGGCCTGCGCCGCAGCCCTACGCTCTTCGCCGGAACACAGGTCTGTGCGCAGAATTTCACTGCGTTCCTTGGACTGGGCAATGCTCTCATCCAAGCTGCGAATATCCGCCTCACGACCTGCCAGTTCTGCCGACAGGCTGGATTCTTTTCCCCGCAGTTCCAGGAACTGACGGGTAATGCCCTGGGCATTGGCAGTCATGACCGCCAATTGCTGTTGCAGTGCGTCAATGGCCTGCATTTTTTCAGTCAATTCCCGGTCAATGGCTTCAATACGCTCATCAGCCTGCTGAATTTGGGCAATGATACCTCCACTGCGGTCTTCCTCGCCCAAAAGTTCTTCCCGGATGCGCTGTATATTGGCATTGTTGTTTTCCACATTGCCCCGGAGCACTGCCATCTGACCGTCCAACTGCTGATGGTTTGCATCCAGCATGCTCACCTTGATGCGCACATTTTCCAGTTCCTCGTCCTTCTGCCGCAAGACAGCGGACAGATTCTCTGACTGGGCGTAAAGCTTGTCCAGGTCGTCATGGGCCTGCTGCAATACAAAGGATGCAGAGGCATAGTCCTCCTCGGCTTTTTTGGCGGCAGCAGACAGTTTCTCCAAAGTGTCCAACCAAACGGCTACTTCCACGCCCTGGAGTTCATTCTTCAGTTCCAGGTATTTTTTTGCCTTTTCGGACTGTTCTTTTAATGGCTCCAACTGTAATTCCAATTCAGAAACCTTGTCACCGATACGAAGCAGGTTATCCTCGGTATGGGCCAGTTTCCGCTCGGTTTCTTCCTTGCGGTGGCGATACTTGGAAATACCTGCTGCCTCTTCAAAGATCTCCCGGCGGTCAGCGCTCTTGAGAGACAGAATCTCATCAATGCGCCCTTGGCCAATGTTTGAATAACCCTCCCGGCCCAAACCAGTGTCCATAAAAAGTTCGTGAATATCGCGCAATCTCGCAGATTGCTTGTTGATATAGTATTCACTGTCACCGCTGCGATAATACCGACGGGTGATCATCACATCATCAGCGTCGTAAGGCAATGCACGGTCTGTATTATCCAATGTCAAAGTAGCCTCGGCAAAACCCACAGCAGAACGCTTTTGGGTGCCGCCGAAGATCACGTCTTCCATCTTTGCACCGCGCAGGGTCTTGCTGCTCTGTTCGCCCATGACCCACAAAATGGCATCGGAAATATTCGATTTTCCGGAGCCGTTGGGGCCGACAATGGCGGTAATATCGTCGCCAAAGCGGATCAGCGTCTTATCCGGGAAGGACTTAAAGCCCTGTACTTCCAATGATTTTAAATACACAACAAAACCCCTTATCGTTTATGTGAAAAATATCAATTATTATATTCTAAAAATCCAAATAATGCAAGGTTTTTTTCACCTTTTCTCCCAAATGCAGGTTCGGGGCATTTCTTGACTTTGCCCTGGAGAAATGGTACAATACTTGCGTATCATTGTTACACGAAAGGGGGACCGCTATGTACTACTGTCGTAATTGCAAAAAGAAATTCCGTCAATACCGCCTGCGGTGTCCCATCTGCGGCGGCCCTTGCCAACACAACGACAATCGTGCTATTGCGCTGATTGTTGCCGTGGGCGTGCTGTTCCTGCTTTTGGTTGGGCTGATCATTCTGATGTTCAGCACCGGCTCTGTGGATACGGAGACTTCCGGCTCCTCTTCCCTGCTTTCCTCCGTTCCCGGATCTTCCGGAACGGAAGGATCTTCGATTCCTTCCAGTTCCAGCGTTCCGCCGGTATCCAGCACGCCTCCCGTGTCCAGTGTTCCTCCCACTTCTGTGCCTACTCCCTCCACTTCTCCCAGCGGGTTTGGCAATTACACCCGCGCAGAGCTGGAGGCCATGGACACTACCTACAATGAGGGCGGCTTTGGTGCAGGAATAGCACAAAATCACGCCCGTCCCTCCACTCCCATAAAGGAGCAGAAAAAATATGCTCAATATGATGCGCATTTTATCGGTGAAGATACCAATACCGTGTATCTGACCTTTGACTGCGGCTATGAGCACTATGCAACCGATGCAAACGGCCAAAAGTATCCGGTAACAGGAAAGATCCTAGATGTGCTGAAAGAAAAAAATGTTAAGGCCGTTTTCTTTGTCACCATGGGCTATGTGAAGACGGAGCCGGCACTGGTCCAACGGATGATCGATGAGGGCCACATTGTCGGCAATCACTCAACTAACCACCCCGTTATGCCCTCTCTGACCATCGATAAAATGGAAGAGGAGGTCATGACTCTGCACAACTATGTGCTGGATAATTTTGGCTATAAGATGCACCTCTTCCGTCCGCCCACAGGTGCTTACTCGGTGCAATCCCTGGCCGTTCTGCAAAACTTGGGCTATAAAACTGTTCTGTGGAGCTTTCAGTATCGCGATTTTGAAACAGAGAATCAACCTTCTGACCAAATTGCTTTGGACACGATTTCCACGTATGCCCACAACGGTGCCATTTATCTGCTCCATGCTGTTTCCCAAGCAAATGCCAATGTTTTGGGAGATGCCATTGATTTCCTTCGAAATGATATGAACTATACCATCGAATTGTTCTCATAAACGGAAACCTCCCTGGTTCTTCAGGGAGGTTTTTCTTGCATTCAATATCATCCTGTGGTAAAATCGCGAAAAAGGAGGTGCTGTTTTGAAAGCAACCACACTTCGGTTTTTGATTCTGATTCTGTCCGCTGTTTTGATTGTGGCAGTAGTCTTCGCCGTCAAACTTGACGATGCCCAGCCCACACAGCCTCAGCAAATGCAGTCAACGCCCCAATCTTCTACGTCACAGCCCGGATCTTCTGCGGTTACACCGCCGTCGTCTTCCGCTGTCACAACGCCTCCTGCTTCTGATCCGCCACCCACAACTGTTCCGCCCACCTCCCTTTCCGGGGAGTATATCGGCAGTCTTTATACCCGGGAACAGCTGAAAGCTATGGACACTACAATGATCACCTATGGTCTCGGTAAGGATGTGGACAGCAAGAACCGCCCCACCTATGCCATCAGTCTGGATAAGCAGTATGAAAAGTACGATGCCCACTTCATTTGCCCAGACGACGGCAAGATTTATCTGACCTACAATGTCACCTATGAGCATGAGGGCTTGGTGCAGAAAACCCTGAACATTCTGAAAGAAAAGAATGTGCAATGCGTGATCTTCATTGACAAATCCTTCGCCAAGAACTATCCGCAAATGGTTCAGCAGATCCTGGACGACGGCCACATTTTAGCCAATCACTGCACCACCCACCCAGATCTTCCCACGCTTTCCATTGACAAAATCGTTGACCAGATCATGGACATCCACAACTATGTGAAGGCAAACTACAACTACGAAATGAAATTCTTTCGTCCGCCCAGCGGTTACTTCTCCGAACAGGTTTGGGCCATCGCCCAGAGCCTTGGCTACCGAAGCTACAACTGGAGCTTCACATACCGTGACTGGGACACGAATAACCAGCCCGATCCTGCCGCCACGCTGAAGAAAATGACTGATGCCCTGCACAGCGGTGCGATCTATCAGCTTCACGCCATTTCTTCTACCAATGCGGCCATCGTGGGAGATTTCATCGATGCCGCCCGCAATGCAGGCTTTGAATTTGCATTGCTCCCGTAAGCAAAAGAACGCTTCCAATTGATATGCACCCCAAAAGTTAGACACTTTTGGGGTGTTATTTTTATGGCTAAAAAGGGACAAAAGCAAAGAAAGTATAGTGCAGAATTCAAAATAGGTGTTATAATGGATATGCGAGAGCACTGTCTAGGTTATAGGGAAACTATGCGAAAGTATTTTCCTTATACCGACGATAGAAACTTCCAGTTTCTAAAGAAGTGG
>JAZOLS010000069.1:0-23669 GCA_045653245.1 Faecousia sp.
TGGTCATGATGGCCTTGCCATCAGCATCGAACCGATAGGTACCGACGGGCAGCAGATCATTGTGCTTGGTGATCCAGAAGGGCTTGCCAACAACAATTTTGCCGCCGTTGTCCGCATAATAGTAACTGCCATCGATCTTGACCAGACCGGCCGCTGTTCTGGAACCATTCACATAGTAGTAGCCATTTTTGATGCCATCCACCATGATCATTCTGCCATCTTCACCAAAGGCGTAACTTCCCTCTGCCACATAACCATTGGTATTGTTGACCCAAACGGTCTTGTTGACAACTGCCTTGGCTGCGCCGTCAATGTAGTAGTAAGCGCCATTGAGCAGCACCAGGCCGGCACTGGCTGTCCGCTTACCATTCAGGTAGTAGTACAGCGTACCATTTTCATTGGCGATCTCGGTAGTCATGATCATCTTGCCGTTCGCATCAAAGCGATAGGTACCGGCAGGCACCAGTCCGTTGGTGTTACTGACCCATGTGGAGCAATTATTCGGCGCAATGGCGCCGCCGCCAACATAGTAGTAACTGCCATTGATCTTCAGAACACCTGCGTTGCCGGTCCGCTTACCATTTTCGTAATAGTACAGCGTGCCGCTTTCATTGACAATTTCGGTAGTCATGATGGCCTTACCATCTGCGCCGAACCGATAAGTGCCTGCGGGCAGCAGTTCATTGGTCTTGCTGACCCAGAAGATCTTGTTAACTTCGATCTTACCGCCATCGCCTGCATAGTAATAGGTGCCATTGATCAAGACCAAGCCAGCAGAAGACTTCTTACCATCATAGTAGTAGTAACCATGCAGGATCTGGTTGTGCAGATACATCTTGCCCTCTGCATCGAAGGTATAAATACCCTCGGGAACCAGACCGTTGGTCTTGCTGACCCAAATGGTGGTATTAGTAACTGCCTTAGCCGCGCCGTCAATGAAGTAGTAATGATCATCGTAGAACACCAAGCCTGCGTTTGCAGTTCTTCTGCCGTTCAGATAGTAATAGAGCGTGCCATTCTCATTGACGACTTCCGTGGTCATGATCATCTTGCCATCCACATCAAAGCGATAGGTACCGGCAGTAACCAAACCATTGGTATTGCTGACCCAGAGAGCTTCGTTTGCTGCCACAACTGCGCCACCGCCAACATAGTAGTAGTCGCCGTCGATCATCAGCAAACCGGCATTTCCGGTTCTCTTACCATTCTTGTAATAATACAGAGTGCCGTTTTCATTGACAATCTCGGTGGTCATAATGATCTTGCCATCAACAGCAAAACGATAAGTGCCCTCTGACAGCAGACTATTGGTCTTGCTGATCCACGCTGTACTGTTCGTAAGCACGACTGCGCCGGAACCAACACAGTAGTAGTCGTCACCAAACTTGACCACACCAGCATTGTCAATACGCTTGCCATCTCTGTAATAGTAAAGCGTACCATTTTCATCGGCAATTTCCGTAGTCATGATTGCCTTGCCCTCTGCATCGAATCGGTAGGTACCGACAGGCAGCAGATTGTTATGCTGGGTGATCCAGTAAGCCTGATTCATAACGATCTTACCGCCACCACCTGCGTAGTAGTAGCTGCCGTCGATCAACAGCAGACCGGCAGAAATCTTCTCCGCATCCACGTAGTAGTATCCATCGACAATACCGTTGTGCATGACCATTTTGCCTTCTGCATCAAAGGTATAGGTGCCCTTGATCTTCAGGCCGTTGGTCTTTTCCACCCAGATGGTTGCATTGGTAATTGCCTTTGCTGCACCGTCGATATGGTAATAGTGGCCATCAAACAGGATCAGACCCGCACTTGCAGTCCGTTTGCCGTCCTTGTAGTAATACAAGGTACCATTTTCATTGACCACCTCTGTGGTCATGATCATCTTGCCAGCTGCATCGAAGCGATAGGTACCGGCAGTAACCAAGCCATTGGTGTTGCTGACCCATGTGGCACAATCCGCATAGGCGATTGCGCCGGAACCAACGCAGTAGTAACTGTCACCAAATTTCACAACACCTGCATTATTGGTCCGCTTACCGTTTTGATAGTAGTACAGTGTACCGTTTTCGTTAACGATCTCGGTGGTCATCACTGCCCTGCCGTTCGCATCAAACCGATATGTACCTGCAGAAACCAAGTCCCTCGTATTGCTGACCCAATAGGTCTGGCCGACCACAGCTGTATAATCCGACTGGAAGTAATAATACTGACCGTCGATCAGATACATGCCGGTATGCTTGGACAAAGTGTCAACAACATAGTACAAATTGCCATTATACCAGTACAATCCGTCTTTCGCTTCCGCTACCAGCACGCCCGTCTCGGTAAACTCATACCAGGTCGCGTTTACGGCATGGGCCGGGCGAACCGGTGCCACACCGGTCTTGGCGTAATACTCCTCAAAGAAGTATGTCTCTCCGTCAATGGTACGCCAGCCCTGCTTATAGTAGTGGGGTCCGTAGAAATACTGGCGTCCGGCATCTGTTACGTACCAGAAGCCCTTGATTAACTTACCGCCATCAAATTCATAGGTGACGTCAATATTGTCGATCGTGGTATGATAGGTGCCCTCGATGCCAATGCCCGTCTGCCAATCGAACAGATACCATACATCACTGATGGAGTACCAGCCCTTGGAAATCTCGCCCAACTTGATGTAGTAAGTATTACCGTCCTTCTCCATCAGACCTGTATACGGTGTCTGACCAACATTGATGCCATTGTCACCGAAGTCATAATACAGGCCGTCAATATTCTGGATGCCATAATACTTCTCGCTGTTTACATAGTAGGCAAATCCGCCGCCTTCGCTTACCCAACCATTTTTCAGGTTCTTAACCAGTGTGTAGGTATCCTCGAACTCTTTGTAGGTATCGCCGAAGGATGCGCCGGCTTCACTGGGATCATCGGGATTGACGAAGGGCCGCAAACCAAAGGTCTTTTGGTTCTCCGGTTTCTGTGCGAAGGTATACAGACTGCTTGCCCGCAGATAGATATTGTAGCTGACCTTGCCGCTGTGAACAGCTTTCAGACTGCCCTTATCACTCCACGCAGCACCTTCCTTGGGAGTCAGCTTGATACCGCTGACAATACACAAGGGGTTGGCCCCATTGGGATCAATGGCATGTGTCTGCTTCTTCCACTTCAGCGTCATTGTCATGGTGTTGGTTGTCTCATCCATGACCACGCTCTTCAGTTCAAAGTAGTCATTTACAAGGGTGAGGTTGCTGTAATCCACATCAAAATTGGGGTCAAAGTGAATTACAGGTGTGACCTCCGTCAACACGCTGACACGTTGTGCAAGTTGCAGCAGGAAGGTCCATGCAGAAGCATCTTCCAGATCCGAGCCTGGGAGCATGTAAGTCAGATCCTCCAGCTGCTTCGGGATAGGGATCTGTGTCATGTCGATCGCAAAAATATACGACGTAACCATGTCTCCATTGGGATTCACGATCTGGTAAGTAATGGCATCATCGGTTGTGGAGTTGGACACCTGACGATCCCATGCAAGCAGTCGGTCACCGCCTGTAGCCTGTTCAAAGTCAAAACTCGTTTCACCTTGGTTGAACAGTGCAACTGCAATACTTGACTTCACATCCCGATTGTTTGCCAGAGTAACTGTAATCCGTGTCGCTCTGACGTTTCCGGATGTGCTGGCAGTGAACTGCAGCCCGTTTATGCTGCCGGCTTTTGCATTATCCAGTGTGAATACCAGATCAGAAAGTTGAATGACGACTTCCTTGCCATCATACAACGCCTTGACCGGCAATTCCACGGTTGCTCCGTATACAACGTCAACTTTGTCCTTGGTGAAGTAAATGTTATTGGGAATTACAACATGGATCGTCTTGCTGCCAATGATAGCATCTCCCAGCATCAGATAAACCTCTACATCACCATTTCTCTGTGCAGTAAACGTTCCATCTTCGGTTATGGAGCCCCACTTGGGATCCGACACCTGCCAGGTTGCACCCTCGGGGATCTCCGCAGCATTGCCGGTAGCACTAACGCCTTCCGCAGTAATCTTCATGCTGCTTCCCACAGTCATATAATTTGCTTTTGTGTTCAGAATTGCGTGGTCAAATGCGGTGGAGCTGGGTGCAGTGGACACCATGATCAGAGAAGTACTGACAGAACGGGCGTATCCGTCAGAAGGTCTGTTGATCAGGCTCAACTCGTCTGCGCCTTCCTGTTTGGCAACGTAGGTAGTAGATCCGCCGCCGTCCAGATTGATCGCATGGACACATCCGGCTTCCAGCATGATTTGTGCAATTTCTTCCATGCTGCCACCACAAGACCAAGGCTCCTGGCGTCCATCCAAGACCATAAACACGACCTTACCGGTCTTGGTAATACCAATTGCTGTACGGCTTGCGCGGTTGGTATAGTAGTCACTGGTCGCTGTAATGCAGATTGCACCATCCTTGACCAAAACAGAACCAAATCCGGCAATTGCTTCCTGAAGCTGACCCTTGTAGATCTTGTTGTACTCTTCCGTTGTACCAATGACCGGTGTGCCGTCCTTCAAAATGCCGAAGAATCCATTGGCATTTACAGGATGATACTCCACACCATTCATGATCAGCAGGCCGCCGGGCTCGCCTGTTTGCATATTATAGCCTGCGCCATTGATACTTGCAATTATATTATAGTTTGGAATGTAGTGCGGACTGGAAGGATCACCGTATTTTTGCTGTGCAGCATTCGCCTGGTCAAGCACACGCTGCATCGCCCAACCGGAAGCAGGATCATTGTTGTTATAGTTTGCAAAGATCGTAACATCGCCTCTGGTAAGGTCTCCGGTTGCCAAATAGTACGCCAGTTGCTTGTTGTCTGCCGTGGTAGCCAGCTTGATTTCCTGGGTTATGCCGGGTGCCAATGTGGAAGACGTGGAAGAGAATACGGAGAAATACGGATTATCCGTTGTCTCTACATAGTCGCCTGCCAGCTTGCAGATGTAATCCGCAAAGGCATAGCAACAGGCTTTTCTCAAATTGCCGAGATCAGCCGAGTGGAACTCTCTCGTTTCTTCCAGTGTTGCCACAACTTTGTTGCTGGTATACTCTTTGTAAACCGCATCACGAACATCTCCACGGGTGCTGACGCCACCCAGTCTGTTCTTCAGGAAGAAGCTTGCCCGATCTTCATCGTCCAGTTCCTTGGTGAAATAGTTCTGGAGAATTGCCCTGATCATGCCGCTGGCATAATCCTGGCCCTCCAGCTGCTCCATAACGTAGAAGCCATCCAAGTCGCCGTACATATCCGTCAAGTTGAAACTGCCCTCAACGGGAGGTTCGGGGAATGTATCCTTCAGCAGATAGTTTCTGGAAATGTCGGTAACCATCTCTTCCAGAGTTCCGGCAACACCGAACTGGTCTGCCAAACTAAGCAGGTCCACCGTATCACCGGCCCAGCCGGCAACATCTGCATGGTTTACGCCGAACTTATTGTGGTATGTGATGTCCATCATGCCAAACATATGGCCGAAGTCCACATAGTCACCGTTGGGCAGGTAGAAGTTTTCGATGTTCTTAAGACCACTGACAGTCAGCATATCTTCTACTGCCTCGATCTCAGAGTTAATACCGTCCTCCGTTTCCGATACATACTTGGCAAAGCCCTCATCCTCATATCCTGCCATAATGCCCCAGGAACCGGAGTTGTAGCGTTCCACGCCTGTACGGATGTACTTGATCACCAATGCAACCGGATCCTTGCCGGGATTCTCCAGTGCATATGCATACGCCATTTCTTCCAGAATATCCAGGTTTTCCAGGAATGTCTCGTAATCCTTAATAACGGGCTTGCCCAGAGCGGGGATTTCCTCATAACTGCTGAAACCGCAGCGGGTACAATCCGCATATGCCTCCCAGCCCACACCGGTGAAGGTGGGTTTCTTGGCTTCATGGTATACGATTTCATGGCCAAGCGCAGGAATTCTCTCTTGCGCTACCAGGATTTCTCCACACACAGAGCAATGCTTGCCCTCAGTGTAGCCATCGTCTTCACACAGAGCGGGAGATTCTTCATCAATGACTACCGTGTGTCCCAGGGGTGCTCCAATTGTGAAGTTGCAGCCATTTTTACAGGTGCTGGGTTGTGTACAGGTTGCTGGAGCCATATCATGCCCCAAAGCAACAGTTTCGCTATCTACATAATTGTCTCCGCAACCAGAGCAGGTATGTGTCGTGAAGCCTCCTGTTGTACAGGTCGGCGCTGTTACTACTGCCACATAAGTATGCTCCTGAACGGGAATCTCCGTATAGGTAGTATAACTGCACTTGGTGCAATATTCATAGGGATACCAGCCGATTGCGATGCAAGTCGCTGCCTGTCCATTCATTTGAACCCGATTATGACCCGTAGCAGGGATTTCTGCATAAGTGGAGTAATCACAGCGGGCACATGTGATATACGCAGCCCAGCCCACAGCTTCACAGGTTGCAGCCTTGGCAGCGTGTGGAATTTCGCTATGGCCGGCAGCAGGGATTACCACATAAGTGGTATGATCGCACTTGTTGCAGGTTTCGTAAGCATTCCAGCCGATTTCCGTACAGGTTGCGGCCTTTGCGTCGTGGTTCACGATGCTGTGGCCGGACTCAGGGATCTCCACATAAGTGCTGTAATCGCACTTGCTGCAGGTTTCGTAAGCATTCCAGCCAATCTCGGTACAGGTTGCTTCCTTGGCATCGTGGTTTGTGATGCTGTGACCGGTTTCAGAGATCTCCGCATAAGTGTTGAAATCGCAACGTGTACAGGTTACATATGCATTCCAACCAATTTCGGTACAGGTTGCAGCCTTTGCATCATGACTTACATAGTCATGACCCAGCTTCGGCAGTTCCACATAAGTGGTATGATCACAATTTTCGCAGGTCTCGTAAGCATTCCAACCAATCTCGGTGCAGGTTGCAGCCTTTGCGTCGTGATTTACGATGCTGTGACCGGTGGCTGCTTCCACATTCTGCGCCACCAATACTTCACCGCAAACAGAGCAGTGCTTACCTTCCGTCAAGCCGGTAGTGGTACAAGTCGGTGCAACCGCCTTGTCGATCACCTCTACATGGCCCAATGCAGCAATGGTATTCTGCTTAACAAGTGTAGCTTGGCAACGATCGCAATGCTTGCCTTCTGTCAAGCCTGTGGTTGTACAGGTGGGAGCAACATAGGCATCTACAATGTCGATATGGCCCAGTTTATCCACCGGATCACTGGTGTAAGAATCACCGCAGCGGGAACAAGTATGGGTGGTGTAGCCGTCTTCCGTACAGGTAGGCGCAGTAACCACAGCAGCATAGTTATGTCCCGAAGCCGGAACTTCTTCCTGCTCGGTAAGCACGTTCTGGCAGACAGAGCACTTTACGCCAGCCGTCAGGCCGGTGGCGGGACAGGTAGGTGCAATTGCTGCAACTGCTTCCTCTGTATGACCCGTTGCAGGGATTTCTGCATAAGTAGTGTAATCACATACAGAGCAGTATTCGTAGGCGTTCCAACCGATTTCCTCACAAGTGGCTTTCTGTGCTTCCACTTGTGTTAAGACGTGACCCTTGGAAGTAATTGCTTCTTTCTTGCTGGCGTTCACCTCATCACAATCCTGGCGGCCGCAAATATAAACGATCTCTCCGTCCTCGGTACAGGTAGCTTCTGTGCGCTCACTCTCAACCCAATCGTGACCCAGTGCAGGGATCTCGCCCTGGCCCTCTGTATAATCACACCGGGTACAACTACCACCGGCAGATACACCGGGCTGGGTACAGGTTGCTTCCTGCTCAGCATGGTAGTCCATATCATGGCCCAATGCCGGGATTTCTTCTTTATAACTGTTGGGACAACGAGAACAGGTATAGGTTGTTTCGCCCTTTTCTGTACATGTGGGATCCGTCGTCACCTGTCCCACATGGTCATGGCCCAATGCCGGAATTTCCTCGTAGGTTGTATAGTCACAACGAGAACAGGTTACATACTCATTCCAGCCAATGGACTCGCAAGTAGCAGGCTGACTGGCATGTTTTACCTCATCATGTCCCAGTGCTTCAACCAGTACAGTATCACACACTGTGCAGACCTGTGCTGTTTTACAGGTCGCTGCAGCACCCTCAGTATGACCGGTCGCTGCAATGACATCATCCGTATAGGTGTCCTGACAGACAGAGCAGGTATATGTGGTGTAACCGTCCTCTGTACAAGTCGGTGCTGTCACAACGGACTGGTAACTATGACCGGTTGCTGCAATCTCATCATCGGTGTAGGTATCGCCACAAGTGCCGCAGGTGTAGGTGGTATAACCATCCTCGGTACAGGTAGGTGCCGTCACCACAGACTGGTAATCGTGGCCGTTGGCCTCAATCACACCCTGGGGAGTCAGCGTTACTCCGCATACGGAGCACTTCTTGCCTTCTGTAAGGCCCGTATCGGTACAGGTAGGTGCCTTGCCAGGCAGAATCTGCTCAGTATGACCAGTTGCAGCAACCGGCTCGTCCTTATAAGTATCGCCGCAGGCGCTGCAAGTATGGGTGGTATAACCATCCTCCGTACAGGTAGGTGCTGTCACCGCAGACTGGTAACTATGATCGGTTGCGGGGATCTCCACATATGTGGTGTAATCGCATACGGAGCAGTACTCATAGGCGTTCCAACCAATAGCCTCACAGCCGGGCGCTTTTGCGTCCACCTGCGTCAGAGTATGACCGGTGGCAGCAATTATTTCCGTATAAGTGTGGCTTGCATCATTCTGGCAGGTATAAGTTCTGATACCTGTTTCCGTACAGGTAGCAGCTTTTGTTACCTGAGAAGTATATTTGTGCCCGATCGCAGCGGTATAGGAATCCTTATAGGAATGACCGCACAAAGAGCAGGTATGGGTAGTGTAGCCCTGAGTTTCGCAAGTGGCAGCAGTAACCACACTTTCATACTTGTGAGACAGTTTCGGGATTTCCTGGTAAGTCGTATAGCTGCAAACGGAGCAATACTCATAGGCATCCCAGCCAATTTCATCGCAGGTGGCATCCTTGGCCTCCACCTGAACAAGGCTGTGGGCAATCATTGCCACTTCCTGCTGGGCAACGGTAATCGTGCCGCAGATAGAACACTTCTTGCCCTCTGTCAGACCGGTTGCTGTACAGGTAGGTGCCACAGCAGGGATCACTTCTTCCGTATGACCGGTTGCAGGAATCTCTTCCGTGTAGCTGTCAGTACAACGGCTGCAGGTATAGGTCTTGACACCTGCTTCCGTACAGGTAGCAGCGGTAGTCACCTTACCAACATGGTTATGGCCTAGCGCCGGGATCTCCTGCTTGCCCTCTTCCAGCCCGCAGCGGACACATTTTGTATGTTCGGTGTAGCCAACTTGTGTACAGGTGGCGGCCTTTTCGTCCACTGTTACGGTGTTATGGGCCTTAAGAGGGATTTCCTCTTCTCTTGTTTCACCGCATGCAGTGCAGGTAAATGTCTTCGTACCTGTTTCCGTACAGGTAGAATCCTTTGTCACCTCACCGCTGTTCCAGCTGTGGCCAGAGGATGCGACTTCCTTGTAACTGCTGAAATCACATCTGGAGCAAGTCTGATACGCCTCCCAACCGGATTCGTTGCAGGTAGGCGCCTTGGCTGCATGATCAATATAGTCGTGGCCCAGGGCATCTACCTTTGTCTGGGGCACTTGAACTGTGCCACAGCGGGAACACTGCTTTCCCTCAGTCAGACCGGTCTGTGTACATGTGGGAGCTGCGGCAGGAATCGTTACGATATTGTGTCCCAAGGCAGCGACCTCCTGAGGCGCAACTAAAACCTCATTACAGTTCGAACACTTTATGCCCTCTGTCCAGCCTTTTACGTCACAGCTAGGAGCGATGGCATCGATCACAACCTCATTGTGTCCGGTAGCCGCTGTCTGGCTGTCTGTATATGTGTCACCACAACGGGAACAGGTATGGGTAGTGTAGCCTCCGTCTGTACAAGTAGGCGCAGTTACACTTGCCTGGTAGTCATGTCCCAACGCGGGCTCCAGTACTGTTTGACACAATGAGCAGTACCCAGCTGCCATACAGGTAGCCGCCACAGCCTGATGGTCGCAGACGATCTCCCACTTGCCATTGCCATAGGCATAGGTCCAAACACCTTCCCGGCCGGCTGTCTCGGTATAGGTTCCGTCAGCATTTTTCAACCTTGCAGAAGTGATAGGTATCTCTACATAGGACACTGCGTCGCTGCCCTGTTGTGTCATCTGGTATGTATGCGTCTGTGCTCCCGCCTGCATCGTGATCTTACCTGTGCCGGTACTGATCACATTGGCTCCGCTTGCCGTAGTATACACATAACCCTTAGATGCATCCAAGGTGCCGTCAATCTGAATATAGGCATCCACCAGATCCTTTTCGGTTCTGTTATAGGTTCTGCCATTGGCATGAGGCAGCACTTTAAGGATAAGGTTGGTAGAACCAACATAGTTGCCCCACTGGTCACTGTCATAAGCAATGATGACTGTTCCTTCACCCAATACACATTTTGCATTTTCATTCACAATCACTTTGGCGCCGGGCAGGATAGCCATGTCCTGATTGATCGTCATCGTGCCGCTTTCCGCGATCACAGTCATATTATTGGTAATTGGCAACACAAAGTTTTTCGAATTAATGGTTGTACTGCCAAGGACGCCCAGCTTCATGCTCATAGAAAGCGGCGTAATGCTCACATCACCGCTGGCAGACACAACCAGCCGGTCTTCCGTACCGTCATAGCGTTTATTGACAGTGCCATTATAAATGGTGAACATGGCGCCGTCACCGTCACCGCCGATAAAGGGAACTGTACATCCCTGTATGCCAATCAAAGTGATCTTGACAGACATGTAGGCAAATTCCTTGGCACCTGCCTCAAGCGTCATAGACACTTCAATGTTCTGTACATAATACTGGGACATCGGGAATGTACCATAGGTTTTATCCTGAGCAATGCTGGACGTCATGCTGCCGCCGCGCCAGTCTGTGATCTGGAAATTTTCATAAACGTTGGCGCCGGATTTGACTGTAACCGCTCCGGAACCTATGATATAACCCCATACATAGAGGTTGGCACCGCTGTTTACAGTAATGGTACTGCCGCTATTCATGTTAATGTAGCCCAGCGGACCTCTTGTATTACCGGCATATCGTCCGCCGGCATGCTGTGTGCCGGAAACACTGATCGCACCATTAACTGCAATATGTGCCCCGGGAGCCATAGTCAATGTCCGATACGCCGAGATCGCAGGCAGGTCCTCAAATCCCGAGCCCTCCGCGGTCGTCGGTTTCGTTGTGCACAGCGTATTGGAACTATTATAAGGAATCAGCAACGTTACGCCGCTGGAAATGGTGTAATTACCGGCAGGTAAGAGACCATCCGTCATCAGAATAATGGTTTTTGTATTGCCCGCTACCGCCGCAGCATTGGCGGCATTCAGATCGCTGAACAGGCTGTTGCCCACCTGGAACCATGCACTGCCGGTCTTGCTGGCAAAGGCAGCTTTCACTGTCATATTCGCTGCTACCATCAGCGTATAAGATGCGGCAGTGCTGATTACTTTGTTGGTGGCCTCGTCGATCCATCCCAGAAAGCTGGCACCCGAAACCGGTGTTGCTACCAGTGCAACACCCGCTGCCAGTGAAACACTCAACGTAGTCCCGGAAGTAACTGCCTCTCCCCCTGCGGCAACGCTGCCCAGTGCACTGTCAAACACCATTGTTACCTGGGAGCTCACCTGTGCTTGCGTCAAACTGAAGTTGCTCAGCTTCAGCGTTGCAGTCAGGTTACTGAGACCGGAATTAGACATCAGTGTGATCGTACACTTTTCACCGCCGGCCAGTAACACAGAGTATGTTCCGCTTGCAGCACTCACAGCCGTGCCGTTGATCTTGAGGCTGTTGTACTTCGTACCTTCATAATTGAATTGCAGGGTCGCAGTGTTCTCAGTCTCATTGACGATTTCAATGTTATTTGTTGCCTTACTAAAGAGGCCACCTCTCGCTGTGATGGTAACTGTACCCCCCGACACTGAGCCGGTACCGCTGGAGTCCGTGATGGAAACCGCTCCGTCCAGCACAGTCACTGTTTTCGCAGCAGCATGCACATGCAGGATCTGCTCCTCAGACGCGAAAGGCGTCAAAGGCACAACAGGTATCAGCGAGAAAACGATCACTGCTGCCAGCAGCAATGAAATACATCTCTTTACAAATTTCTCAATCATAGTGGTTCCTCCCGTTCAAGGTTTTCACTTGTGTATCCACACTTATGATATTTCTACAGCAGTTTGTCCGCATTTCTGTAGTCCTTCTGTTTGTCTTACCAAGTCAATATTCTTCCGTAAATTTCTTCCATCTTTTTGCCGGATACTTCTTTATCAAACATCGTCACAGACGAATAACAATTCTGTTTCATTCTTTCACGCACATCTTTTTGCGAAAGCAGCATGATCTTCTGCGCAAAACCCTCTGCATCAAAAGGATGGCACAAAAATCCATTCTCTCCGTCTTTTATATAATCGCTTATACCCTGCACGTAGCTTCCCACCAGCGGAACCCCCGCACACAAGGATTCAATCCCTGCCAATCCAAGCCCTTCCCGCACAGAAGGAATCGCGCCGATATCTGAACAGTGCATGATTTGCGGAATATCCCGACGAAAACCCAGCAGCCGCAGATCCACCTGCAACTCCTGTGCCCGGTGCCGAAGCAATTCCAATAATTTCTCATCTGTGCCCGTGCCGCATATTGCATACACATAATTCTCTTTATTCGGAATTCGGCCAATGGCATCTACAATTACCATGTGGTTTTTTCGTGCAGATATCTCACCGACACTCAGGACCATTATCTTGTCTTCATCAATACCCAGACGCTTCCGATACGTTAGCATGTCGATGTTCACATCATGATACTTTTTCAGGTCAACGCCGACGCCCGGGATATAGAAAACATTTTTGCAGTGCATTTTCTGCACATTCTCATGATCTTCCCGATTGATCGTAACGATGGCATCGCTCAGGAAAGAGCAAAAATTCTCGATCCCATGATACATCAATCGCTGCTTCCTTGAAGAATACCGTGTGAATGCAAGTCCATGGGTCGTGTAAATCACTTTTGTCCCGGACTTTCTATAACCGGACGCCGCCAATCTTGTGATCAGTCCCACCACCGGTGTATGGCAATGGATCAAATCATAGTGCTCCTTTTTCAGGAGCTCTTTGATTTGCCTGTACGCTTTCCAGTTGGCCTTTGCCAATGGCTGCCTTCCGTCAATATCCACCTGAATCAAAGACAGATTTCTTTGTTCCAGTGCTTGCTTCGTATCCTGCCAGTCATGATTGAGGCCATTTCCAGCAACTTGAACGGCATATCCTTTCTTTTGCAAAATATCTATATCATTCAGCAGAAAAGAAAAGAATCCGCCGGTATTTGCAACAATCAGCGCCTTTTTAGTTTTTGCCACCGGCATCACCTTCCACCAAATCATCAATGACACGATCCCAATCATATTCCAGTACTGCACTCCGATTTATCCCCTGTGGACACGCCAGCATCTGCTCAACTGCGGCTTCCACACTCCGGGCATCAAATCGATCCAGGAAATAAAAACCCGGACAATCGCGAAATTCCTGAAGCTCTCCATATGCTGTAACCACTGCAGGCAGTCCACAGGCTGCCGCCTCCAGCACACTCAGGGGTACATCTATGCAGTTCTCTGCATGAACAACCGGAAAGAAATAAACATCGGCCATTTGATACAGCTCTTCAATCCGTTCCACATAGTTTTCTATTATGGATATGTTGGGGCATTTCATAAGTTTCTCTTTCAGGGATATATCGCCTCTGGTCGCAGAACTTATTACCAAAACAACACGATATCGGCTCCCCAGCAAACACAACTTATCCAGGTTTCTTCCTTTTTTGAGATGTCCTACATGCAACACAACAATGTCATCTTCTGCAATGCCGTACTTTTGGCGCAGTTCCTTTTTTTGTTGGGAATGGACGGGCACAAATTTATGAATATCCACGCCGGTTTTTATATTGGTTACGTTTCTTCCTGTCACCTTCTGATAATACGCTGCTGATTCCTTTGATAAACAAATCAGTTCCACTTTGGAAAGCTTCATCAGAATCTTCGTCAGTATATTGGCTTTATAACCCAGAGCAACCAGCAATTTGATCCGCTGCTGTGAAAAAACTGACAACACAAAAACCCTTGCTGCACTGGCAACCGTTGCGGATGCATTTGGAATATACAGAACCGTTTCCTTTTTTTTCCTAAGAAATGCAAGCAACTCCCGATTCAAGAAGAATTTATTGAGCTGCATATGCTTATCCGACACGCATGATATTCTGCCATAGGAAACAACCGTTGTTTGTGGATATTTTGCTTTGATCCGTTTAATCAGACTATTGGCAACCTTCAGGCAGCCTTCATCAGGCTGTTCCATTAAACAATCCGATAAGATAACCAATTCCACTCACTCCAACATTATTCTTGCGTTACTTAACTGATCCCCGCATTACAGAACTCGCAGGTAGAACAACGATCTAACTGCTCTTTGCTGATCTTTCCGTCCCGATAATCCCGGACGGTTTTGTTTTCGTACATGGAATACGGTTTCTTTGCAAACAAAGACTTAAATTTATGCCACATTACCCACAGCCCCGGCACCCAAATGTATTTGTGCATGGCCGGGGATACGGAGCCGATCATCCAACAGTTGCGGTCACAGCACCGCACCTTTTTGCGAACATTTTCCGCCTCCGGACTGTTCCAAAGTTCATCCCAATCCTGTGTATTCAAATTGCCCATGACTTCCTTTTCCCGGGTGCCGTTACAAGGCATCACGTCACCGTAGGGGTCAATAAAGAACGTATCAAAGCTCATATCACAAGGAAGCAGTCGTTTCTGGCTGAAAATATAATTGATCAGGCCGTGATTAAAGTAGGCACGAAACCATTTTTTCGGGCTGCCCGACTTCAGCAGTCGGTTTATCAGTTCCTCAAAGTTTTGTGCCACCATCAGCCGGTCGCGGATGATATTTCCCGACTCTACAAAGTAAAAACTGTTGTGCAAAGATGCGGTGGCAAACTCCATGCCCAACTCATCAGATATGTTGTAAAGAGGAACCAGATCCGGCGCATTTCTGTCCTGCACCGTCATGCCGAATCCCACATCGGTCATTCCCATTTCCCGCAAAGTTTTCAGGGTGGTATAGCCCCTGTTAAAGCCGTCCTCCAAACCACGGATAGCATTGTTGGTTTCTTCCAGACCTTCGATGGAAATGCGGATGCCTACATTGGGGAACTCCTTGCACAGATCTACAATGCGATCTGTGAAGAAACCATTGGTGGAAATAACGATTCGGTCGCTCTTCTTGTATAGTTCCCGGACGATCTGCTTCAAGTCTTCCCGGATGAATGGCTCGCCGCCGGTGATATTCGTAAAATACATGGACGGCAGTTTCCGGATCGTCTCTATGGAGATTTCCTCCTCCGGCCTGGAGGGCTCTTTATATCGGTTGCACATGGTGCACCGGGCATTGCACCGATAGGTAACAATGACCGTACCATTGAGTTTTTTGCTCATTTGAAAACCTCAATTACTGTATATCAAATTCATGACTTTTTCTGTGTATCGATCCGCTGTACAAAAGTCTACATTTTTGCAGTTGCGTGCATATTCCGCCAGCCGGTCGTCTTCCTTCCAAAGCCAAGCAATTTTCTGCTTCAGCTCTTCTATATTGCCACTGGCAAATAATTCACCGGTTTTCCCAACACTTATCAGTTCCGGAATACCGCCGATATCCGCACCCAGCACCGGTGTGCCGTACATCTGACTTTCCATCACCGAGAACGGACAGTTTTCATACCACTCGGAAGGATATACGGTAAATCTGGCCTCCCGGATCAACTTTTCTAATGCAGCACCCGATTGGAAGCCCACATTTCGAATGTTCGGAATCTCTTCCAGTTCATTCTCCAACGGGCCACCTCCGGCAAACACAAATTGTATGTCCGGCAGTTCCTTGGCCGCTTTGCTCAGCGTCCCAATTCCCTTTTCCCGGGAATAGCGCCCAAAGTAGAGGATGTAATCCTTTTTCTGTATTTCTTTCGATTCTGCGCGGTCAACAAAATTGTGCATCACTACAGTCTTTGCCGCCAAAATCGGATTTGTATCCAACTTGGTTTTCATAAACCGGGAACAGCAAATAATCTTGTCTATATACTTGTAAGCACCCATGTGTTTCCAAAAAGTGGCTTCCATCGTACCGATGACACTTTTGGCACAGGAACCATGAATACATTTGCCTTTACTGCAGTTTCCAAACCGCCCATCCAAACACTTTTCACAGTTTTCATTGGTGTTGGGGTTACGGCACATATGGTTGGGGCATACCAGCTGATAATCATGGGCAGTGTAAACGATCTTGCACGTATGTCCTTTTTGCCTTTCCCATTTCCGGATTTCTAAAATAATGCTGGGAGTCAGCTGGTAGTTAAAATTATTTAGATGGCACACATCCGGCTGAAAATCTTCTAAAACCATACGGAGCTTTTTTCTTGCTTCTGAGGAGTAAATCGTCTTTATAGGATAAAGCAGTTTCACCAGTTTCCTGCCCCCATGGAAATCCATGTTTGCGGTATACGAATTTATACGGTTTCCAACAACTCTGTCCGTATGTTCCATGCCAAAATACTGCACTTCATGGCCTTGGGACACCAAATGCTCACCCAATTTGAATATATAGGTTTCTGAGCCGCCATTGGGGTGGAGAAACTTATTGATCATCAAGATTTTCACATTTTCTCCCCCAGTCTGTTGTTATCAATACAGTTCTAGTGTTTTTTGTACCACCTGATCCCAGTCGTACTTCTGACAAATAAAATCCGAGGCGGTTGCCTGATACCGTGCAACCAAATTCGGATCATCGCACAATTTCTGCAAACAACTTTGCAGGTGTGCCACATCTCCTCTGTGGAACCACAGCGCATAATCTTCCACAACCTCTGTACACTCCGGAATATCGGAAACAACACAGCAGTTGCTATAGCTCATGGCCTCCAGCAAGCTAAGGGGCATCCCCTCTAAATCCGAGGGAAGTACATAGGCATAAGCATTGCTGTAAAGCTCCTTCAGGAGCTGCCCCTGTACAAAACCTGTAAACAGAATTCTTTCATCCCCTGCCGCCATCTCTTGCAATCCTTGCACATATCCGTCGGAATCCGACACACCGCCGGCAATGATCAGCTTTTTATTCGTCTTCAGTTTCCGAAATGCCTCAATCAGATAGTGAATTCCCTTCTCTGGAACAAGTCTCCCTAAAAAAAGAAAATATTCGTCCCTCTTCAGGCCGAATTGCGTAAAAATTTCATTCACTTCTGCAATATCCGGCCGGATAACGCCATTGGGAATCCAAACTGTTTTCCTCCCATAGGAATTACGGAAATAATCCTGTACATTTCGGCTTAAAACAATGATCTCATCCGCAAAACGGACCGCCATTTTTTCACCCAGACGGATATATTTCGATCCTAAACCTTTTTTCCATTTTTCACGCTGCCAATCCAGTCCGTGGACAGTAACCACAACACGCTTGCCAAACAGCTTCAAAAGCCAGCACATAAATGCAGGTCCCTCCGCGTGGATATGTACCACATCCGCCTTGCTGAATGCAGCACAAGCTGCCGCAAAGAAGCTGGATGTTACCGCAGCCAATCCCTTCTTGTCCAGCGTCGGTACGATCTTCAAACAGACACCGCGATAGCTATCCCCTGTCTGGACATCATACTGCTCCCCACTGACGTGATGGCCGCCGCGGTTATAACAGGTCACTTCATACCCAAGCTTTACCATACGGGTACTCAATTCTTCTACTACGATCTCCACGCCGCCTTCTCGGGAAGGGATGCGCTTGTGGCCAAACATAATGATTTTATTCTTCTGCGTACTCATATTCCGTCCATATCCAGAACCGTTCCGAAGGTCTTGAAAATGATCTTCCAGTCCACCGCAAAACTACGCTGGCGAATATACTGGATATCCAACTCCAGCCATTCATCAAAAGAAAGGCTGTTTCTGTTGGTTTGAATCTGCCAGTAACATGTCAAGCCGGGGGTGATAAATAATCTCTGCTTCGCATAATCATCGTACTGCGCCACTTCTCTGGGAAGACTCGGCCGGGGTCCAACAATGCTCATCTCGCCCCGCAGAACATTCCACAGCTGCGGAAGTTCATCAATGCTGGATTTACGAATAAACCGTCCTACTCTTGTAATGCGAGGATCTTGTTTGATTTTAAAGGCCGGTCCATTCATCTCATTATACGGCAGCAAGCCTTCCAATTCCTCTTCCGCATGAGGTTTCATGGATCGGAATTTGTAGAACGTAAATTCTTTTCCGTCACGCCCCACCCGAGTCTGGGAAAAAATCGGACTGGCACCGGGGCTGTCAATGACAATAATAATTGCCACAAGCAGCATAAGCGGCCAAAGGATAATCAAGCCAAAAAGCGCCAGAATGATATCCTGCGCTCTTCTCAGCACCCAATATTTTCTGTCATCCTGCAAAACCGCATCCCGGTCAAGGACGGGTTGTCTTTTCCGGATTGTTTTTGTTGTGTCGACTGTATTCATGAAACAGAATCTCCTGTCCTGTCTTATTTATATCGTATGGAATCCATTTATAATTCTTCGGTTACAGTGCAAATAATTTTGTATATCTTCTCCTGTTTTTCAGGGGATAATGGGGCAATCTTTTCCGTAATGGCTTTCAGGTAATCGCTGGACACACTGTCCTCTGTCAGCAGTTCATACGGCATAACACCCAAAACATTAGCAATCATTAGGAATGTCTCCAGCCGGGGAGTTTTTACCCCACGTTCCAAAACACTGATGTGCTTGACACTTATGCCTGTTTGAACCGCCAGTTCCTCTTGTGTAAGGCCACGCGCTTCGCGAAACTGCTGTATTCTATTACCCAAATTCGCAATGTTCATGCACTGCTCCTCCTTTGGGATGATTACAATCATCCCTATACTAATTATAGTAGCAAATGCGGTTCTGAGTAACCTTCCATAGATCTATTTTATGAGTCTTAAGAACGATGTGCGTATATTAAAACTGGGGCATGAACCTTCCCGCGACTGCTTTTAGGATGACATCAGGCCGTGTCATTCCCCTATATGTCATATCATAGTTATCTCCCGTTTAAAACCCCAAATTTATGAATCTCAGTTTTTACCTTTTTTCGTTTCCAGCGTTTTGTAAAAAACAGAAAAAAGCTCTGCCGCTTTTTCAGCAGCAGAGCTTTCCAATAATTGTTTGCAATCTTGGTGTACCCGTCACACGATTTCTTCATTGAGTGTAATGATGGAATTTTCATTCAGGTCTCCACAGCAGATACGCATGTATTTTATGACACTACTATCGCCGGACGATGTTGGGATCGTCATTTGTACAATATCACTATTCTCCCCATACACCGGCTCCCATGCCGAAGAAGGTAGCGCAGTCAGCGAATGAAGCGCACTTGATGTAACACGCGTAAAGGTCTCGTCATAGAAATAGAACTGGGTCCTGGCTGTTGTTCCGCCATTTCCCGAGATGTCTAAATATTCCATATTCTTAAATCGGATAACATCCCCAAGCGTAACAGGAATATAGCCCGTCAGATCCCATCCTGTAGCAGTGGTTTCCACACTGCTTGAGTTAATTCTTTTATTCTCTGTATAACCGTACACCGTATTGCCGCTTGCATCTGTGCCTTCGTACACGTTGCCGTCCGCATCCGTTGCGGATTTCAACTGGTTTTTATAGGGCATAGCAAGCATAACCGCCCTGCTTTCCCCTCTGCCAACACGGACAACTGTAATTTTGCCGGCATCATAATCCGCAACAATGCCACTGACGGAGGCTTCACTTGCTGTGCCAATGGCATGGTCCAGACCGCTGCGCACCAATGTGCTGTCCGTTTCGCACAGGATTACAGGGATACCGTTAGGGGACGCTCCATCGTAATCCCAATGGGTATGTCCGCCCACGCAGAACTCCACCTTGCCGCCGCAACTTGTGAAGTCATAAGCAACGGCAGTGGATGTGCCGTCCGTACTGCTGTTGGCAACATACAGCGTCCCGCTTTTTCTGCTGTTATACGCGTCAAACAGACTTAGCAGCATTGAGCCGCCATAGGACAAAGCTCCAACTGATTCATCCTCAGCGGTATTGTACCAAATGTGGGCCACTGCAACAATGTGCCACCCGTCGGGAGTCTTGTTCAGCGCATCCACAACAAACCGCACCTGGCTGGCATCATACAGCACCATCTGAAATGCCGTATCCAGAAACAGATACCGAGTCTTTTCTCCCGGGCTGTCTATGTAGTAGTACAAGCCATTCTCACCGCGAACGATATCGGGTGTTTCCTCAGCCGACAGCAGATAACCATATACATACTGTTCACTGAACAGGTTGTTGGTGGTGTTACCGTCATCGTGATTGCCCACAACGCTGTGATGGTTCGGTAAGCCCTTGAGCTGCTCTCTCCATTCCCACAAATACGCCATTGCATCTTCACCTACAGATTCATTCAGAACGATGTCACCACCGAAGAAAGTCTTGTTCATCCCGGTATGTTGATACAGGTATTTGAGCAAACTCGGAGACATTTTACAGTTGTAGTTCCAATGGGCATCTGTATAGAACAGAAACGCAGACTTGTTGTAACCTGCTTCCAACATGGCACTGTTGATCTCCTTGACACCGGCATCCAAAGCAGACTGCCAGTATGCCGGAATATCCAAAGCGCCAGACATCGGCACCGTAAACTCTACACTCTGGGTTGTGCCATCACTCATTCCAAAGCTCAGGCGGTAGGTTTTTTCCGCCATGGGTCACACCTCAGCAATCGTAATGCTCGTAATACCAACACCTTGTGCGCCAGTGTCACCCTTATCTCCCTTTGCGCCTGCTGTGCCGGCAGCACCGGTATCACCTTTTTCACCTTTGTCGCCCTTCTCACCCTGAAGGCCCTGGGGACCCTGGGGCGCAGTAAATTGCACACTCTGCTGTGTGCCATCACTCATTTCAAAAGTCAATGTGTAATTCTTGTCAGCCATATTTATTCCTCCGTAATTTTAATTGATACAATTCCTGTTCCATCCTTGCCTGCTCCTGCGTCCACAGCCTTAACCCGTGTCACTCTGCCATAGGCATCTACATCTGCCACGCACAGGTACTGATCAATTTCTGCCGAATCCGGCCCGGGCATCACCCTGGTCGTATAAAAATAGTCCTTTGACTGGTCGATCCTGTTTTCCTTGCCGTCCTCGTCCATGATACGCACGCGAATCTCTACGCCAAATGTGTTAAGCACCTGTTCCTCCTTGCGGATGCTTGCGTACAACATCACTTTCCCCGCACAGGTCAGCACCTGAGGTGCCAAAGTGATGGTCAGCGTGTCGTTCTCGGATTTCCAGGCCAATGTGCCGTCCGGCAAAGTATCATACTCCCCTTCCGTGCCATCGGGCTTACGAAAACAGATCAGTACCGACGCATTTTCCGGCACACTCCACGGCAGTTGATTGGCAGTTAGTAAAAATCGAATCTTTCGCGTGTGCGCATCCCCTTGGGGCAGTTCCAGCCACGGCGTAGGTGCTTTGATTGCTAAGTCCATTTCCAGTTTGTGGAGTATTTCCATATCTGCAACCTCCTTTCCCATTTTGATTACGAAAGGCGACGCCTTTCATCCGTATGAGCAGATCGCAAATAGTTGTTCACAACCATGCAACAAATTGCCGCTTAAGAAAGTCTTAATTTGTTCTTTTCTGCATTTTTTGTATAATAGACGCAGAATTGACAATTTTTTCATTCACGGAGGAACTTTGCTATGGAACTTTGGTCGCCTCAGCATATCCAAACCCTTCTGCCTGCATTGATCGTTATGATTCTGTTGTGCATCGGTCTGCGCGCTTGGCTGGGCAAGAAGGATATTAAAATTCGCATGATCCCCGTGCAGATCATCGCCGTGCTTTTGCTGGTACTGGAAGTGGGCAAGCAAGTTGTATCTTTCTCCCGGGGGTATGACCTGTACCATATTCCCCTGCATTTCTGTTCTTTACTTCTGTTTACCCTGCCGGCAATGGCCTTTTATAAGGGTAAATATGCCCAGCAGGTGCGGGCAATCGGAACTGCCACCTGCGGCGCGATCTTTTGGCTCACCACCATCTATCCCTGTCTGATCTACAGCGCAGGAAATATTGAAGGCTTCTTCACTAATTTTCTGGATGCCCACACTGTGATATTCCACAATCTTGCCATGCTGGCCTTTCTGCTGATCGTGGCGCTGGATCTCCACACCCCAGCATCCAAGGGCGAGCACAAGAACATTGTTCTGTTCCTGACCGTCTTCTGTGTCGTTGCCGCCATTGCATCCCAACTGCTGGAAACCAATTACGCCGGCTTCTATCACTGCAATGTGCCTCCCATTGAAAATATCCGTTTGATGCTGCAACCCATTATTGGCTACTGGCCCACCCAGCTGATCTACATTGCAGGTCTGACAGCTGTGCATTATGGCTTCGTCATCGGCTTCTACTGTATTTACAAGGCCATCCGCCGCCTGCAGGCAAAAAAGACGCCTGCCGCATTTTGACCATATTGTGAAGCGCCGCCAAATTTGGCGGCGCTTTTTTATCTTGTATTGCGGCGAAAACGGTGCTATAATAGGTCGGGAAACGGAGTGATTTTATGCTTGCGGTGTTTGTCAATGCCATCACTGTCATTTTGGGCAGTGTATTGGGTATGCTTCTTCGAAAGTGGCTGAAAGAAGAATACACCAAGACCATTATCTTCTGCATGGGCATCTGCGTTATGGTCATCGGCATCACCGGGACCATCGCCACCTCCAATATCGTGATCGTTATCGTCTGCCTGGTGTTGGGCACCATCCTGGGCGAGTTAGTGAAGCTGGAAAAGCGACTGGACGGCGCAGGTGACTGGCTGAAGAAAAAGATTCCCAACAGCGGCAACCGTTTTACGGAAGGCTTTGTTTCTGCAAGCCTGCTGTTTTGTATCGGCTCTATGTCCATCATGGGAAGCTTTGATGCCGGTCTGCGCGGTGATTACAGCATCACCTTTGCAAAATCTGCCATTGATGGCATCATGGCCGTCACATTGTCCGCCACCATGGGCTTGGGTGTGGCATTTTCCGCCCTGACCATTATTTTGTACCAAGGCGCACTGACCCTGTTGGCCGGCGTGATCGCCCCCATCCTTTCTGACCCGGTGATCACAGAAATGAGCGCCGTGGGCGGTGTAATGCTCATTGCCACGGGCATGAATATCATCGGTCTGACGAAAGAGCGTATCCGGGTGGGCAATATGCTCCCGGCACTGATTTTCCCGGCTGTTTGGTTCGCCATCGCCGGCCTGTTTTAAACACACTGCTATAGTTCTGTCATTCCGAGGCCGAAGGCCGTGGGAATCTCCTGGTAACATCCATCAACACCATGTTGCAGCAACAAACATCGTACCGGGAGATTGCCACGTCGCTACGCTCCTCGCAATGACATTCTTTTCGGAACACATACCAGAATAAAGGAGAAAACCATGCCTATCATTGAATTTGATCCCAATGCCGACCTGCAATCGCAAAAGGCCGCTCTG
>JAZOLS010000070.1:0-1673 GCA_045653245.1 Faecousia sp.
TTTTCCTCCAAAACAGCAACATAACAGCCGTTTATCTCTTGTATTCTAGGGTCAAATGGGTCAAAATCCGTATCTCTTAACCAATTTCCCATGCCCCGGCCGGTCAATTTTGCATCCGCTTCTTTCAGCACCCAAAGGCGCAGAAATGCATCTTGGGGATCTGTACCCAACCGCTTTTTTTCCCTATCGGATGTGAATTTTTTGATCATCACAGGAGAAACGGCGCGGCCTTTTTCTTCCGCATCCAGGCCGATGTTTTGACCGCTCAAGACACAAAAAACGAAGTTTTTCGTGTGGGAAATGGAAAAATGCCAGTTTCCATTCGAAAAATAAGGTTTGCCCCGGGGTGTGACGGCAATCGGGGGCAGTTTTTCGCCGGTTGCCTGGGCATAAAGTTTCGCCAAAAGAAGCCTGCCAACCTCATGGCCGTCCCGGCCATCCAAAGCCTCGCTTTGCAAAAACATTGCCTTCACCCCCATTTTACTAAATTATAGCCGGAATTTAACTATGTGTCAACTGATTGCAAAACCAAAGCCTTCCCCTGGGGGAAGGTGGATTTTTGCGAAGCAAAAAGACGGATGAGGGGCGTTACGGCGGCAAAGCCGCCCTTGGCCCCCTCTGACGAGGGGGCTGGCACGCAAACAGCGTGCCAGGGGGAGAGACTTTTGTTTCTCTCCCTCCGTCTTCGCCTAACGGCGAATCCACCTCCCTCCTCAGAGGGGGGCAAGCCGCCTTCGGCGGGTTTTACCCTCATCCGCCTCGCTTTGCTCGGCACCTTCCCCCAGGGGAAGGCTTTATCTTTTGCAATAACATAAACCCGGGGGCACGTTTGTGCCCCCGGGTTTCGGGAAATATCTTAGTACATACCGCCCTGTGCGGCAGCGGCGGCTGCAGCTGCGTCACCGGCAGGATTCGGCTGATCCACAACCAAAGATTCGGTGGTCAGCACGCAGGATGCGATGGATGCGGCATTCTCCAAAGAAGAACGGGTCACCTTTGTGGGATCCACGATGCCGGAGGCGATCATATCCACATAGGTCTCGGTGTAAGCATTGTAGCCGTAGCCCACCTTCTTGGAAGAACGGATCTTCTCGTATACCACGCTGCCGTCCACGCCGGCATTCTCTGCGATTTGACGGATGGGTGCCTGCAGAGCGATGGCAATGATCTTTGCGCCGGTCTTTTCATCACCATGCAGAGTGCCAACCAGCTTCTCAACGGCTGCGATGGCATTAACCTGTGCAGTACCGCCGCCAGCCACGATGCCCTCTTCTACAGCAGCACGGGTGGCATTCAGAGCGTCCTCAACACGAAGCTTCTGCTCCTTCATGGCAACCTCAGTCTGTGCGCCGACCTTGATGACAGCAACACCGCCGGACAGTTTTGCCAGACGCTCCTGGAGCTTCTCCCGGTCGTAATCGGAAGTGGTGGTAGCAATGGAAGAACGGATCTGATGGGCGCGAGCCTGGATGGCTTCCTTCTCGCCTGCGCCGTCCACGATGGTGGTGTTATCCTTGGTGACCACAACCTGGCGAGCGCGGCCCAGGTCAGTAAGCTGTGCGTCGGTCAGTTCCATGTTCAGCTGGCTGGAAATCACTGTACCGCCGGTCAGAACTGCGATATCCTGCAGCATTTCCTTGCGGCGGTCGCCAAATCCGGGAGCCTTGACGCAG
>JAZOLS010000071.1:0-7573 GCA_045653245.1 Faecousia sp.
TTAGACAACAGAATGATGTTGTCCGCGTGCTGGATGGTGGACAGGCGGTGGGCAACGATCAGCATGGTGCCGATGTTCTTCATCTTCTCCAGGGAATCCTGGATGAGGATTTCTGTTTCGGTGTCGATGTTGGCGGTGGCCTCGTCCAGGATCATCACACTGGGCTTGTGGATGATTGTCCGGGCAAAGCTCAGCAGTTGCCGCTGACCGGCAGAGAAGTTGTTGCCACGCTCACGCACCGGCTCGTCCAGACCCTTTTCCAGGCGGCCTATAAAGGAATCGGCATTCACATACCGGCAGGCTTCCATAACTTCCTCGTCGGAAACTCCGTCCATCCGAAGCAGAATGTTGCTGCGGATATCCCCGGAGAACAGGAACACATCCTGGAGCATCTGGCCGAAATGCCGGCGCAGGGAAGAAATTTTGATCTTCTTGATGTCGATGCCATCAATGAGTATCTGACCCTTTTGGATGTCGTAATTCCGGCAGATCAGGCTCAGAATCGTAGTCTTACCGGAACCGGTAGAACCAACGAACGCCACCGTCTGCTTCGGGCTGACATGGAAGGAAACACCCTGCAGGACCCATTCGTCGGGCTTGTAGGCAAACCAAACATCCTTAAACTCGATCTCGCCCCGGATCTCGGACAGTTCAATGGCATCCGGCTCGTCCACCACCGTGGGCTCCATGTCCAAAATGGTGAAGATCTTTTCCGCAGAGGCAAAAGAACGCTGGAGCATATCAAACTGCTCTGCCAGGGTCTGAATGGGGTTAAAGAACCGGGAAATATAGCCATAGAATGTGACCACAGTAAAACTGTCGATCATCTGCCCCATAAAGGAAGTTTCCTGAATATAGCCTTTTGCACCAAAATAGAACAGGCACAGTTGGCTGGACACGAACAGCATATACACCATGGGGCGGAAAATGCCGAACACGTACATCCGGTTAAACTTCGCCTTCATCAGTTTGCGGCTGCGATGGGCAAAGGCGTCCATTTTCTCGTCTTCCCGATTGAAAATCTGGGTGACTTTCATGCCGGACAGATTCTCAGACAGGTAGGTGTTGATATCCGTGGTGGCGTTACTCACCTGGCGGTGCACCCGTCGGGAGAACTGACGGAAGATCATGGTAAACAGCACCACGAAAGGCACAAAGCACAGTACCATCAGCGTCAGCGCATAGTTAACAAGCAACATAGCCGCCAAAATACCTACCACCACCATGGAGTTTTTCACCAGGGTGACCAAGATGTTGGTGAACATAAAGGAAATGGCGTTGGGGTCGTTGGTGACACGAGTCACCAGTTTGCCCACCGGAATGTTGTTCAGTTGCTCGTGGCTCAGTTGCTCCGCTTTGGTGAACACATCCAACCGGATCTGAGACAGGATCTTCTGACCGGTCTTCTGCAGGATCATG
Organism: Faecousia sp.; assembly: GCA_045653245.1. Lineage (GTDB taxonomy): Bacteria > Bacillota > Clostridia > Oscillospirales > Oscillospiraceae > Faecousia. The sequence goes on from JAZOLS010000071.1 coordinate 1,420, forward strand.
GCCTGGAAATAGGTGCAGATCAGCGAAACGATCAAAATGCCGGCATACACCCCCACCAGTGTGAACAACTGGGTCAGGCCAAAGGTATCGCTTTGGATGAGTTTGGTCAGCGTGCCCATCAGCAAGGGAGAAACCACCTCATACACGATGGAAAACAGCATGATGAAGAACACAGCGATAAAACCCTTCCAGTAGGGCTTGGCATACCGCAGAAGCCGTGTGACGATCTCCTTATCGGACATATTCCGATCTCGGTCGGTCATGTCTTCTTTATGCCGGCGCAGGATTGCATAGGCGATCAGGAAGAAAGTGGTGAACAGGCCGATGATGGCCCCCACGATCAATATAGGTAAATACTCACGCATTGCTACCGCCTCCTTCCTCTTCCTCCAGCCGTTGCAGGTCAACCATCTTTCGGTACTCGGCGTTGCTTTGATACAGCGCCTCATGGGTACCCACAGCCGCCAGTGCGCCATCGTCGATGAACAGGATCTTGTCCATCTTCTCGATGGTGGAAATACGGTGGGCAATCAAGATTGTGGTACGGCCTGCGCGGGTCTGCCGCAGGTTGGAAAGGATGGTGGTCTCCGTCTTGGTATCCACTGCGGAAACGGAATCGTCCAAAATCAGAATGGGTGCATCTTTCATCAGCGCCCGGGCAATGGAAATTCTCTGCTTCTGACCGCCGGAGACAGTCACGCCCCGTTCGCCCAGCACTGTGCCGTAGCCCTTGCTGAATTCCCGGATGTTGCTGTGGATATCCGCCAGTTTTGCGGCATTGGCAACAGTATTCAGATCGTGCTTGTCCACACCAAAGGCGATATTGTTTTCAATGGTATCGGAGAACAGAAAATTGTCCTGGGGAACATAAGCACAGCCCTTCCGGACGGAACGGATGGACACATCATTGACATCGTGGCCATCGATGAACACCGTACCGTCGGGCACATTGTAAGTCCGCAAAATCAGATCCACCAGAGTGGTCTTACCCGAACCGGTCTTGCCCACCAGGCCCACATTTTCGCCGGCTTTGATGGTAAAGGACACATTGCGAAGCGCGTCAAACTCCCCGTCGGGATAGCGGAAAGTCAGATCCCGGAACTCGATATCGCCCCGGATTTCAGGCAGATCCTGCACGCCGGGCTTGTCCTTCACATGAACGGGCGCATCCAAAAGTTCTGCAATCCGTGCCATGGATGCCTTACCCCGGGAAGTCATGTCAATCAATTCGGACACGGCCATAACGGGCCAGATGATGGCGTTGAAATAGCCGATAAACTCCATGAGTTGACCGCCGGTGAACCTGCCCTGATAAACCAGGTATCCGCCGTAGCCCAGGATGATGCAAATAACGCTTTCCACAAACATGGTAACCAGCACCCGGAATGTAACCGCGGTTTTGGTGTGGTCCACGTTTGCATCCTCATTTTCTACATTCAGTTTCTTGAAAGCCCACAGTTCCTTGGCCTCTTTTACAAACGCCTTGATGACCGCAATGCCGGAAAAACTCTCCTGAGAGAAATCGGACAGTTTGGAAAACGCCTCCTGGCGGATGTCCCATTTCTTAGTCAGCCGTTTGCCCACGATGGTGGCCGATGCCAGCAAAAACGCCATGGGGATCAGGCACAGCAAAGTCAGCACAGGACTCATGCGGAGCATATCGTTGATGGCCAAAACGCCCAACAGTACCGCATCAAAGAACATCATAATACCCCAGCCGAAGCATTCCTGCACCGTATCCAGGTCATTGGTAAACAGGCTCATCAGATCGCCCACCTTGTTGACCTGGTAATATTCCCGGCTCAAGTCCTTGGCATGGTCAAACATCCGGTTGCGAAGACTCTCCTCCAGTTTTACAGCGGAGCCCAGAAAGCACACACGCCACAAAAAACGGCCGAATACCATCGCCAAAATGATCTTGACCATAGGCATACAGATGGTGTCCAATACATAGGCCATATCAAAGGGAATTTTCGTGCCATCCTCTAAAACCACCACACCGGCTTTCATACCGTCGATGACCGCACCATAGAGTTTCGGGATCTCCAGCTGCAGTGCATCCACCAGCACCAGGGCGACCAAACCAAGCAACAGCATTGGCCCGTATTTCAGATAGTATCGGTTGATGTGCTTGCCAAAAATCATGCTCCTCACCTCATTTCACACAGAATGATACACATTATAACACAGATGTTTTGGTTTGACAATGATTGGCAATAATTTTTCTTTCTGGTGGACATACATATACTCTCCCCCGGGGGAAGGCTAAAAAAGCAGGGCCAAAGCCCTGCTTTTGAAGTCAAAATTACTTTTGATTCATCTTATCTGCCTTGCAGAACAGCACAAAGCCAATGACCATGAGGATCAGCAGTGCGCTCACCGCAATATTGGCATTTTGCAATTCGATGCCGAACACATTCAACGTCACACCGGTCAGCGCCTGGTTCACAACACCCACCAGCAGCATACCAAGGAAAGATGCGCCCTTGCCGCAGATATCCATCAAACCAAAGTAGGCCGCGCTGCGCTCTGCAGGGATGATCCGGGTCAGATAGGAACGGCTCAGTGCCTGAATGCCGCCCTGGAACATACCCACGAACACCGCCAACAGCCAGAACTGCCACTGCGCCACCAGGAACACCGCAAACAGAATGATCACCGCATAAGAAATGATGCAGATCTTCATCAGTTTGCCGGCAGATACCTTGGATGCCAGCCGTCCGAACAGGATGGCAAAGGGGAATGCCACGATCTGCGTCAAAAGCAACGCCAACAACAGACCGGTGGTGTCCAGGCCAAGGGATGTGCCGTAGGCCGTTGCCATGTCGATGATGGTATAAACGCCGTTGATGAAGAAGAAAAACGCCAGCAGATAGAACAAAATGTTGGGGTTTTCTTTTGCGTGCCTCAAGGTCTTACCCAGTTCGCCAAAGGCATTCCGAATGGGATGTTCCCGGCGCTCCACATAGGCGGTTTGCCGATAGTTCTTCACAAGGGGGACGGAGCAACAGATCCACCAACAGGAAGTGATCAAAAATGCAATGATCAGCGCGGTGGTCTGACTGATGCCGATGAGTTCATAGCCCAAAACCAACGCCAGGCAGATCACAAAGGGGATCACCGAGCCGATGTAGCCGTAGGCATAGCCTGCGGAGGAGACCCGGTCGGCCTTTTCTTCTGTGGTGACCTCAGCAAGCATAGAATCGTAGAACACCAAACTAGAAGAGAATCCCACCTTGGCAATGACGAAGATCACCAAAAATGCCAGCCAGCTCCAGGCGATGCCCAGCGCGGCGCAGCCGATGGCGCCCAAGGAGAGGCACAGCAGGAAAATGGGTTTCTTGAAACCCTTTTGGTCCGCTACGGCACCGCAGACTGGGCCGATGATGGCCACCAACGCGGTAGCAATAGAGCCTGCATAACTCCAATAGGATAAATACAGGTCTTCACTTAAGCCGCCGGCGGTGGCCAAAGCATTGAAATAAATGGGGAGCAATGTGGAACAAAGCAGAACGAATGCAGAGTTGCCCACATCATATAAAATCCAGCTTTTTTCCAGGGGTGACAGTCTTTCTCTCTTCATGGTTACCTCTATTTATCCAAATATTTTTGTAAATTCTTCTCCGAATACACCGTTGTAGGTCATATGGGCCTGCAACTGACTGAGAAGTTCCGGAAAAGATTCCACCGCCCGGTCATAGATTTCCAGCATGGGTACATCCAGATGGGCGCATTGCGGATTGGGCCCTGTGGTCATCAGCATTCCCCGGATGGGAAGTTTCATCAGTTCCATGCTCTTGCGCAGAACCGTGCGCCGTGCGCCCTCTGGGGTTGCAAACAATTTAACCGAAGCCGCCATATTTCGCAGACTTTCCTGCACCTGCCGTGAAGACGCAGGGGGGTAGAATTTAGCAACTGTAGCACATTCGCCGGGAGTAAGGTTCAGATGAGGGCTGAAATCCTGGGATTCCGGAGGGATCTTTCCGTCCTTTTCCAAAAGGAATCTGTCGAATTCCACCTCGATCTGCCCATGGGGCACGCCGATCAGGGCCGCCTGTTCGTTCACATAGGGATGGAGGGCCGAATCCAGGGCATAGTGACACAATGCGCCATAGATATACGCCTGAGCCGCCTCGCTCTTTTCCAGTCTCGCCACCCGGCACACACGCTGAAAATATTCCCGGCCGGTCTGCGCGTGGTACTTGGATCCCAGAGAACCTACCGACGTTGGCAACACCGGATTATAGTAAAGGAAAATATCCGGGCCATGAAGACCCACATCAAAGAGCCGGCGAAACCGCCCAATGGTGCGCCGTACATCCGCCGGGAACGTGGGCAACAACCCCACACCCATGCGGTAATGAGCATATACAGAAGGCATACGATCCCCTCCTCTCACAGGTTCTACTTTTATTCTACACGAAACTGCGCCCTATGGCTAGTAGAAATTGAAAAATTTGTGAAAAATACCTCCACGCTATTAGGTGCCTTGGTTCTCCCAAAATCCCCCTTGACAAATTCTTTCGGCTCTGTTATATTAACTGTACTAGGACAATTAGTACAGTTAAAGGAGGGGATGTTTTGTTCACCTTGGATTATCGGGACGCAAGGCCCATTTATGTGCAGATCTGCGATGGAATCCGGGAACAGATCCTTGCCGGCATCCTAAGAGAGGGCGACCGCCTGCCCTCAGTACGGGAATTGGCAACGCAATTAACCATCAACCCCAACACCATCCAGCGTTCCTACAGAATTCTGGAACAGGAGGGCTGGATCGTCTGTGTGCCGGGGAAGGGCAATTTCGTGGGCGCGATCCCCGCCATCGCAGATGCCCGGCAAAAGGAACTCTGGCAGGAATTTGCGGATCTGTGCAATCGCATGGAACACGCCGGCATCTCAAAAGAAGACTTGATCCGACATCTGTCGAAAGGGGGAAATGAAAATGATTGAAATGAAAAATGTTACCAAGACTTTCGGCAGTTTCAAAGCCTTGGATGATCTGACTATGACTGTGCCTCAGGGCGCGATCTACGGACTGGTCGGCCCGAATGGAGCTGGCAAATCCACTGCCATCCGCCACCTCACCGGCGTGTACCGCCCGGACTGTGGCGAGATCCTCATGGAGGGCCGGCCCATCTATGAAAATACCGCGCTGAAAGCCCGCATGGGCTACATACCCGACGATATTTTCTATTTTCCCTCCGCATCCCTGGAAGAAATGCGCCGGTTTTACCGTAGTATGTACCCCAAATTCGACAACAAACTCTTCGAAGAACTGTATGACATCTTCAAACTCCCCAAAAAGGGACAGATCCGCCGTTTTTCCAAAGGTATGCAAAAGCAGGCGGCCTTCCACTTGACCATTTGCTGCCGCCCGGATGTGATGATCCTGGACGAACCGGTAGACGGCCTTGACCCCGTCATGCGTCGTCAGGTTTGGAATCTGATTTTGTCGGACGTTGCACAAAGAGGGACAACCGTGCTGGTTTCCTCCCACAACCTCCGGGAGCTGGAGGACATCTGCGACCACGTGGGCATTATGGACCACGGCAGGATGCTCCTGGAGCGCAGTCTTGCGGATATGCAGGGCTCCGTGACCAAGCTGCAGATGGTGGGCGCCACCCCCGAGGGGCTGGACATCCTCCACGAAACCGCTTCCGGCCGTCTGCGGACCATGATCGTCCGGGGCTCCATGGAGCAGGTGAAAGCCCAGGTGGAGCAGACCAACCCCGTCTATTACGACCTGCTGCCCCTTTCTTTGGAAGAAATTTTCATTTACGAACTGGGAGGTGTGAACTATGAAGTCAAGAACATCGTTCTTTGATAAGACCGTCCTGAAGAAGGACCTGACCCGGTTCTTCCCCCTGTGGGCGCTGTATCTGATCGGCGGTTTGCTGATCATGCATGTCCTGTCCGGCTTTTACGGCAGTTATTTCAATGACCGGGCCTATTCCGCCGCCCGGGACTTAAACTCCCTCATCGGCCCCATGGGCCTGGTGAATGCGGGCTATGCCTTCCTGGCTGCCCAGCTGCTGTTTGGGGATCTGCATAACACCCGGCTGTGCTACGGCGTTCCCGCCCTGCCCCTGCGCCGGGAGGGCTGGTATCTGACCCACACGGTTTCCGGTGTGCTGATGGCCGTTGTGCCGCCGCT
>JAZOLS010000072.1:0-39008 GCA_045653245.1 Faecousia sp.
GGGAGCATAGCTCAGCTGGGAGAGCATCTGCCTTACAAGCAGGAGGTCACAGGTTCGAGCCCTGTTGTTCCCACCACCATTTGGCCCGGTGGTGCAGTCGGTTAGCACGCCAGCCTGTCACGCTGGAGGTCGACGGTTCGAGTCCGTTCCGGGTCGCCATTTTTAATACGCATCGCATGGTGCGTGGGGAGGAAACATTCTCCTCATATGCCTCTGTAGCTCAGTCGGTAGAGCAGTGGACTGAAAATCCACGTGTCGTTGGTTCGATTCCGACCGGAGGCACCACGGTTCCCAAAAGGGGACCGAGATGCGGGTGTAGCTCATCCGGTAGAGCGCCACCTTGCCAAGGTGGAGGTAGCGAGTTCGAGCCTCGTCACCCGCTCCAGAAATAGATTAGGAACGCTACGCGTTCCTAATTTCATATGGTACCGTGGCCAAGCGGTAAGGCAAGAGACTGCAAAACTCTCATTCCCCAGTTCAAATCTGGGCGGTACCTCCAAAACAACAAAAGACCACCCAACAGGGTGGTCTTTTGTTGTTTCCGGCTACGCCGGATTTGAATGACCTAAATCGCAACATGCCGGTGGCATGTTGCTGCCACCAGTTCAAAAACTGGTGGCTACTATAATTTTGCTCCAACGGAGCAAAATGCAAACAAATCTGGGCGGTACCTCCCAAAAAAGACACGATTTTGATCGTGTCTTTTCTTTTTTGTTTTTCAACGAACTAAATTAAGCAGAAGCGACTAACAATGTGTTTTTGGGTTTTTCATTGACAATGTTGAAAAATCGTGATATATTAGAAATGGTTTCTAACACTAGTAAGAAATATAGAATGATGTTCTAAGAGGGGTTTTAATGATGATTATTGCTACAATGCATAATTTGTTTGATCACCTTACGGAAACGGAACAAAAAATTGCATCATATATTTTGAGGTTTCCCCAAAAAAGCATAAATATGACGGCGAAAGAACTTGCAAGTGCTTGCGGGACGGTTCCGTCAGCTGTTAATCGTATGTGCAAATCTATTGGTGTGGAGGGTTTTGCAAAACTAAAGATTTTGTTGGTCACTGCAGTTGTCAACGAAGGTTATAGTGAAAATAACATTCCGTTTGATAAAGAAGATGATCCAAAGATGATTTTCAATAAGGTTTTTAATTCTGGTATAAATACACTTAAAAGCACCTATCAAATGATTGATTTTTCAAAAATAGATGAAATGGCAAAAAAACTTGCATCAGCGAACCGCATTTTAATATTTGGTGTGGGTACATCTTCTGTTGTTGCAGTTGATGCTGCGTATAGGTTTTCGCAACTTGATGTTCAGGCTTATGTGTACACAGACATTTTGCAAATGAATGTTATGGCAAGCAATATGAAAAAAGGGGATGTTGCTTTTGGAATTTCACACAGCGGGAGAACAAAAGCCGTTGTTGATGCAATGCGTTCTGCAAAGCAAGCTGGTGCAACTACTATATCATTAACCAGCTTTACAAAAAGTCCTTTATATACAGAGAGCGATTATTCGGTTTCTGTGTATTCTGATGAAAAAAATTATCCTGTCGAAGCTGTATCTGCACGCATAGCGCATATGTGTGTAATAGATGCACTTATGCTCACAATAGCTTCACTTAATTATGAAGACTATTTAAAACATGTTTCTTTAAGAAATACAGCGCTCGAAGATATACGATATGGAGTTTGAAAATATGAAAAATAAGGTTATTTTAATTTCGATTGACGGTATGCGACCGGACGGACTTAAGCAATGTAAAAATCCTTATGTTGATGAGTTGACAAAAATAGCGGCTTACACATTTAATGCAAAAACAGTTTTTCCGTCTGTTACACTTCCTTGCCATATGTCAATATTTCACAGTGTTTCTCCGGAAAGGCATGGCATAACAACAAACGCATACACACCTCAGGTAAGACCGATAAGCGGCTTATTTGAGCAGTTGAAAAAAGCGGACAAAGTATCCGCAATGTTTTATGGATGGGAACCGCTTCGGGATGTGTCAATACCTGGTTCTTTGAAAAAAGCGGATTATATTAATGCATATTCCTTTGAACATACTGACAGAATGCTTACTGACAGAGCGCTTGATTATATTGCGTTGGCAAAGCCGGATTTTGTGTTTCTTTATATGGTTGAAACAGATGAAAAAGGCGGTCATGATAACGGTTGGATGAGTGATGTATATCTTGATTATATTAACCATGCAATCAGTAATGTTAAAAGAGTCATCGAAGAAACAAACGGAGAATATACCGTAATCGTAACAGCAGACCACGGCGGACATGACAGAAGTCACGGAAGCGATATGGATGAGGATATGACAATACCAATGGTGTTTTACGGTCCTCAGTTTTCTCCGGGTGAAGAACTTAGCGGAGTAAGTATCCTTGATATTGCGCCGACCATAGCTGATATTATGGGGGTTACCCCGTCAAGAGAATGGGAGGGAAAATCGCTGATAAGTGCGAAATAAACAAATGAATGTTTTTACATTCACAGGTTTCTGCCAATAGATTATTATATGAGAAGAGGTAACGTAAATGAAGAAGTTTTTTGTTAGTTTAATATGTTTGACTTTGGTTTTGGGTAGTATTTTTTTGGGGGAATGCGGCATAGTACCAGTTAATGCTGGGGAAAATAATCAGTCATTTACTCCTACCGCTAATGAGGTCTGTGAAATAGAAAAGATATTTGATATTCAACCTTATACGTTTGAGGCAACGATTTGTTTAGATGCAAATTTAACAGAACGAGGCGGTACGATTTTAGGAAATTATAAAGATTGGAATCAAGATGCGTTGTCTTTTGAAATATATACTGATGGACATCCTCGTCTATATATAAATGATTATAACAGCAAAAATAATAAGAGCACTAGTTGGTCATATATATTTGATTCGGTTAATGTGTGTACGGGTCAACCTGTAAGACTTACTGTAGTACGGGATGAAACTGCAATTATTTGTTATGTAGACGGCATCGAAATGCAAAGACTTAGTAAAGATAATAACGGTTTATCTGTTACGGATATGCAGGAACCTGCTATTAGTAATAAGTTGGTTGTAGGTGGAGATTTACGTAGCGGTAATAAGAATTATTTTAAAGGAGAAATATTTGATATTGCGGTTTGGAGTGATGTGCGTACAGCAACCGAAATATCAAACACCAATATTGAAAATATTGATTTTTCCGATTCTGATTTAATCGCAGCATACAATTTTGACGGTAGTGTGATTCCTAATGTTGATTTGTCTAAACATGGATATGACATTGTAGGAGATTTAAATTTAAATATTGATGTAAACGGAATCTATAATAACGAGTCTCTCGAAAAAGGTATTTCATTCGATGATGATATAAAATACCAGACAGAAGAAGCACTTTCAAAACAAGTACACACAATTTCTTCTTGGATTTATTTACCTGAAACATTAGCAGATAAAGAACGTGGAGGAGTTATTTTAGGAAATTATGAACTTCAAAAAGAATGTTATAGTTTTGAGATTTATTCTTCTGGTAACCCTCGCTTTTATCATGTGAATGAAAAAAACGAGGTAAGCAGTATTATTTTCACTGGAATAGACATTCGCGCAGAAGAGTGGGTGCATCTCGCTTTTACTATTGATGAGGAAAACAATGAAGTATCATGTTATGTGAATGGCGCTTGTCGTGGAAAGAAGACCGCACCTTATGATATTTCTTTAAGCGATGTTTCTTCAAAGGTGGCATTGGGCGGTGATTTACGCACGGGAAATGGACAATATTTCAAAGGGAAAATTCTTGAAGTTGCATTATATGAAAATGTGCTTACATCAAGTGACATTATGGACCTTTATACACTCGGTGTAAACAAAGATGATAACAGTTTGTTTGCGTATTATGAACTTATGTCTGCAACACAAGAAGATATTATAGATGAGTCAGATAACGGTAATGACATGAATTTAAGAATGCGTTACTTTGCTGACAAAGAACCGGTAACAGATTATGCATACTCCTTTGCGGTGGTAGGAGACACCCAAACTGTAGTGTGGAAAGATGTGCAAAATAATACAAATAATCTTTCAAAAATCTATGATTATATACTTGCAAATAAAGATGAAAAGAAAATTAAATATGTTTTTGGATTGGGAGATATTACCGAAAATAATGATGTGCGCGAATGGGAGCGTGCACAAAGAGAAATATCTAAATTAGATGGCGAGATTCCATACTTATTAAATCGCGGAAATCATGATGGCGTTTATCAGAATGACAACGTATCATTTACTAAGTATATGGGCACGGATGATTACTGCAAACAATTTGAAAACGGTGGTTATTTTAAAGAAGGTAACATTGATAATTCTTGGATAAAATTTTCGGTAGGAAACATTGATTATCTTGTATTCGCTTTAGACTTTGGCATTAAAGACGATGTAATTGATTGGGCGAGTGAAATTATATCAGCACATCCGCACCATAATGTTATTATAACTACTCATGCTTATTTATACCAAGATGGAACTACTTTAGATTCTCAAGATACTGCACCTCCATCAAAGTATAATTCTAATTATAACGATGGTGATGATGTCTGGGAAAAACTAATTTCTAAGCATAAGAATATTGTTTTAGTTCTGTGTGGACATGATCCGTGTGAAAAAATTATCATGGCACAGGATAAAGGAGAACATGGAAATATTGTCACACAGATGTTGATAGATCCGCAATATGTGGACCGTGATGAAGGTGCAACAGGAATGGTTGCGATGTTGTATTTTTCCGAAGATGGAAAAAAGGTTCAGGTAGAATACTATTCCACAATACGTGAGCAGTTTTTCTTGCCGGAAAATCAATTTAGTTTCGACATTGATGTGGCTTTAAAGGGCGATATTACCGTAACCTTTGACTCCAACGGTGGCTCTGCTGTGACAGCTCAAACTATCGAAAAAGGTCAGATGGCAACCAAGCCTACCGATCCTACCAAGGATGGCTTTGATTTCAAGGGCTGGACTCTGAACGGTTCTGCTTACGATTTCAACACTGCAGTAAACAGCAACATTACTCTCGTTGCTACTTGGGAACAGCAGCAGGTTGTTCCTACCACCTACACCGTATCCTTTGCGGCTAATGGCGGAACTGGTACAATGGCAGACGTAACCGGTGTTTCCGGCGAATATACTCTTCCTGAAAACGGCTTTACTGCTCCTGATGGCAAGCGGTTCAAGGCTTGGAGCGTTGACGGCAACGAAAAGGCAGTTGGCGACAAGATTACCGTTACTGCTGACACTACCGTAACTGCAGTATGGGAAACCATTCCTGCAGGACACACCTGCGATATTAAGCCAGTTGATAAGGTTAATCCTTCCTGCACAGAGGGCGGCAAACAAGCATATTACAAGTGCGAAGGCTGTGGCAAGTTCTTTGAAGATGCGCTCGGCGCAAAGGAAATTACTGACCTTGCAGTTTGGGGCAACATCAGCAAGAACGGTCATACCGAGTCTGCTTGGAAGTCCGACAAGGATAACCATTGGAAGGAATGCACTGTAGTAGCTTGTGGCGTTATCATCGAGAACAGCAAGGCTGCTCACGCAGATGCTAACAACGACGGCAAGTGCGATACCTGCGAATACAACGTAGGCACCACCACTACCGATCCCGGCAACAAGCCTTCTGATGATGTTAATTCTCCGCAGACCGGCGATAACAGTATGATGTGGCTTTGGGTTGCTCTGCTTGTTGTTAGCGGATTTGGCAGTATTTCAACAATCGTAATGAGAAAAAAGTTTGTTAGATAATAAAACCATATCTTAAAGTCAGGCGGTGACGGTCGTTCGACCGTCACCGCTAGGAATAGTCTTAATTATATTAACCGCGCAATAAGCAATGTTAAGAGGGTAATTGAAGAAACAAACGGAGAATATACCATAATTGTAACAGCTGACTATGGAGGATATGACAGAAGTCACGGAAGTGATATGGATGAGGATATGACAATACCAATGGTGTTTTACGGTCCTCAGTTTTCTCCGGGTGAAGAACTTAGCGGAGTAAGTATCCTTGATATTGCGCCGACCATAGCTGATATTATGGGGGTTACCCCGTCAAAAGAATGGGAGGGAAAATCGCTGATAAGCGATGTAAAAGAATGACTGTTTTTGCATCCACATTAAATCAGATATTATTTTTATTTGGCTTTATAATAATAGGTTATGTTATTGCCAAGTGTAAAGTATTGCCTGAAAATGCAGCATCTGCTTTATCAAAACTTGAAAATACAGTTTTCATACCTTCGCTGGTTATGGGAACGTTTATTGAAAACTTTACTATAGAAAAAATCAGTACGGCATGGAAATTAATGGTGATAAGTTTCCTGATTGAGTTTATAGTAATTCCTATTGCAATTTTTGCTTCAAAGGCCGTAACAAAGGATAAGTACACCCAAAAAATCTATACATACGGATTATCTTTTTCAAATTTTGGATTTATGGGAAACGCAGTTGTCAGCGCTCTTTTTCCCGATATTTTCTTCGAATACTTAATATTTACACTTCCTTTGTGGATACTGATTTACATTTGGGGCGTCCCAAGATTGCTTATAGCGGATTGCGATAAAAAACAAACAATTAAAGAGAGCTTGAAATCCTTTATTAATCCAATGTTTGTTTCCATGATTATAGGCATGATAATAGGCTTGTGTGGCATACCGCTTCCTAAATGGACATTGTCAATTATAGATATTTCCGGTGATTGCATGTCTCCTATTGCTATGATTTTAACAGGTGTAGTAGTATCATCACTTCCTTTGAGAAAAGCGTTTGCAAATGTAAGTGTGTATATTATTTCAATAATCAGACTTATTGTTATCCCTTTGGTTTTTGTCGGAATTTCTGTTTATTTTAAAATGCCGAAAACAATTTTCATCTGTGCCTTGTGCTCTTTACAAATGCCACTTGGATTAAATACTATAGTTATTCCCAGTGCCTATGGCAAGGATACTTCGGTTGCGGCGGGAATTGCGATTATTTCGCATTTGCTCGCCATTATAACAATTCCTTTTGTTTTTGCAATTATTTAATGAAATCTCCTGTATATATTATAAGTATAAAAAATCCTCGGTTTTTAGGCAGATTAAATTCGTGTCATTAAGTTCGAAATACCCAAAAAAAGACAAGTCGAAGGACTTGTCTTTTTTATCCAATCCGAAGGATTGGTATGTAATCTCGCGTGAGCGAGTATGTAATCAGTTCGCTTTGCGAACTGTATGTCATCAAAGCGTAAGCTTTGTATGTTTCTTCCTTCGGATTAATTACATACATTTCTACGAAATGATTACATTCCGACTTCGTCGGATTACATCCAAGACTTCGCCTTAATTTATAGACGCTTTTATGTTATAATACATCCAAAGCGGTGATTTTATGGAAATTAAAGCGAAATGCAAACTTGATTTAGAAACAGTAAAAGCGTTTACATATTTTACTATGTTTAAGAAAGGCGACCCTAAAAAAAGAATGACATCTTTGAATGTGTTATTCAGTGTTTTATTGGCCCTAGTAATTCTAGAAATTATTGTGTTTGGAATGGATATCTATTTGGTTTTAGTTGCGATTTCGGGTATTATTATTCTTTTGAGGAATGCATATATGTGGTTTTTCTATCCTAAGGTTAGATATAAAGCCTTGGCAAAGATGAAAAACACACAAAATGAATATAATTTTACTGACGAAAAAATTTTTGTTACTACGACAGGGGAAGAATATAACGGTGAAGCTGAAATCGAATATTCCTTGTTTGTAAAAGTTTACGAAACTACAAAGTATTTATTTATGTATCAAACGAGCAATCAAGTTTATATTGTTGATAAATCCACCCTTGAAGGCGGAACAGTTGAAGAAATTAGAAATAAATTATCTGTTTTCGTAAAGGATAAATATATTCTTTGCAAATATTAAAGAAAATCCTCGGTTTTCACCCAGTTCTTTTTCGTACAAGAGAGACAAAAATCCCGTTCTCGTAAGAGGACGGGATTTTACTTTTTCACTTTTCACTAAAAATATAAGAACGGGATTTTTGGGAAGTAATAGGTAATAGTGAATAGTGAAGAAGTATTGCGGCTACGCGGCGTTTATGCTATAATACACCCAAGGCGGTGATGAAATGAAGAAGAAAATAATTATCGGTGGATTTTTACTGTTGATTTTAATTACTGCAATAATTTTTATTGTTGGTGCCATAGATACATATAAATATGAAGTGGCTAACGACGATATTATGGTGGGCTTTGGCGCGGCTATAATATTAGTTGTTGGTGGTTTTGTTGTTTTTTACGAATTAGATTTATTTTATACGGTTTACTATTTTTTAGTAAAACCAAAAACCATAACAAAATCTATACTTAATGCTGTTTCTAATTTAACTTTATTGAGTATAGTTTTTACGGATTCAATAGCACATTTTCTTTATAAGTATGTATCAGAAGTCTTTGGTGAAGAAGTAATTGTGTTATTTGCTTTGTTTTTTATATATGTTATTTTGCGAATTGTTTGTGCTACGATTTCGGTTAAACAATCTTTTAAAGAAAAGTGAAGAAAATCAGGTTTTTAGACCAGTTCCATTTTGAGTGTCGGTCCCAAAAGAAAAAGGACACCGTAAGGTGTCCTTTTTCTTTTGGAGTCTGGCCAAGATTTGAACCATCTAAAGGCAACTGTCCGGTGGACTGTTGCCGCCGATGGGTGGACGGAGGCGGACCATAATTTTGCCAACGGAAAAATGCAAACAAATTTGGGCGGTAAAAACCTCTCCTATTGCAATATATCATGTTACCTTGCCCTCTCGCAGCCGATATGCTATAATACACACAGACGGTGATGATATGAAATTGAAACGCTATTCGCTGTGTACATTGTTTTTGGGCGTTGCTCTTTTGGTTGGATTGTATTTTATAGTGCGGAAATAACAGCGGTCTATTACAGGTGTTGTCATTGATGTTTTTACAAGCATTTTGTATCTGCCTGCCTTTTTCTTCGCGTTTGCGTATCTGTATGAAAGAATGGGTTGAATTTCCAAAAATCGCTTTTGGTTGACAGCAAACTTAGTCAAAAAGCACACCGTACGGTGTGCTTTTTTGCCTGGTAAAATGATTGTAATTTTTAAATATTGAGATAAGTAATACTTGACATTTTATTGTAGTGTGACATAATGTCATCAGGGGTAACTATGCAAAAATGTTATCAGAGAGTTGTATCAAACAGTGACCTGATTCGTAATGCATATCTTCATCCTGCTGGCTATAAAAAGCAAATGTAAAACGGAGGATACATTATGCACGGAACATATGAATTTCGTAAAGAAATGCTGCAGATTCACTGCCCGGATATTTTGGATGTGCAGTATATTCCTAAGTCCAATGAAGTTTGTGTCGATAACTGGAATATTGTGATCGCAAAATCCGCCGATAGGGTACTGTATACCGGCGTTCAGGATCTGCAGGATTACCTGCTGACCTCTTTGAATGCTTCAGTAGCTATTCGGCGTAAGTCAGATCTGTCTGACCTACCGAAAAAGACCATTTTGGTTGCTACTTGCGAGCAGATGGGCGTTGCTTGGGAAGGCGAGAAGATCCCTGCTTCCTATCGCATTTCTGTAAGCGAGGATTTCATCATTGTCTGTGGTATTGACGAGCGTGGCTGTGCCCAGGGTTGTTATCAGATTGAGGATCGGATGAACAGCATCCATGCGCCCTATTTGACCATTGGCACCACAACTTATTCCCCGGAATTTTCTCCCCGTATGGTCCACTCCGGCTATCAGTTGGACAGATATCCTGATGCGCATCTGTCTGCCATTGCCCATGCAGGTATGGATGCCATTCTGATCTTCGTCAGCGGGGTGAATAAAACACCTACTGGCTATTTGGATTTTAACGAACTGATTCACAGGGCAGGGAAGTACGGTCTGGATGTGTATGCCTACAGTTATTTCTCCACAAAACTGCATCCCGACGATCCGGGTTCTGCTGCGGAATTTGAGGCAACCTATGGTGAACTGTTCCGGGAATGCCCCGGTTTTAAGGGCGTTGTGTTGGTGGGTGAGTCTGTAGAATTTCCCAGTAAAGACCCCCGCGTTTCCAAAGGAACGCATGCTACAAATGCTTCGGATGGCATTCCTAATCCGAAGCCAACCGCTGGCTGGATCCCTTGTTTTGACTATCCGTTATGGCTGGCCCGCCTTAAGGATACATTGCGCAAGTACCGCGCTGATGTTGATATTGTTTTCTGGACATATAACTGGGGTTACTGCTCTGAAAAGGAACGCTTGGAACTCATTGATTCTCTGCCCACGGATATCTCACTGATGGCAACCTTCGAGATGTTTGAGGAGAAATTGGTGGACGGCGTACGCACCCGTTCATGCGACTATACCATTTCTTTCCCGGAAGCCGGTGCTTATTTCTTGAGCGAAGCGAAACGCGCAAAAGAACGTGGCATTCGTTTGTACACGCAGGCCAACAGTGCCGGTCGAAATTGGGACTTTGGTACCGTACCTTTTGTGCCGATGCCCTATCATTGGAATCGGCGCTATAAGGCTATGTTGGAGGCCAAAGATAAGTATGGTCTCTGCGGCGTAATGGAATCCCATCATTTTGGATTCTGCCCGTCCTTTATCAGTAAGCTGGAAAAGAAAATGTTCACATCGCCCAGAACGCCCGGCGAGGATGCAATTCGCCAGTTGGCCGCGGAGTTGTACGGCGATCGGTTGGCGGACAAGGCTGTGGAAGCCTGGCAGAAACTCAGCGAAGGTTATAATTATTACATCTGCACCAATGAGGATCAGTATGGCCCCTTCCGTGTAGGACCGTCCTATCCGCTGGTCTATAATGTGGACGTAAGGATACCCAAAGTGCCCTACGCCCATTTTGGCGGCAATGCCATTTGTGTAACAGATTATGCTTCCAGCAAGGTGTTCTTCTATATTTCCTTTGGACAGATCAAAACAGCTCGCATCCAGCAGCGCCATCCCGAAGAGGCAAAGTGCCTGGAAAAACTGGAGAGAAAGTTCGCGGAAGGCAGAGCCATTTTGGAGCAGATCGCCGAGGAACTGACCGGCTGGCAAAAAGAGGAATGTCTGCGTCTGTGCAATTTGATTCATTATATGGAGCATTGTGCCCGTACCACCATTCACGTGAAACGATGGAATATACTGCGAACCAAGGCCAATGCTGAGACCGACAGCAAGAAACTGCTGGACCTGCACCGTCAGATGGTGGAGCTGGGTGAGGCGGAGATCAAAAATGCCGAAGCAACCATTCCTTTGGTGCAGGCAGATTCTCGCTTGGGCTTTGAACCGTCTATGGAATACATCGGCAGCGAGTATCATTTGCGGTGGAAGATCAAGCAGGTCCGACAGGTCCTGGATTCTGAGATTCCCCGGGCGAATTTGGATATTCAATATATTTTGGATAATGACGGTAAATATTAAGGAGGTATTTGTATGAAACGTTCTGAAATTAACAAAGCACTGAAAGAGCTGGAAGCAATGTGTGAAAAGCACCATTGCTACCTGCCGCCTTTCTGCCATTTTACCCCCGAGCAATGGCAGACAATCGGCCATGAGTACGATGAGGTTCGGGACTGTATGCTGGGCTGGGATATTACCGACTACGGCATGGGCGACTTTGATAAGTTCGGTTTCAGTCTTATCACCATCCGTAACGGAAACCGTGCCATGGCAGACAAATATCCCAAGGTTTATGCAGAAAAACTGCTGTATCTGAAAGAGGGTCAGTATGCCCCCAACCATTTCCACTGGTATAAGACCGAGGATATCATCAACCGGGGCGGCGGTAATGTGCTGATTCGAGTGTATAACAGCCTGCCCAATGAGGAGATCGACTATGTATCCGACGTGACTGTACATACCGACGGCCGTACCTATACCGTTCCTGCAGGCACACAGATCCGTTTGACGCCCGGTGAGAGCATTCATGTTCAGCAATATCTCTATCACGATTTTGCGGTAGAGGAGGGCACAGGACCTGTCCTGCTGGGCGAGGTCAGCCAGTGTAACGATGACAATACCGACAACCGCTTCAATCCCCCCGTTGGTAGATTCCCCAGCATCGAAGAAGATGAAGCACCTTACCGCTTGCTTTGCAACGAATATCCGGAGGCAAAATGATGGATGTAGTGGCATTGGGCGAACTGCTCATTGATTTTACCAGCGTCAGTAAAGACGCGGATGGATACCCCACCATGGCGGCCCATCCCGGCGGTGCACCTGCCAATTTCCTGGCCGCACTGGCTAAATTCGGTGGAAAAACCGCCCTGCTGGGTAAGGTGGGACAGGATGCATTCGGCAATCTGCTGGTGCAGACGCTGAAAGATGCCGGTATTGAGAGCAAGGGTATTGTGATGGCCCAGGATGTATTTACGACTTTGGCTTTCGTGACTCTGGATGAGACCGGCGACCGGGAATTTTCCTTTGCACGAAAGCCCGGTGCAGATACCTGTATCTCTTTTGAAGAATTGGATCTGAGTCTGATTGATGAAGCCAAGGTGTTCCATTTTGGCACACTCTCTCTGACAAACGAACCTGCCCGTACGGCTACCCAAAAGGCTGTTGCCTATGCAAAGGCGCAGGGGAAACTGATTACCTACGATCCCAATCTGCGTAAGCCTTTGTGGAATGACCTGGAAGAGGCCAAGCAGCAACTGCTGTGGGGTCTTGGACAGGCTGATGTGGTGAAGATCAGCGATGAAGAAGTGGAATTCCTCTTCGGTGTGGGCGTCCAGGAAGGTGCACAGCACATGCTTGACACTTTTGGCGTGAAGTTGGTGTTTGTCACCTGCGGTGCAGATGGCTGCTTCTTCCAAAATGCCACCGCGAAGGGCCATGTCCCCAGCCTGTCTAACATTAAAGTGGTGGACACCACAGGCGCAGGCGATATTTTCGGTGGAAGCGCAGTTTGGAAACTGCTGCAGTATGCAAAAGCACCTGAGACACTCAACGAGGAAGAACTGCGGGATGTAGTCTCCTTTGCCTGCACCAGCGCAGGCCTTTCCACAACCAAATCCGGCGGTATTTCCAGTGTGCCGGATTTGGAAGCGATTTCTGTTCGGAGATCTTGCTCCTAAGCATCTTTTTAGGTGCTTTGACTTGGAATTTTCCACGGCCTACGGCAGATCGGATCGGCGGATTTGTGCCGTGGAAACGTCTTTAAAGTAATACCAAAAAAGGACATCCTGTGGGATGTCCTTTTTTTGGAATACTTAATATGGGTTTAAGACTTCCTTAAGTCTCTTGACTTTCGGTTTGTAAAATTTTACAGTTATAGCAGAAAAAAGATAGGAAAGGGGCTTGCGATATGTTTATTGCAATGTTCAATGGATGGTATTTCTTTTGGTTGATCCTCTCTGCAGGAGCAATCCTTGGTCTTTATTTTGGCCTGCGCAATAAGAGCGCCAAAGTTCAAAAAGGAGTGCTATTCGGCCTGCTGGCATTTGGCTTGCTGTTGCACTTTCTGAAGGTGTATATTCCGCCTTATTCTGTGGACGAGGCCCGTATGCTTCGGGATAGTTGGTTTGTCAATATATGCGGTGCAAATATTGCCCTGTTTCCGTTCTTTTTCTGGTCAAAAAATGACAAGGTTAAGGACTATATGTTCTACATTGGGATGCTTAGTGGCTTAATTGCGCTGTTTTATCCCCAGGAACCGATTGCCAAAGCGGATCAGGCAGGTGAACAGTTGGACATTGTGCGATTCTATTATCACCACTGGATGGTGATGGCAGTTCCGTTACTGATGGTGTTGTTTGGACATCACCAACTGTCCTATAAGCGCCTGCTAAGTGCGCCCACCGGGCTGTTGCTGTTGATGCTGTTTATCATGCTCAATCAGATATTCCAATCTGAACTGGGCTTCATTCCTCTGCGGGACCGCGAAGAGTTTTTGGGCATCGGCTATAAAAATACTTCGTATATTTGGGGCCCCGGCACCAATGATGCCATTGGAGACTTCCTGTCACTGTTCACACCGGACTTTTTCAAGACAGTACCCATTGGAGAGTTTGCCGGACAGATCAAATACTGGCCCTGGTTTTGGCTGATCATACCGGTATATGTACTGGTCACACCGCTATCGTTCCTGATCTCATTAATTTTTGATCATAAGGCCTTTTCTGCAGATTGTAAGGCACTTATGAGTCGTCTTCACAAGAAACAATTGATCCATCGATAATGTGAAAGCACGCCCAATTTGGGCGTGCTTTTTTGGCACTTGTTGACAATTTGGGCTATTATTGCTATAATTTGCATATAAATATACGGGAGGTTGCAACTATGCAGAAAAACATTCGCACAATTTTCGCGTTGCTTTTTGGCGTGTTGATGATCTTTGGCCTGTCGGCCTGCCAGCCGGACAGTGAGCCTGCCTATGAGCCCGAAAGCGCCGCAGCACTGTGGGAAAAGGTTGATGAAACCATGAACACACTGGAATCCATGGAGATGACCGGTACGACCCAGGTAGTCTTTTTCAGCAATGGCTATCCGTTCGAACTAAATGGTTCAACTTACGTGCTTTCTACGAAAGAGTGTCATTATTCTGAATACATCAATACTGTTTCTTCGGATGAACTTTCCATGGAGGAAACCACCACGTTGGTAGAGGCGTATTATGATGGAAAGATGTATGTGTCCAACAACAATGGAGTATATGCGCAGAAACTTTGCTCCGAAATGACCCATGAGGAATACGATCAGCTTCAAGAGGGCGAATTGACTGATGAAATTGAGATTGCGGATTGTACAAAGGCAGAATTCTCAAAAGGAGAGGGCGATACCTGGCATCTGAAATTTTCCGGTTATACCAAGAAAACCATCGATAAAGTGCTGAAGACATTGCTGATTGCGGATGATGTGTTGGGCGCACCCATTACAGATATGGAAGTAAGCCTGATTGCCAATAAGGATTTCTATGTGCAGAAAATGGAGATCGTTTTCATCTTTGCTTCAGGCGCAGGGGAGGCTATACCGAAATTCTCCGTAACAGCAGAATACTCCTCCTATAACACGGCAGTATTTGATCCTGCCAAACTGAAAACAGAGGAGTATACGACGGTTGATGATGTCCGTGTGATGGATACGGTTTCTACCGCGTTAAAGGAGAGACAGGATGCTCCTGTCGGCAAATTTACGCTGGGCATAAAAACTACTTATGAACGGCAGGGAATGTCACAAACGTCTACAGAAATTGACACAGTGACCTACGGACGTAAGAATGGCGCATATTCGTACTCGATTACTGCCGAGATGGATGGTCAGAGTTTCCTGATTCAGTACCAAGGAGGGCAGCAAACGGTTACTGCGGATGGACAAACACATACTGCTGTCCAGTCCGAATCGGAGGCCAAACGCTTTATCGATAGCCTGATTAACTCAGCAAGGTTCGATGCAAACGCTGTAACAGGCGTGCAAAAGCAAGGTGAGGATGTATATGTCTTGACCTGTGATCAATTGGACTTGACAGAGTATTCGGCCGCCCTGGCTGGAAATAACATCCAATTGACTGCGGGCAATCAGCAGATCACAGTTACCTTCCAAAATGGAAAACTGCTGAAAATAGAAAGCAAGATCACACTTAACGGCACAGAGGCAGGACAGAGCATGACCATGGTAACCGAATCTGTGGTTGGCTTTGACGACACGGAACAATCCGTATGAGTTTATTAAATGTAAACCACAGGTTATTTCTTATAAACTGCATCATGGCCATATGTTAGGGGAATTAGTGGGTGCAGAAGAACGGAACAGAAAAATGTAAAATTTTCCGAAAATAATGCTTGATTTTTGGTAAATGCTGTGCTATAATACATCAGTCTGAAATCAAGGTGAGTCCTCTGCGGGCTAAAATGCGCCGTAAGAACGCCTAATATTTAAGGAGGACAAGATTATGGATTTGGTTAAGGCTTTGGCTAGCCAGTACATGAAGGAAGAACTGCCTGAGGTTCAGGTCGGTGACACCGTTCGTGTGCATGTACGCATTAAGGAAGGTTCCCGCGAGCGTATCCAGGTGTTTGAAGGTACTGTGATCGCACGGAAGCACGGTGGCATCGGTGAGACCATTACAGTTCGTCGTATCAGCTACGGCGTTGGTTGTGAGAAGGTTTTCCCCTTGCATTCCCCCAATGTTGCAATGATCGAAACTGTCCGTCACGGTAAGGTTCGTCGTGCAAAGCTGTACTATCTCCGCGACCGTATGGGCAAGGCTGCCAAGATCAAGGAGAAGGTCTAACAGAAAACCGCAAAAAAAAGAGGGCTTGCCCTCTTTTTTTTTGTACACTTTTGGTTTATAATGATAGAAAAACATAAAAGGGGAGTTATATCCTCTTTGCCTATGTGATGTTTGGAGTGATCGTTGTGGACGAAAAAGAACGGAATGAAATGGTTAACCCACCCAAAATGACGGAATCGGATATTGATCAGTTGTTGGATTCTTGGATGCATGAAGAATCTGCAGCTGTTGATGCACAGCCTGCAGCGGTTGAAGAACCGGCTCCTGTTGAAAAACAGAAACCTGTTAAGGAAACGAAAAGCGGTTGGCAGGCTACAATCCTGATGTATCTGCATGACCTGGCATACCTGTTGGCAGGCCTGATTTTGGTATTTCTGCTCCTTTTCCGTGTGGTAGTTGTTTCCGGTACATCTATGAATGCAACGCTGCTGGATGGAGATTATCTGCTGTTGCTTAGCAGTACTTTTTACCATGATCCTCAGTATGGGGATATCATTGTTGCCAGCAAGGAGAGTTTTGACAACGGCGCGCCCATTGTCAAGCGTGTCATTGCTACAGAAGGGCAATGGGTGAATATCGATTTTGAACGGGGCATTGTATATGTGGGTAACTCCATGGATACGCTTGTGCCCTTGGATGAGTCGTATACGCTGACACCGACCACGGTAAAGGAAGGCGTGACTTTTCCCCTGCAGGTGGATGAAGGATGTCTGTTTGTAATGGGTGATAACCGCGACGGATCCAAGGACAGCAGACACCCGGAGATCGGCCTTGTGGACAAACGGGAAGTGCTGGGAAAGGTATTTTTCTTATTTGTTCCCGGTACGAACTATGGTGAGCAGAAGCAGGACTTTGGAAGAATTGGAGTGGTCAGTTGATGCAATCTGAGCAGATGAATATTCAGTGGTATCCCGGCCACATGACCAAGACCCGACGGCAGATCGAAGCGGATTTGAAGCAGGTGGATGCGGTGTGTGAGATCGTGGATGCCCGGATTCCTTTTGCCAGCCGCAACCCGGATATTGATGGGATTTGTGGGGATAAGCCCAGGATCGTGGTGCTCAACCGCATGGACCTGGCAGATCCAGAGGCAACCAAGCGTTGGGTGGCCTATTTTAAGAACAAAGGCATGGCCGCTGTTCCTACGGACTGCAAAAGCCGTAAGGGTATCAATGATTTCCAACCGGCGGTGCGTTCGGTGTTGAAAGAGAAGATTGCCCGTAATGCAGCTAAGGGTATGAACCGTCCGCTTCGTGTGATGATCGTGGGTATTCCCAATGTGGGAAAATCTACGTTGATCAATCAGATATCCGGTCGGAAAGGTGCGAAAGCAGAAAACCGTCCCGGTGTGACCCGTGGCAAACAATGGGTGACAGTGGATAATGGATTGTTGCTGTTGGATACCCCCGGTATTCTGTGGCCCAGGTTTGAAGACCCGGAAGTGGGAATGATGCTTGCCTATACCGGTGCAGTCAAAGACGGTATTTTGGATGTGGAAGAACTGGCTTGCCATTTGATCCAGGTGTTGCATCGTAGATATCCCCAGTCTTTGAAAGACCGCTATGGTCTTGAAGCTGAGGAGGGAACACCCGGTTACGAATTACTGGAAATGGCAGGCCGCAAGCGTGGATTTCTGGTTTCAGGCGGTGAGATCAACACAGAAAGAATGGCAAAGGTGCTGTTGGACGAATACCGAAGCGGCAAACTGGGCCGTATCACCTTCGAAGAGCCTGTGGAGGACAAAAATGGCTGAGAAGAATATGTGGGAAATTGAAGAAGCCCTGGCCGAAAAAGGCGTAGGTGTGATCTGCGGTGTGGATGAAGCAGGCCGTGGCCCCCTGGCAGGTCCTGTGTATGCGGCTGCGGTCATTTTGCCGGATCATTTGGAGATTCCCGGATTGGATGACAGCAAAAAACTCACAGACAAGCGTCGCCGGGAATTGATGCCCATGATTCAGGAACAGGCCATTGCCTATGGCATTGGTGTTGCTACTGCAAAGGAGATCGACGAGATCAACATCCTGCAGGCGACTTTCCTTGCCATGGAACGTGCCATTGCGCAGTTGCAGGGGAAGGCAGACTTTGCCCTTATTGATGGCAATCGGGAAAAAGACTTCGGTCTTCCCGTGATGACTGTGGTCAAAGGCGACAGCCGAAGCGCTAACATTGCAGCCGCATCGGTGCTTGCCAAGGTAAGCCGTGACGATTACATGGAAGAAATGGCAAAACAGTATCCCGAATACGGCTTTGAGATCCACAAAGGGTACGGCACAAAGGCCCATTATGAAGCCCTGCGTACATACGGACATTGTCCTTTGCACAGAACGACTTTTTTAAAGAAGTTTTATGGCGACAAGTAAGTTAAGCGGTGCATGGGGTGAAGCCCTGGCTGCAGAATACCTGCGGAAAAAACGCTATAAATTGGTAGCCGCAGGCTATCATTGCCGGTTTGGGGAGATCGACCTGATCGTGCAGAATAAGCACTATTTGGTTTTTGTGGAAGTGAAACTGCGAAAAAGCGGCGATTTTGCTGCGGCCAGAGAGTACGTAAACCGTGCCAAGCAGGATAGGATTCGCATGACGGCTTCTATGTACTTATCGCAAAACCCAACTAAGCTGCAGCCCCACTTTGATGTGATTGAAATTTATGCACCCCGGGGCGCGGACACGGAAACACCTGAAATTACTCATTTGGAGGATGCGTTTCAATGAATTTTCCTGTTTTTGACATGCATTGTGATACGGCTTTGGCCCTGCTGGGAGAAAATTTGCGACAAGCCGGCTCTTTGCGGAAAAACGAATGCCATATAGACCTGGAACGAGCCTCTACGTTGCCTGGATATGCCCAGTGTTTTGCTTGCTTTACAACCCCGTGGGAGCAATTGCCGGAGGGTACGACAGTAAACGAACTGTTTGAACGGGAAATGGTCACCGTTTTGCGTGAGGTGGAAAAGAACAAGGATCTGATTTCCCTTGCATACTCCGCCGCAGAGGTGGAGAAAAACAGGGAAAACGGGAAGATGTCCGCAATTTTGACTATTGAAGGTCCTGCTGGTTTCGGTTTTGATTCTGCATTGTTGGAGGACTTGTATAAAATCGGGTTCCGTGTTACCACTCTTGGCTGGAATGAGAAAAATGAACTTTGCGGTTCCCATAAGACCGGTGGTGGTTTAACAGAATTGGGCAAGGACTATGTGTTCGAGGCACAACGGTTGGGTATGCTCATCGATGTGAGCCACATCAGCGATGAGGCCTTTTGGGATATTATGGAGATCGCCCAAGGCCCAGTCATTGCAACCCATTCCAATTCCCGGGCGGTATACAATAACAGCCGGAATCTGACCGACGAGATGTTTAAGGCCATCTGCCAAACCGGTGGTGTGGCGGGGCTGAATCTGTATGCGGATTTTTTGGGAGAAAATGCGACCCTGGACACTGCTTGCGATCATATCCTGCATTGGCTGGAATTGGGTGGAGAAAAGCACATTGCCCTGGGCGGTGACCTGGATGGCTGTGATCACTTGCCTGCAGATTTCAATGGTGTGCAGGATTATCCCAAACTGGCGGAGCGCTTGCTTGTACGCGGGGTCAGCGATCAAATCGTGTATGATATTTTCTGGAACAATGCAATGGGAGTGATGGAAAAATGCTGTATGTAACCACCCGTAACAAGTTTGATACTTATACTGTCCACAAGGCGAATCAATCCGATCGCGGCCCGGATGGCGGTTTGTTTCTGCCGTTCCGGATGCCTGCGCTCAGCAAAGAGGACTTGCTTGCGCTCCCGGAGATGTCTTTTTGTCAGCGAGTTGCGAACATTTTGAATCTGTTTTTTAATGCACAGCTGACTGCTTGGGATGTGGAACTGTGCGGTGGAAAAAATCCTGTTGGGTTAGTACCGATGAGCCATCGTATCCTGGTAGCGGAGATGTGGCATAACCATGACTTGGACTACGCCCAGCTGGAAAGCCGACTGGCCGCCAGAATCTGCGGCCATGAAGATACAGATCGCAAGGCCACTTCCTGGGTAGGGATCGCCATTCGCATTGCCATGCTGTTTGGCATTTATGGCGACCTGCTGGAAACTCAGGCCACCCGGCCGGATACCACGGTGGACATTGCCGTGGCTACAGAGAATTTTGCAGCGCCTATGGCTGCTTGGTACGCTCGTCAGATCGGTCTGCCTATCGGTAATATCATTTGCAGCCATGACGATTCTGCTGTATGGAATCTGCTTCACCAGGGGCAAGTGCGCGCCGATGAAAATCTTCCGGAAAACCTGGAACGGTTGATCATGGCGACCCAAGGTGTTGAGGAATCGCTGCGGTACTGTGAAATTTGTGAAAGCGGCCGTATTTATACCACCCGTCCGGGAACATTGGAAGACCTGCGGCAGGGTATGTATGCCACAGTCTCCAGTCAAGACCGTGTCAATACGCTGATTGCCAGCGTTTACCGCATGGCAAACTATATCATGGGCCCCAAGACGGCTTTGGCATACAGCGGCTTGCAGGATTACCGGGCCAAGACCGGTGAAAACCGCCTTGCATTGCTGATATCTGACAGAAGTCCGGTAGGGGACAGTAAGATGGTTGCGACCTGCATGGAGATCACAGAGCAGCAGTTGCGTGAAAAAATAGGAGTGTGAACAAATGGCACTTTACGCCATTGGAGATCTGCATCTTTGCCTGGGTGCACCGAAGCCTATGGATATCTTCGGAGGTGCTTGGGTAGGGTACATGGATAAACTGAAAGAGGGCCTTTCCGTCATAAAGGAAGAAGATACCCTGGTTTTAATGGGGGACTTAAGTTGGGCTTTGGGCCTTGAGGATGCGAAAGCGGATTTTGCCTGGCTCAATGAAATTCCCGGCAGAAAGATAGTCCTCAAGGGAAACCACGATTATTGGTGGAGCACAGTCAAGAAATTTGACGGATTCTGCGAAGAGAACGGATTTAAAGATTTTTACATTCTCCACAACAATCATTTTGAGTACGAGGGCATTGCTATTTGCGGTACACGCGGCTGGTTCTTTGAGGAAGAGCGAAGCGGCCAACACGATGAAAAAGTTTTCAAGCGGGAACTTTTGCGGCTGGAAGCATCCCTTCAATCTGCCGGAGAATTGCCTAAGATGGTATTCTTGCACTATCCTCCCAGATACAAGGGATACGAGTGCCCGGAGATATTGGAAATGCTGCAAAAATACGAAGTGCGTAACTGCTTCTACGGCCACTTGCATGGGGCCAGCCATGGCCTTGCCATGGAAGGAACATGGGATGGTGTGACCTATAAACTCCTCTCCGCAGACCGATTGAACTTTGTGCCATGTCGAATTATGCCGTAAGGAACCGGGCTCAGCCCGGTTCGTTCGCTGAAATTGAGAAAAATAAGAAAAATTTTCAAGAAAACTATGGACATTTCCCGGTTTCTTTGATAAAATACTACGGCTGAATTTATAAATAAAATGGTGACACTATGTCATCAATAATTGGAGGACACAAACAATGACTGTTAAGAACATTGAACGAAACGGCAATCAGGCCACCATCGTGGTGGAGATCGACAAGGAACTGATGGAGACCGGCGTGCAGAAGGCTTACCTGAAGGCACGCAAGAACATTCAGATTCCCGGTTTCCGTAAGGGCAAAGCCCCCCGCTATCTCATCGAGAAGATGTACGGTGCTCACGTTTTCTATGAAGACGGCCTGGAGGAGATCTTCCCCGAAGTGTATAAGACCGCTGTTGTTGACCAGGATCTGAAGGCCATTGGCCGTCCCAGCCTGACTGACATGGACATTTCCGAAGAGGGCATCGTCACTCTGACTCTGACCACCGATACTTACCCCGAGGTTACCTTGGGCGAATACAAGGGTCTGGAAGTGGAGAAGGCTGAGGCTACCGTCACCGACGAGCAGGTTCAGGCTGAACTGGACCGTATGGCTCAGAATGTCGCTTCCACCGAGACCGTGGAAGGCGCTGCCAAGATGGGCGATACTGCCAACATCGACTTTGAAGGTTTTGACAATGGCGTTCCCTTCGATGGCGGTAAGGGCGAGAACTTCGACCTGAAGTTGGGCTCTAATTCTTTCGTTCCCGGTTTTGAGGAGCAAGTTGTTGGTATGTCCGCCGGTGAGGAGAAGGACATCGACATCACCTTCCCCGAGGATTATCACAAGGAACTGGCTGGCAAGCCCGTTGTGTTCCATGTCAAGTGCAACAAAGTTACCACCACCATCCTGCCCGAACTGGATGACGAGTTTGCCAAGGACGTTTCCGAGTTCGACACTCTGGAGGCTTTGACTGCTGACATCCGCGCCAAGGCTTTGGAGAATGCCCAGAAGCAGATCGACAGCGCTTTCGAGCAGGCTGTTGTTGACAAGGCTGCTGAGAATACCACTGTTGACATGCCCAATGCACTGATCGAGGCGGAACTGGACAATCAGATGGAGCGCTTCGGCTATCAGTTGCAGATGAGTGGTTACTCCATGGAGCAGTACGCCAAGATGATGGGCGGCGACCTGAACACCATGCGTAACGCATTCCGTCCTGCTGCTGAGAAGCAGGCTAAGGTCAATGTGACCCTGGAGAAGATCATCGAGGTGGAGAACATCACCGTTTCCGATGAGGAAGTTGAGGCTGAGTACGCTGCTGTTGCTGCCCAGTACTCCCTGGAGGTCGAGAAGGTCAAGACCATGGTTCCTGCTGAGGAGATCCAGACCAGCCTGAAGACCCGCAAAGCCGTTAAGGTGATCGTTGACAGCGCTAAGGCCACCAAGCCTGCTAAGGCAAAAAAGACCACTAAGAAGACCACAAAGACCACCAAAACTACCAAAGCTGCTGCCGAGGAAGAGTCTTCCGATAAGGAATAAGCAGCCTGTTTCGTGGTTAGAATGTTTCAGACCCATGAAAGGAGACGTTGACCATGAGTTTAGTACCTTATGTCGTTGAGCAGACCAGAAGCGGAGAGCGCAGTTATGATATTTTCTCCCGTCTGCTGAATGACCGCATCATTTTCCTGTCCGAAGAAGTGAATGATACCACTGCATCTTTGATCGTAGCCCAGCTTCTGTACCTGGAGGCCCAGGATCCGGATAAGGATATTCAGTTCTATATCAACAGCCCCGGTGGAAGCGTTACCGCAGGCATGGCCATCTATGACACCATGCAATACATCAAGTGCGATGTTGCCACCATTTGTGTGGGCATGGCGGCTTCCATGGGTGCATTCCTGCTCAGCGCAGGCACCAAGGGTAAGCGGATGGCTCTGCCCAATTCCGAGATCATGATCCACCAGCCCAGCGCCGGAACGCAGGGCCAGATCACCGATATGGCTATCCATATGAAACGTCTGCAGACCATCAAGGAGCGGATGAACCGCATTCTGGCTGAGAATACCGGAAAGAGTGTGGAAGTCGTTACCGATGCCTGCGAGCGCGACAACTTTATGACCGCAGAGGAAGCACAGGCTTTCGGCCTGATCGACCGTGTCCTCGATCATCATTGATTCCGTAGAAAGGCGGGAAGCCTGTCATGCCTAGAAATGAAGACCAGTCGATCCGCTGCAGTTTCTGCGGAAAACGGGAGACCCAGGTGGAGCGGCTGATTGCCGGCCCGGGTGTGTATATTTGCAGCGAATGCGTGCAGGCCTGTGGCCAGCTTTTACAGGATGATCTGCGCGTGGATCACCGCGGCAAACTTCGCAAGCCTGAAAAGTTGCCCACCCCCATGGAAATGAAGTCCTTTATGGACAGCTACATTGTGGGGCAGGAAGATGCAAAGATCGCATTGTCCGTGGCAGTTTACAATCACTATAAGCGTATTTATCATAATATTGATTCCGACGTGGAACTGCAAAAGAGCAATATCCTGCTCATTGGACCTACAGGTAGCGGCAAGACCCTCTTTGCCCAGACACTGGCCAAGATTTTGGATGTGCCTTTTGCCATTGCCGATGCTACCACGCTGACAGAAGCCGGTTATGTGGGCGATGATGTGGAGAATATCTTGGTTCGTCTTCTGCAGGCTGCAGATTTTGACGTGGACTTGGCAGAACGTGGCATCATCTACATTGATGAGATGGATAAGATCGCCCGTAAGAGCGAAAATACTTCCATTACCCGGGATGTTTCCGGTGAAGGCGTGCAGCAGGCACTGCTGAAGATTTTGGAAGGTACGGTTGCCAATGTGCCTCCACAGGGCGGCAGAAAGCACCCCCAGCAGGAAATGATCCAGCTGGATACCACCAACATCCTCTTCATTTGCGGCGGCGCATTCGATGGACTGGATAAGATCATCGAAAGCCGTACTGACAAGTCTGCCATCGGCTTTGATTCTCCCGTGCAGAGCAAGAAGAAGCGGGATGTGGGCAAGCTGCTTGCCCAGGTTGAACCCCATGATCTTCTGAAATTCGGCATTATTCCCGAATTGGTTGGTCGTATGCCTGTGATCACATCTCTGCAGAGCCTGACCCGGGAAGATTTGGTTCGAATCCTGGATGAGCCTAAGAATGCTCTGACACGGCAGTACGAAGCCCTGCTTGCCATGGATAATGTGGAGCTGGAGATCCAGGATGATGCCCTGCAAGAGGTTGCCAAAAAGGCTCTTGAACGTCAGATCGGCGCAAGAGGCCTGCGGGCTATCATGGAATCCATTATGATGAAGATCATGTACCAGATCCCCTCGGATCTGACCATCAAAAAAGTTATCATCACCCCAGAATGCGTCCTGGGCGGTGAACCTGTAATCCAGCGGGATGCAAAAAGTCCCCGCGCTTGTGCAGGCACAAAATAACGTATACAGAAGGGGGTAGCAATGCCCCCTTCTTTGCACTATCCCAAGCAAAAGGAGCGATCCTATGAACGAGAACATAAGTATCGGCACAATGCCGATTTTAGCCCTTCGTGGGCTTGTGGTATTTCCTGAACAGACGGTACATTTTGAAGTCGGCCGGGTGAAATCCGTGCTGGCCCTGGAAGAGGCAATGAAAAAAGATCAGACCTTGCTTTTGATGCCACAAAAGGACATCTCCAAGGATGATCCAGAAGTGAAAGACCTGTATTCCATGGGCACAGTTGCCAAAGTCAAGCAGATCCTGCGAGGTTCCGGGGAAACCATCCGTGTGTTGGTTACTGGTCTGTATCGGGCACGGATCCAGGAGCTGACCCAGCGCGAGCCCTATCTGTTCGGTGTTGTTGCATCTATTCCGGCAACGGATGTGATGGATAATCTCAGCGCCCGTGCCCTGCGCCGGGAAGCCAATGCCCTTTACGGCACCTATTTGGAGATGACTGAGCACCAGGCGCAACCGGTGCAACTGAAAATGCTGGCGTCCAATGATTGCGGATTCCTTGCAGACTGCATTGGCCAGAATTCCGGCATGGATTTTACGGACAAGATGAAACTGCTACAGCAGATGAACCCCGTGCGCCGCCTGGAAATGGCAGTGAAGATGCTCCACCAGGAGGTGGAGATGGCCCGTTTGGAAAACGCCATCCACGAAAAGACAAAATTCAACATCGATCAGCAACAGCGTGACTACTATCTGCGGGAGCAGATGCGTGCCATCCGGGATGAACTGGGTGAGGAAGAGGACAACGAATTTGCGCAGTTGGAGCAGGATATTCTTGCGCTGAAACTGGATGGAGAAGTGGAAAAGAAACTCCTCAAGGACCTATCCAGGCTAAAAAAGCAGCCATTTGGTTCTTCCGAGGGTGCGGTTCTGCGGAATTATTTGGATATTGTGCTGGAACTACCCTGGAATACCAAAACTAAGGAGCGTATCGATGTTGCCACCGCCAGAAAAGTCCTGGATAAAGATCATTTCGGCCTGCAAAAAGTCAAAGAACGTATTTTGGAAACCATTGCGGTGCGGCAGATGGCACCGGAGAATCCTGCGCAGATCATCTGCCTGGTTGGCCCTCCTGGTGTCGGTAAAACCTCCATTGCTTACTCCATTGCCCGGGCACTGAATCGGAAAATGGCCCGTCTATCTTTGGGCGGTGTCCACGATGAAGCGGATGTCCGCGGTCACCGCAAGACCTATGTGGGCGCAATGCCCGGCCGTATCATGACTGCCCTCAGCCAGGCCGGAAGCAGCAATCCGCTGTTACTTTTGGATGAGGTGGACAAAATGGGCTCCGACTATCGTGGCGACCCCAGCGCTGCCCTTTTGGAAGTGCTGGACAGCGAACAGAACAACGCATATCGCGACAATTACTTGGAGATCCCGTATGATCTGTCCGATGTGATGTTTATTGCCACCGCAAATACTCTGGATACCATTCCCCGGCCTTTGCTGGACAGAATGGAAGTCATTGAACTGGGTTCCTATACAGACGAAGAGAAACTGATGATCGCCAAAAATCATCTGCTGCCCAAGCAAATCTCCAAGCATGGGCTGAAAAAGTCGCAACTTCGTGTTACCGATGATGCCATTCGTGAAATCATTACCTGCTACACTCGGGAATCCGGTGTGCGTAATTTGGAGCGTCAGTTTGCACAACTGTGTCGCAAGGTAGATATGGAATTGTTGCAAAATGATTCTATTAAGCGCATCAGTGTCAATGGCGGCAACCTGGAGCAGTACCTGGGTACACGGAAATTCTTGCCGGATCGTCTGCCGTTGGCGGATCAGATCGGCCTGGTTACCGGCCTTGCCTGGACTTCTGTAGGCGGCGAAGTGCTGGAAGTGGAAGTCAATGTGATGGACGGAACAGGTAAACTGGAATTGACAGGTAATCTGGGCGATGTGATGAAAGAGTCCGCCCATGCCGCCCTGAGTTATATTCGCGCCAATGCGTCTAGCCTGGGCGTTCCTGTGGATTTCTACAAGACCAAAGATATTCACGTCCATTTCCCGGAGGGGGCTGTACCCAAGGATGGCCCTTCTGCCGGCGTGACGGTGTGCACCGCTATGGTATCTGCATTGACAGGTACGACTGTTCGCTCGGATGTGGCTATGACTGGCGAAATTTCTATTCGGGGACGGGTTTTGCCCATTGGCGGTTTGAAAGAAAAGACAATGGCAGCATTGCGTCACGGCATCCGTACGGTTATCATCCCCAAGGAAAATGAAAAGGACTTGCAGGAGATCGACCCCACCGTGCGCAAGGCACTGAATTTTGTGTCTGCGCAGACTGTGGATGCGGTGCTGGATACGGCATTGAACCGCACGATCCACGAAATGCCTGCAACGCTTTTGAACACCATCCCCGAGGATGTGAAAGGCAAAAAACAGAAGCCCGGTATCCGGCAGTGAGGTAGTCTATGAATTTTCAAAAAGTTGAATTTTTGATTTCTGCGGCATCACCCAAGGATTTTCCCAAAAATCGCTTGCCGGAGATCGCCTTTGCGGGTAAGTCCAATGTGGGCAAATCCTCTGTGATCAACCGTCTGTTGCAGCGAAAGAATTTCGCCCGGGTTGGGGAAAAGCCAGGCAAAACCATTCATGTGAACTACTTCACATTGGATGGTAAATGTTATTTGGTGGATCTGCCCGGTTACGGTTTTGCCAAGGTTGCCCAGTCTGAGAAAGATCGCTGGGGTCGTTTGATGGAGGATTATTTCGCTGCAAATCGCATTGATTTGGGTGTTTTAATTGTGGATTACCGGCATCCGCCTACGAACAATGACATTACCATGGCTCGTTGGTTTATGGACAGTGGCTGCACTTTTGTGGTGGTCGCCAACAAAATGGACAAGCTGAAAAAAAGCGAACTGGAGCCCAATCTCAAGATCATCCGGGAGGATCTGGAACTGCCTGAGGATTGCCCTGTTATTCCGTTTTCCGCGGAAAAGGGCAACGGTCGGGATGAATTGGTGAAGCACATTCTTGCAACCGTCAAAGAATAAAGAAATGACCGCATCCAATTGGATGCGGTCATTGTTCGTTTTTTAGGCCATAGCTTTCTTTAATGCCTTTGCCAGTTGATCGGGGCAGGAGGTAGCCTTAGGTCCGCAGGTGATGCCCTCCAGACGGGAGATGGCTTCCTTGACATCCATACCTTCGATCAAAGCACCGATCCCCTTCAGATTGCCGTTGCAGCCGCCGATATACTGCACATTTTTCACCTTGCCGTCTTCGATTTCAAACAGAATTTCCCGGGAGCAAGTACCGCTGGTCTGATATGTATATTGCATGATTCTTTTCCTTTCTTCATACATGAAACTATCCTTATTATACTCCACTTGTCAAGTGTTTGCAAATTTTAAGGTGGCTGAAAAATGCAAAATTATCATTGAAAATGTAAAAGTATTGACAAAATCGACGAATTGTTGTAAAATAAAGTATCGTCTGTTATGTAAAACATAACAGACGCATTACTATGAGGAAAAATGAGAAGATGACGATTGATGAAAAATTGGCAAAGGTCTGTGAGGGCTTTTGCATCAAAGGAACATATATTGGCTACGAACTGATTCAGGTTGGGAATGTCAATAAGACCTATCGAGTAAAGGTGATGCTCCCGGAGGGGAGAGAAAAGTCCTTTTTGGTGCAGAATCTCAACACCTATGTGTTTAAAAACCCTGTTCAGGTCATGGAGAACATCGATAAAGTTACAGAACATATCCGTGCCAAGCACCCTGGACAGATCGCCTTGCATTTCCACCACACAAAGGATCGTAAGACCTATATTGAAAGTGGTGAAGATTTTTGGCGAATGACCAACTACATTCCGTCCACCACCTATAATGTGGTTGAGGATCTGAATGTGGTGCGCAACGCCGGCCGTGCCTTTGGCAATTTTCAGGTCGACCTGTCGGATTTCAACAGCAATAATCTTTTTGAGACCATTCCAAATTTCCATAATACTGCCAAGCGGTATGAAAGCTTGGATGCCTCTGTTGCGGCAGATCCCTATGGCAAGGTTTCGGAGGTTCGTGAGGAATTGGAGTATCTCGCGTCCGTCCGGGAAATGGCCTGTCGGTTGACAGTTCTTTGGGAACAGGGGAAATTGCCTCTGCGGGTCACCCATAATGATACCAAGATTAACAATGTCCTCTTTGATGAAAAGGGTGAAGAGGCCTTGGTGGTGATCGATCTGGATACGGTCATGCCCGGTCTTGTGGGACATGATTTTGGTGATGCCATCCGGTTTGCAGCAAACTTTATGGAAGAAGACAGCCCGGAGTATGATAAGGTTGGCCTGAACATGGATGTGTTCCGTGCTTTTACGGAAGGTTTCCTGGAAAAGACCGCCGGTGCACTGACGCAAATGGAACTGGAAACCCTTGCATTGAGCAGTTTTGTTTTGACTGTAGAACTGGCTGTCCGTTTCTTGGATGACTATATTCAGGGAAGTCCTTACTTTAAGACCAATTACCCGGAACATAATCTCGTCCGCACCCGGAATCAAATTGTATTGGCTAAGGATATTCAAAAGAATATGGCACAGATGGAAAGAATCGTCAAGGATTGCGCCGCTGTCATTGTAAAATAATCCATTGTCATTGCCACACCAGTGACCGATGTCACTGGTGTGGCAATTTCCCACATAAGATGGGGATTCCCACGCCAGTGTGCGCACTGGCCCGGTATGACAGCAAGCCTGTCGCTTAACGGCGGCAGGCTCTTTTTTGTTTGATTTTCTGCAATGCGGTTATCCTATAAGAAAACCTAAGGAGGAAATCTTATGAAAAACAACAATTCAGAACAGATGGAGCAGGAACGGGAGCAAATCGTTGAACTGGGCTCGGATATTACAAAAACCAAGGACGGGCGTATCTATACGCTAACCATCATCGGACAGGTGGAGGGTCACCAGGTGTTGCCCGAAAATTGCAAAACCACGAAATATGAGCATGTTTTGCCACTTTTGGCAGGAATTGAGGAGAGTGAGGATATTGATGGCTTGCTACTCCTTTTGAACACAGTAGGCGGCGACATTGAGGCCGGTCTGGCCATTGCAGAGATGATCGCAGGCATGAAAAAACCAACGGTATCCCTTGTCTTGGGTGGTGGACATTCCATTGGTATTCCTTTGGCGGTTTGTACGAAAAAGTCCTTTATCACACCGACAGCCAGTATGACTGTCCATCCGGTGCGTATGACGGGCTTAGTGGTGGGTGCTCCACAGACATTTCGATATTTTCAGCGAATCCAGGAGCAAATCGCTGATTTCGTTACTGCCAATTCCAAGATCTCCAAGGGAGATTTCGAACATTATATGATGGCAACGGGGGAGATGGCTACGGATGTGGGTACGATCCTTTACGGCAAAGAAGCCGTGGCATCCGGATTGATCGATAAATTGGGCGGTTTGAACGATGCATTGTCGGCGCTGCACCGCATGATCGCAAAATATAAAAAGGATAGCCAAAAGCACTAACTTTTTTTCTTGTAAGGGTGGAAATTTTATAGGAACTATGCTATAATAACATGTAAATTTATATAAAGGGGGAGTACGGGTATGGATTGGAATTGGCTGTTTGGTCTAATTTATGGATCTTTGGGTGGCTTTTTCGAATTTCTGCCTGTTTCGCCTCTGTTACATCAAAAGGTCCTGTTAAAACTCTTTGGGTTGGATGCACCGGGCTATGGGATGTCCCTGGCGGTTCACTTGGGTGCATTGGCTGCGGTGCTCTTGAGTTATTATAGCAGCATCAGCAAAATGACCCGTGAGAAAAAGATCGCAGGACAATCCAGACGCAATCGCAAACGGCAACCGGATGCAATCAGTCTGATGCAGTTGCAGCTACTGAAAATTGCGTCTGTTCCTGTAATTCTGTCTTGCTTGGTGAGTCCTTGGATTACCCAATATTTTGACAGGCTTTGGCTGATGGCTCTATTTGCTGTTTTGTGTGGTATCGTAGTGCTCTTGCCCCACTATATGGCCCGTGGGAATAAAGATACCCGTTCGCTGTCACCGTTGGATGCTACATTGATAGGTTTAAGCGGCATTCTTGGCGTGTTGCCCGGTTTTTCCAAAGTAGGAACACTGACCGCGGTTGCCTCTATGCGTGGTACGGACCGCCGCTTTGGCTTGGATTTTGTCTATTTGCTGACGATCCCGGCATTAATTGCCTTGTGTGTCGGTGACTTTGCTATGATTGTGATCGCAGGTGACCCACAAGCAGGTAACTTGTTTGTTCCCGGTGTTTTGGCCTGTCTGGCATCTTGCGGCATGGGATTTGTAGGGATTCGACTCATGCGGTTCCTGGCAGTGAAGGACGGCTATGAAAGCCTTGCCTACTATGGTTGGGGCTTGGCAATGTTTACGTTCGTTATTTATCTTATCGGATGATCGATTAGGAGGTACATATGGCGGAAAAGAAACAATCTCAAGCGGAGAGAGCCGCGGCTGCCAAAAAGGCCAAGTCCGGCAGCAATGGAAAGAAATATGCCATCAAGAAAAATCAAACAAAGCAGGCTCCGGCAGA
Source organism: Faecousia sp. (assembly GCA_045653245.1). Classification (GTDB taxonomy): domain Bacteria; phylum Bacillota; class Clostridia; order Oscillospirales; family Oscillospiraceae; genus Faecousia. The sequence goes on from JAZOLS010000072.1 coordinate 31,670, forward strand.
AACTTTGCAGATCCCGGTACGTCTGATCACGTCTGCAGTATGTGTTATTTGCTTTTTTCTGCTGCTGTTTGCATTCTTGAATCCCGAGGCAGTATTTTTGGGATTTGTGCGTAGTTTGGTCATGTCCTTAATTGGCCAGGTGGCTTTCTATGTTGCCATCCCTGCACTGCTGTACTTATTTGCGATCCAGGCATTCAGTGGCAAGCGGCCTGTGATCTTGCGCAGTGTTTGTCTGCTGGTCTTCGTAGCGATTTGCGGTTGTATTTCCCAGATTTTGATGCTGATGGATGACAACTATGCACTGCCGACTGGCATGGCTCTGTTGTCTGAATTGGTTTCCGGAGGTGTGTCCGGTGAAACAGCCGGTCTGCTTTGCGGTGGTATTTCACTGTTACTGGATTTGTTATTCGGCCAGGCTTTCGGTTTGATTATTTTGATCGTGGCAGCCTTGCTGACCTTGCTGGCATCTTTTCAGATCACCATTCCCAGCATCATCCGCGCGGTGCAGAACCGTCCCCGGGCTGACTGGGAAGACGAGGAGCCCGAAGTGGAAGAGCCTGCGGCTGTTGTAGTCAATCATATTGCCAATAAGCGCATTGCCTATATGGAAAATAAGCGTAAAGAGCAAGAAGAGCGTCAGTTGGAGATCGACATCCCTGTGGATGATAAGCCCTTGAAGCCCAAACGTACCAAGCGAGTCCTGACTCAGGAAGTCAATGATTTTATGAACCAGGTGGATACAGATGTGCAGACGCCCGTGGCCGCTGCCAAAGAGGGCATGACCGGCAATGCGGATGTGGAACTGATTTTGGATTCCAAACCGGTAAAACCGGAGCCTTCAAGCGACAATACCTTTGCCATGGAGCAGGTTCCTGAGGAAATGACACCTTTTGAAAAGGCGGAGGAAGATGTAGCCGCAGAGGTTGCCGAAACAGTTGCTCAGGTTTCCGAAGCACAGGCTAAGGTGACCGCTAAGGATGCCCAGGAATCCGCTGCACAGGTGGCTGCAGAAATTGCGCTGGCCCAGCAGGAAGTAAAGCCGGAATATCGTTTTCCACCCATTGACCTGCTGAAACCCAGTATGCGTGGCAATATGGATGCCACAGCGGAAATGCGGGAAAATACCCGACGCTTGAATGAAACCCTGGCAAGTTTTAAGATCGAAGCGCATATCATCAATGTTACCCGTGGCCCTAGCGTCACCCGGTATGAGGTGGAACTGGATAAGGGTGTGCGGCTAAACAAACTGACATCCTGCGCTGACGATATCGCCTTGAGCCTGGGTGCGTCCGGTGTGCGTATCGCTGCCGTTCCCGGCAAGATCTCCATTGTGGGTATCGAAGTGCCCAACCGGGCGGTGACCAATGTTTCTCTTCGGGAAGTCATTGACTCTCCCGAATTTGCAAGAGCGAAGTCCAAGTCCTCTTTCTCCGTGGGTAAGGACATTGGAGGTACTTGCATCGTTGGTAATATCGCAAAACTGCCCCATATGCTCATTGCCGGTACCACCGGTTCCGGTAAGTCCGTTTGCATGAACTCCATCATCATCAGTTTGCTGTATAAAGCAAGCCCCGAGGATGTCAAACTCATCATGGTTGACCCTAAAATGGTGGAATTGGGCATTTATAATGGAATTCCCCATCTTCTGATTCCTGTGGTTACCGATCCCAAGAAGGCTGCCGGTTCTTTGCAGTGGGCTGTGACCGAAATGATGCGCCGCTATAAGGCCATGTCCGATGCAGGAGTCCGTGATCTGGAGTCCTACAATGGCATCGTTGAAGCCGAAGGTGAGGGTCAGAAGCTGCCGCAAGTTGTGGTTATCATCGACGAGTTGGCTGACTTGATGCTTGTTGCCGCAAAAGAAGTGGAAGAATCCATTTGCCGCATCGCCCAGATGGGCCGTGCTGCCGGTATCCACCTGATTATTGCAACCCAGCGTCCCTCTGCGGATGTCATCACAGGACTTATGAAAGCCAACATTCCGTCCCGTATTGCCTTTGCAGTTGCTTCTGCTATGGAATCCCGCATCATTTTGGATACCCAGGGCGCGGAGAAGCTGGTGGGCAAGGGCGATATGCTGTATGCGCCCATTGGCGCAGGTAAGCCTATGCGTGTCCAGGGATGCTTTGTCAGCGATCCCGAAGTGGAGGCTGTAACATCCTTTGTGAAGGAGAATTTCAATACCAACTATGACCAAAGCGTCATGGAGGAGATCGAGCGGAAAGCGGTGCAGGCCGGCAACGGCAAGGCTACTGTGTCCGACCCTGAACCCAACCAGGACGAGATGGACGGTGACGAAATGCTTCCGGCAGCTGTGGATGTGATTCTGGAGACCGGCCAGGCCTCTGTTTCCATGCTCCAGCGTCGACTGAAACTGGGTTACGCAAGAGCCGCCCGTATTGTGGACGAAATGGAAGAGAAGGGCATCGTTGGCCCGTTCCAGGGCAGCAAACCCCGTGCTATTCTGATCACGAAAGAACAATGGATGGCCATGAAGAGCGGTCAAAGCGGTCAACTGTCATTGTCTGAATTTGACGATTCCGCTGTGCCGGAGGAAATCGACTGATTCCGTCGCAGAAATCTGCGTGGAATTAATATTACATCCCATCCGGATTAAGCTGGAGGGACAGTAGGAGGATTTTTATATGTTAAATCAAAAGATCAAAAAAATGGTAGGTATCGCGTTGCTGATGGCAGTTGTCGTTGTGCTACAATTGCTGGGAAGTTTTATTAGACTCGGCCCGGTAGAAGTATCCCTTGTTTTACTTCCCATCGTGATCGGTGCCGCTGTTTATGGCCCGACAGCTGGCGCAATTCTAGGCGCTACCTTTGGCGCAGTTGTACTTGCCCAACCTGGAACGGTATTCTTTTATGACATGAGCGTTTTCGGAACGGTCATCACAGTTTTGGTTAAGGGTGCGCTTAGCGGTCTGTTAGCAGGTTTGACTTACAAGGCACTTGCCAAAAAAGCGCCAGTTTTGGCGGTAGTCCTTTGTGCAATTGTTTGCCCCCTGGTCAACACTGCGATCTTTTTCTTGGGTTGTATGACCTTTTTCTATGAAGGTTTGTCTGTGTTTGGACAAAATGTGGCACTATATGTGGTTACAACATTTATTGGGCTGAACTTTGTGGCGGAATTCTTAGTCAATGTGTTGTGCTGTCCAGTTATTATTCGTCTTCTACATATCTTGAAAAAAAGCAATAACTAAGGAGAATTTCTATGCAAGAGACCGATCTGCAATATCATATCCATTGCAAAGAGGGCGATGTGGGCCGTTACTGCTTCCTGCCCGGTGATCCCGGCAGATGTGAGGCCATTGCATCTTATTTTGACAATCCCATACATATCGGCATGAACCGGGAGTATAACATCTATACCGGTACGCTGTTGGGGGAAAAGGTTTCTGTTTGCTCCACCGGCATCGGCGGCCCTTCTGCGGCCATTGCGATGGAAGAGCTGGCGGCCATCGGTACGGATACCTTCATCCGCGTGGGTACTTGCGGCGGTATCGATCTGGATGTCTGCCCCGGTGATGTGGTGGTCGCCACCGGCGCCATCCGCTATGAGCATACTTCCTTGGAGTATGCGCCCATTGAGTTTCCAGCAGTTGCAGACTTCGATGTTACTGCGGCGCTGAAGGCCGCCAGTGAGGATTTGGGATACAATACCCATGTGGGCGTTGTCCAGTGCAAAGATGCTTTCTACGGCCAGCACAGCCCTGAAAAGTCTCCTGTATATTATGATCTGCTGCAGAAGTGGGAAAGCTGGAAACGCGTGGGCGTGGAAGCAAGCGAAATGGAGTCTGCCGCCCTGTTTGTCATTGCATCCGCACTGGAAGTCCGCTGGGGCAGTTGTTTCCATGCTGTATGGAATCAGGAGCGCGAAAAGGCAGGCATGTTTATGCCCATGACCGAAGATACCTCCGGTGCCGTTAAGGTTGGCATCGAGGCAATGAAGCGCATCATTGCCGCCGATCTTGCAAAAAAGTAATGAAAAGGCACCCATCAGGGTGCCTTTTTTGTGTTTTTTATCGGAATCTGTGTCAGCATGATTGCGCCGAAAACCAGGGCGCAGCCGATGCCCTCAGTTAGGGTAAATTTCTCATTTAGCAGCAATGCGCCGGAAATGGCTGCAAATACCGATTCAAAGCTCATGAGCAGGGAAGCGGTGGTGGGTTCGATGGACTTCTGTCCCACGATCTGCAAGGTGTATGCAATACCCATAGACATAATACCTGCCCAGCAAAGGGGAAACCAACAAGCAAGAATGTTCTCCCATACCAGCGTTTCGAAGCACAGAGCACAGACACCGCCGATAACCGCGCAAACCAGCGCCTGGGACATATTCAGCGCCATGCTGTTTAGTTCCCCGGCAACCCGGTCCATAATGAGGATCTGCACCGCAAATGCCACAGCACATAAAAGCATCAGCACATCTCCAATATTGATAGCGGTAAATCCTGCGCCGCTGATCAGATACAAACCCACAGCGGCGATCACCACGCTGATGCCAACGGTCTTGGGGGGCTTTTGCTTTAGAAACAGGCCGAAGATGGGCACTAAAATAATGTACATGGTGGTAATAAAGCCACCTTTGCCTGCGGTGGTGTAGATCAGACCGATCTGCTGTAAGGCAGTTGCCGCAAACAGGGCAACACCGCAGGGGATGCCGGCTTTCCACAGCCGGGGATCGGTCAGTATTTTTACAAAATCCTTCCGATTGCGCAGAAACAGCACCATAAGCAGCATCGCAACTGCCAGGAAACAGCGTATGGCCAGAAAAGTAAAGGGTCCGATATGGTCCACGCCCACGCTTTGGGCAACGAATGTAGAGCCCCAAATGATGGTAGCCAGGATAATACTCAGGCTGCCTTTCAGTTGTTTTGACATATTTCATCACCGATGGAAACTTTACCACATAAGGGAGAAAATTGCAAGATTGCATTTTAGAAACTCTATGCTATAATAAAGAAAAAACGTATTTGGAGGTTTTTCACATGTCTGAGATCAAAAAGATTCCTACTCGCGCAGAACTGGCTAAGGAGGATACCTGGGCAACCGAGGATCTGTACCCCTCTGATGAGGCGTGGGAAACAGAACTGGCTTCCATGGAAAAAGCCAAGGAAGTGTTCGCTTCTTTCGCAGGTCGCTTGGGCGAAAGCGCACAGACATTGTACGATTATTTGCACTATGAGGAGGAGTTTGGTATTACATTCTCCTGTTTGGCCAACTATTGTATGCGCAAGGCTGACGAAGATACCCGTAATGCCACTTATCAGGCTATGCGCGGCAAATTTATGGGTCTGGCCGTTGCCATGGGTGCTGTACGCAGTTTTGAAACCCCCGAGATTATGGCGATCTCTGATGAAACCTTGGAGCAGTTTTACAAGGATTGCCCTGCGCTGGAGCGTTACCGCCGTGCATTGACCAACGAGCGCCGTATGAAGGAGCACACCCTTTCTCCTGCGGAGGAAAAATTGTTGGCGGCATCCGGTGAAATGGGCAATGCACCCCAGGATATCTATGGCAGTTTCAATAATGCAGATATTACCTTTGCCGATGCGGTCGACAGCAAGGGCAATAAGTACCCTTTGCGCCAGGGTAACTTCGTTTCCTATGAGGAAAGCCCGGATCGGAAGCTGCGAAAGAGCGCCTATGAAAACCTTTACGACAGTTTCAACAACTACAAGAATACTGCTGCTGCGCTTTTGAATGCGCAGAACAAGCAGCTGAAGTTCTATGCCGAAGCCCGGAAGTACCCCAGTGCCTTTGAAAAGGCCCTGGACCGCACCAATGTGCCTACCTCCGTATATCTGAACCTCATTGAAGCTGTCCATCAGAATATGGACAAGATGCACCGCTATGTCCGTCTGCGAAAGAAACTGCTGGGTGTGGATGAACTGCACTTCTACGATGTGTACACCCCTTTGTTAGCCGATGTGGACAAGCACATTCCGTTTGCGGAGGCTAAGCAGACAGTTTATGATGCCCTTGCACCTTTGGGTGAGGAGTACCGCGCTATTTTGAAGGAAGGCTTTGAAAACCGCTGGATCGACGTTTACACCAATGAGGGCAAGCGCAGCGGCGCGTACTCTGCCGGTGCCCGGGTGCATCCCTATGTTCTGCTGAACTATACCGGCACATTGGACAGCCAGTTTACATTGGCCCACGAAATGGGTCACGCCCTGCATTCCTACCTTTCCAACAAGCATCAGGCCCCAGTGGATGCAAACTATGTAATTTTCGTGGCGGAAGTGGCCTCTACCTGTAACGAAGCCCTGCTGATGGAATATTTGCTCTCCAAGACCACCGACAAAAAGGAACGTGCATATCTCATCAACCACTTCCTGGATCAGTTCAAAGGCACGCTGTATCGCCAGACCATGTTTGCTGAGTTCGAGTTGAACATCGGTCGCATGGTCGCCGAGGGCAAGACCCTGACTGCGGATGTGCTGTGTGCAGAGTATAAGCGACTGAACGAATTGTACTTCGGCGAAGATATGATCGTAGATGATCGTATTGCGGTGGAGTGGGCGAGAATCCCTCACTTCTATATGAACTACTATGTATTCCAGTATGCTACCGGCTATTCTGCCGCCATCGCCCTGTCCCGTAAGATTCTGAAAGAGGGCGAAAGTGCAGTTAAGGACTACCTGGGTTTCCTGTCCGGTGGATGCTCCAAGAGCCCCATTGACCTGCTGAAAGGTGCAGGCGTGGATATGACTACCCCCGAGCCCGTCAACCAGGCGCTGCAGCTGTTCGATGAACTGCTGGACGAGATGGAAGAACTGACAAAGGATCTGTAAGCACCATAATCTGTCATTGTGAACCAGTGACCGTGGTGTTCTGCGCAGCAGATTTGAATCACAATGCTTGCTGGTGGCAAGCATACCACATCTAGGTCACTGGTGTGGCAATCTCCTTCTTATGTTGGGGATTCCCACGGTCTTCGGCCTCGGAATGACACGGAGAGGATATGTAAGCATGAATGAGTTGTTTATCCCCACGCTCCATACTTTTGCCATGAATAATATTTTCACAGGCTCTTGCGGTGCATTCCGATTTCGCGCAAAACCGGAGGTAGTGAAGATGGAAGGATCTAAAGAGGTGGATTTTGAGAAAAGCACCATCGTGGCGGAGTTTTGGCATGGGCCATTTTGCTATGAAAAGAGCGAAATGGAGGGACACGAAGTGTTCCCAATGTCCGAAGAGGGCCGCGCCGCCATGAAAGCATGGCTGGAAGCACATATTTAAGGAATAAATGTTGACTTTTTTGGAATTTGTGCTAAAATAACCCCGATATGCAAAGACCATACGAAAACAAAGCAGGTTCGACTGA
>JAZOLS010000073.1:0-3064 GCA_045653245.1 Faecousia sp.
GGAGGGAATCGTCCGTACCCGTAATGAGGGGATGGAGGACTTTGAAGGTCCGCTGGACGTTATCTTCCTGCTGCTGAGTAAAAATAAAATAGAGATCCAGGACGTATCCATTACGGCAATTTTGGAGCAGTATCTGGCCTACCTGGATGAAATGAAGCGGATGGATATGGAGATCGCCAGTGAGTTTATCACCATGGCATCTCACTTGATGCTTATTAAGACAAAGATGCTCCTTTCTGCCGCAGAACAAGCAGAAGCAGAGAGCGAACTGGACTTGCTCCGTCAATCTTTGATCGAGCGTCAACGCAAGGAAGCCATTGAACAGATCCGCCTGGCCATCACATGGCTGGAGCCGAGAAACGAGATCGGTCGCTGCCTGTTTACCAAGGAGCCTGAGCCCCTGCGTAAGGATCAGTCCTATCGATATCAGCATGAAGTCAAGGATCTGCTGTTGGCATTGGATGAGATTTCGGAACGGAATCAACAGCGTCTTCCGCCCCCAACCGTGAACTTTAAGGGCATTGTTGGCAAGGAGCGGTATCCTGTGACCAGGAAAGCCACCGAAGTGATCCGGCAGTTGGTTCTGCGGGGCGTGGAACGTTTGAAGAATCTGTTTAAGGGTAATAAGAGTCGCTCGGAGATTGTAGCAACTTTTTTGGCGGTGCTTGAACTTTGCAAGACCAATTCCGTCAATTTGGAAGATGATGTAACCGGGGAAAATCCCAATGTCCGTTTGGTGGACGGAACAAATGTGAATGTAGAGGAGATGACCTGATGGAACAAATTGAATTGCAGAGAGCCATTGAGGCCATTCTCTTTGCTGCCGGTGAGCGGATCGAGGTGAGCCGCCTGGCTATGGCGCTGGAAGCGGATCCTGCGGATATTGTTGCAGCCGCAGATGCATTGATGGACAGCCTGGCCTTTGAGCGCCGCGGCATCCGCATTCTGAAGTTGGAAAAGGGTTATCAGATGGTTTCTTCCGGTGAGATGGCGGATTTCGTTACCAAGGCATTGGAAACCCGGAAACCCCCGAAACTTTCTGCGTCTCAGCTGGAGACTTTGACCATTGTTGCCTATTATCAGCCGGCCACCAAGGCTATGATTGAGCAGATTCGCGGTGTGGACAGTTCCTATTCCGTGACAGCGCTCCTGAATAAGAAACTGATTGAAGAGGCTGGCCGATTGAATGTGCCCGGACGTCCCATTCAGTATCAGACCACAGCGGATTTTCTGCGTACTTTTGGCATTTCTTCTTTAGAGGAACTGCCGTCTATTGAAAAAGTCAGTTTTGGAGAACCCATTGAGACCATGGAGCAGACTGAGATCCAGGAGCCTGCTCCGGAGGAAACCTGATGGGCTGGCTGATTGCGCTGAGTGTACTGATCCTGTTGGGGTGCATGCCCTTAGGTATCAGTATTGTTTATGATGCAGGCGGACCTGCAGGTAAATTGCTGGCAGGGCCGATCCGGATCGTCCTGTTCCCCCGTAAAAAGAAGGAAAAGGTCAAGCCTGCCAAAGCGGAAAAGCCGGTAGAAACCGTGCAACAGAATCATGCCCAACCGACAGAGAAAAAGGGCGGTGGTTTTACAGACTTTTTGCCATTGGTCAAAGTGTTGACCGATTTTCTGGGGGATTTTCGCAGAAAACTACGGATCAAGCGGCTGGAAATGTTACTGTGCATGGCAGGTGGCGATCCCTGTGATCTGGCGATCAATTACGGCCGTGCATGGGCGGCTGTGGGCAACTTGATGCCCCAGTTGGAGCGGCTGTTTGTCATTAAGAAACGGGATGTACAGGTGCAGTGTGATTTCACACAAACCCAAACCACCCTGTATTTACGGGCAGACATCACCATCACCCTGGGCAGACTTTTGGGTCTTGCTTTGCGGTATGGATGGCGTGGCCTCAAGGAATATTTGAAAATTACCAACAAACGAAAAGGCGGTGCTGTTAAATGAGTCAGAATATCCCGAATATGCTGGAAAATACCATTGCAAAGATCCGACAGATGGTGGATGTCAATTCCGTCATCGGCACACCCATCACCACACCCGACGGCGTGACCATCATCCCTGTTTCCAAGGTCAGCGTTGGCTTTGGTGGCGGCGGATCCGATTATGTGTCCAAGAATGCCAACAAGCAGGAAAATCCCTTTGGCGGCGGTGCAGGCGGCGGTGTCAGCGTAACTCCCATTGCGTTCTTGATCATCAAAGATGGCAATGTACGGATGATGCCCGTGGCAGCACCTGCCAATACCACAGCCGATCGCTTGGTAGAGATGATCCCGGATACTCTGGACAAGGTTTCTGCTTTTATTGATTCCCACAGCAAGAAAAACGCAGAATAATTCTCTTTTTCCGGGAAAAGCTATCCCCGGGTGAGAGAAATGAAACGATTTTTTGCCGGGACGGCGGCTACTCTGGCTGCCGTCCTGTTTTTAAGCATTCCTGTGGGGGCGGTATCTGCGCAGAAAGCCATCCTGTTGGATGCCAATACCGGACGGGTGCTGTATGAAAAAGATGCCGACAGCCGTAGCCTGATTGCCAGTACTACAAAAATCATGACCGCATTGGTGGTTTGTGAGCATTGCAATGTGCTGGATCGGATGCAGATTCCGAAAGAGGCAGTGGGTATTGAAGGCTCGTCCATGTATCTCAAAGAGGGTGAAATTTTAAGCATACAGGAACTGCTGTATGGGCTGATGCTCCGCTCCGGCAATGATGCGGCAGTGGCGCTCGCCATTTACTGCGGCGGTACTGTTGAAGGCTTTGCAGCAATGATGAATGACAAGGCACGGCAATTGGGCCTGGACGGTTCCCACTTTGAAAATCCCCACGGTTTGGATAACCCAAATCATTATTCTACAGCCCGGGATCTTGCGGTGCTGACCGCCTATGCTATGAAAAATCCCGTATTTTATCAAACAGTTTCCAGCAAATCCGTCCGGGTGGGCAACCGCACTATGCAAAATCACAACAAACTGTTGTGGCGCGTGGAGGGGGCAGACGGCGTTAAGACCGGATTTACCAAGGCGGCTGGACGCATTTTGGTGTCCAGTGCCACA
>JAZOLS010000074.1:0-8911 GCA_045653245.1 Faecousia sp.
CAAAAGCAAAGAAAGTATAGTGCAGAATTCAAAATAGGTGTTATAATGGATATGCGAGAGCACTGTCTAGGTTATAGGGAAACTATGCGAAAGTATTTTCCTTATACCGACGATAGAAACTTCCAGTTTCTAAAGAAGTGGGAGCGCATATTCTTGGAAGAAGGAGCCGAGGGCCTTATGAAGGAAAGACGAGGCAGAGCTTGTGCTGCCAGCGGCACAAGGAAAGGCAGACCACCGAAGCTGGATCCAAAGGTTGAAGAGGATCTCATTGCCGAAAATCAGCGACTTCGTATGGAGATTGAATACTTAAAAAAATTGGATGCCTTAGTTCGAGAGCGGGAAGAGCGAGAGAATGCGAGAAAGCAAAAATAGTCAACGAACTAAGGCAAAAATACCCGCTGAAAGATTTACTGGAATTATCCGGTATAGCAAGAAGTACTTATTATTACCATCTGAAACAGCAGGGAAAGGATAAGTATGCAGCAGAGAAAGCAGATATAGCAGAAGTGTTTGAGAAGAACAAAGGAATCTACGGATACCGCAGAATTACTGAACAACTAAAGAAACAAGGCTATACAATTAACCATAAAACCGTATTAAAGTTAATGAAAAGTCTTAATTTAAGAGGAAAACAGAGTAAAAACGGCAAATATCACTCTTACAAAGGTGAGGTTGGAAAAGTAGCTGACAACCTTTTGAAAAGAGATTTTACAGCGAGCAAACCTTTTGAGAAACTAACAACCGATGTAACTGAGTTCAAAGTTTGTGAGGATAAAGTTTATCTATCACCGGTATTGGATTTGTTCAACAGAGAGATTGTGTCTTATTCGATTTCAACCAGTCCCAATCTACAACAAGTTAGAGATATGCTCTCTGGTCTATTTGCAAAACTGCCTGATACAGCAAGACCTATATTCCATTCTGACCAAGGTTGGCAGTACCAACACGCAGAATATCAACGACTTCTGTCAGAACACAATATTACGCAGAGTATGTCCAGAAAGGGCAACTGTATGGACAACGGTGCGATGGAAAATTTCTTTGGCAGGTTAAAGGTCGAAATGTTTTATGGCGAGAAATTTGAGAGCGTGGAGGACTTCATCCGCGCCCTGGATAATTACATCTATTACTATAACAACGAGCGAATCTCCTTAAAACTAAAAGGAATGAGCCCGGTACAATACCGAGCTCATTCACAAGCAAGTTAATATAAAATTTTGTCTAAACTTTGGGGTTCACTTCACATTTGCAGCGCTCTTCTTATGTATCTTACTTATTCTTCAGCAGATCACGGATCTCGGTGAGCAGAACTTCCTCTGCGCTGGGTGCGGGAGGAGCGGGAGGTGCTTCCTCGACTACTTCTTCTTTCTTCTTGCCGATCTCGCTCAGGGCGTTGATGCCCTTGACGATGGCAAAGACCACAACAGCCAAAATAAAGAAGTTGATGACTGCGGAGATAAAGTTGCCCAGAGTCAGGTAGTTCTGAACAACCTGTGTGATCTCCTCGCCGGCTTCGTTCACAACCTTTTCATAGGTGGGCTCGACCCAGGGCATCCGGGGCAGAGCGATCTTAATGTCGCTGAAATCTGCGCCACCCAGGAAGATGTTGACCACAGGCATGATGAGGTCATTGGTCAGACTCTTGGTGATGGTGCTGAATGCACCGCCGATGATCGTACCAACGGCCAGCGCCATTGCATTGCCCTTAATGGCAAATTCGGTAAATTCTTTCCACAGGGATTTTCCGTTTTTCTTGCTCATATTTCTCTTTCCTTTCATTTATCTCTGTCATTGCGAACCAGTGGGCACACTGGTGTGGCAATCTCCATAGGCTTTCGGAATCTCGGAGGGGATTGCCACGGGCCTTACGGCCCACGCAATGACATAAATTTTATTTTTTACCAATAACTTCCAGGCCACCCAGGTACTTACGCAGTACCTCGGGAACCACCACAGAGCCGTCCGCACGCTGATTCTGCTCCACAATAGCTGGGAAAATACGGGAGGTGGCCAAGCCGGAGCCGTTGAGGGTGTGGACAAAGTCAATCTTACCATCAGCACGGCGGTAACGGATGTTGCCGCGACGAGCCTGGTAATCCCGGGCATTGGAAACGGAAGAAACTTCCTTGTAGCCATTCATGGAGGGGATCAGGATTTCAATGTCGTAGGTGCGGGCCATGGATGCGGAGCAGTCACCGGCAGCCAGTTTCACGGTACGGAAGTGCAGACCCAGGCCGGCAACCAGCTTTTCAGCCTTGGTTACAAGTTCTTCGAATGCTTCATCGGAACCCTCAGCGGTGGTGAACTGGAACATTTCCACCTTATTGAACTGGTGGCCGCGCACCATACCGCGCTCGTCAGCCCGGTGAGAACCGGCTTCCCGACGGAAACAGGGGGTGTAGGCGAAGAATTTCTTGGGCAGATCAGCCTCGGTCAAAATTTCATCCCGGTAAACGGATGCCAAAGCGGCTTCTGCGGTGGGGAGCATGTAGAATACGCCGCCCTCGGTGGGATGGTTGGCGATCTTAAACACTTCGTCAGCAAATTTGGGGAACTGACCTGCAGTCAAACCGCACTGGTACTCCAGCATATGGGGCGGCAGAATGAAATCATAGCCGTCAGCGGTGTGGGTGTCGATGAAATAGTTCAGCAGAGCCCATTCCAGGCGCGCGCCCATGCCGGTGTACATCCAGTTGCCGGCACCTGCTAGCTTGACGCCACGCTCGTAGTCAATCAGGCCCAGGTCAGTGCACAGATCCACGTGGTGCTTGGGCTCAAAATCAAAGGAGTGCTTCTCGCCGATATAGCGCAGGGGCTCGTTGTTTTCCTTGCCGCCGGGGAGAAGATCGGCATCGGGCAGGTTGGGAAGGCTGAGCATAGCAGTGTAGAACTGCTCGTCCAGCTCCTTGAGCTTTACTTTGTCGTCGGCAATGGCTTCATCAATGGCAACGGATGCGGCCATATTGGCATTGATCTGGGCATCAATGGCGGAAGTGTCCTCACCGCGCTTTTCTGCGCCCTTTTTCTGACCGAACAGTTTGCCGTTTTCCTTGGCCATCTTGTTCTTTTCAGCAGTTTTGGTCTCGGTGGAGGTCTTCAGTGCGCGGACTTGCACATCCAGTTCTAAAATGCGGTCAATGATCGCATCGCAGTCCACTTCCTTGGCTTTCAGACCGGCCTTGACGGCTTCGGGATTTTCTTTGATCTTTTTAATGTCTAACATATTACCTCTCCTTATCAGGAACAATTAATCTTCAATATAACCCGGTTCGTCGGGCATGACGATGGCGCAAATGATGTAAGCCAAAACACCGGAGCCACCCAATATGCAGAACAGCACCAATGCCAGCCGCACGATGGTGGGGTCGATATTAAAATATTTTGCGATGCCGGAGCAAACGCCGCAAAGCTTTTTGTCGCTATGATCTTTATAAAGACGCTTTTTCATAAATCATAACCTCATTTCTTGATTTTTAACAGGGCATCCAGCAGAAGTTGCAGATCTTCCTGGCCGTAAAATTCCAGTTCAAAACGGCCTTTTCGCTTGCCATTTACGATCTTCACGCCACGGCCCAGGTGTTTCGACAGTTGTTTTTCACATTCAGAAACATAATCAACCGCCAAAGTCACAGGCTTTTCAGGTACAGGTTCTTTGCTCATGTTTTTGCAAAGCAATTCTGCCTGGCGAACGGAAAGGCCCAGCGCAATGATCTTCTGCATGGCTTCCAGTTGCTTTTTTTCAGATTTGACGGACAATAGCGCCCGGGCGTGGCCGGCACTCAAACTGCCGGTTCGCACATTTTCCAGAATCTCACCGGAAAGATTCAGAAGACGCAGGGCATTTGCCACCGCAGGACGGGATTTTGCCACCCGCTGTGCGGTTTCTTCCTGGGTCAAGCCAAAATCCGACATCAGGGACTGATACCCAAGGGCCTCTTCCACGGGATTTAAGTCCTGCCGCTGCAGGTTTTCGATCAGCGCCAGTTCCATGGCTTTTTTGTCGTCTGCCTCGATGACCACCACGGGAACTTCTGTCAGCCCCGCCATCCGTGCGGCACGCCAACGGCGCTCGCCGGCGATGATCTGATAGTAGCCGGAATCCAGTTCCCGTACGGTCAACGGCTGCAAAATGCCATGGGTAGCCAGGGATTCGGACAGAGCCTGCAATTCTTCCTCGTCAAAATCCTGCCGGGGCTGATTGCGGTTGGGCTCAACCTTTTGAATAGGCAGCAATTTATAGGGGGTATTCTCCCGGGATTCTTCTTCAAAATCCCCGAGAAGGGCACCCAGGCCCTTACCTAAGCCTTTGGTAGATGCCATTTGATCACCTCTTTACAGATTATAGCCAACCTCCTTGCCTCTCCCTATGGGAGAGGTGGCCGGAATCTATGATTCCGGACGGAGAGGGTGTGTTATCGTATTTCTAAAACCCTCTCAGTCACGCCTTGCGGCGTGCCAGCTCTCCCATAGGGAGAGCCAAGAGTATGTACATTAGATTTTCTTTCTCAATTCCTCAGCAACAGCCTTATAGGCCATTGCGCCACGGCTGTTTTTATCGTATGCAGTTACGGGGATGCCGTGACTGGGGGCTTCTGCCAGGCGCACATTCCGGGGAATCACCGACGCACAAACCTTTCCGGGGAAATGCCGACGGACTTCCTGGGCCACCTGGGTGGAGAAATTGGTTCTCCCGTCAAACATGGTTAAAACGACACTAAAAATCTCCAGATTGGGATTGATGCGTTTTTTCACCATACGCATGGTGTTCATCAGATCAGAAAGGCCCTCCAGGGCAAAATATTCGCACTGGACAGGGATCAGGATGCCGTCTGCGGCTGAAAGACCGTTCAGCGTCAACATTTCCAGGGATGGGGGGCAGTCAATAAAGATAATGTCGTATGTATCTTTGACTGCGGAAAGTGCTTTTTTCAGACAATAGTTCGGATCGTCTATGGACAAAAGCTCCACACCTGCACCGGCCAGGTCCGCGGATGCAGGAAGAACGTCGCCGTATTTTGTTGTTACAATGGCATCTTTTACGGACACTCCGTTAATGATCACATCATAGACAGAATGCTTTAACTTTCTCTTTTCAATGCCAATACCGGAAGTGGCGTTGGCCTGAGGGTCAAAATCGCACAGCAGCACCTTCAGACCTAAGTCGTGAAGGCTGGCGGTAAGGTTTACGGCGGTTGTGGTTTTGCCGACGCCCCCTTTTTGATTGACCACAGCAATGACTTTGCCCATAAGGCACCTCCTCAGTGTTTCACGTGAAACAACGGTAAAAGATCAGACAGGGAATGTTTCACGTGAAACATTCCTCTATTTTAAAACGGTAGAAAATGCCGTACGAAATCCAAACGACCCTGCCATTGAAGCAACAGAAAGATCACAGCCACGGAGATCAGGAATCCTAAGATCGCCACGACCAGTGCAAAACGCAACCAACGGATCTTTGTCCGTAACGTGTCGTTCTCGCCCTCTAAATTCCAAAAATACCGTTGATGCAGCGGTCTCTTTTTTTGTACCGATGCGGACTCCCGACGGGGCAGGGTAACCACTGTGTTGGGATTGACTGGGTTTTGCTCCATCTTTTCTAAGCATTCGTCACAGAATACCTGGGAAGAACCCAATTTTTTGCCGCATTTCATGCAAGCCACAGCACCCACCTCCCACAGATCATAGTTTTCCTTATTATACACCATTTTTCTTGCTCAGTAAAGAGAAAAATGTTGTATCGAGATGGAAATGTAATGAAATAAATTGTTTACAAATCGTTTAATAATTACTATTGACAGTCACGTGACCATGTGATATTATTAAATCACCACATAGATTAGGAGGTAAGCCAATGCAGTGGAATATTCCCGGTACAGTCATAACTGCCCCTCTGGCAGAAGCCGACCAAATTAAAGAGAAACTCACCGCGATGTTTTTGGGAGGGGGAATGGTCCTCAGTCAGGTGGCAGCAGTCACCGGACTGGAACCCTACACCATCCAAAACTGGGTCAAGCGGGGATTTCTCACCAACCCCGTGGGCAAAAAGTACACCCTGCGTCAACTTTGCCGCATCCTCAACATCAATATGCTGAAAGATGCGCTGCATATGGAGGAGATCTGTGGTCTGATGACCTACATCAACGGCCATATGGACGATGAGAGCGACGACCTTATTGACGACAGCGAACTGTATTTCCTCTTTCTGAGCATCGCGGCCCATCACCGGCAGATGAAAGACCCTGATGGCCGGGATCAATGCATCCGGGATGCCATGGCAGATTACCGTGAGCCCATACCCGGGGCTCGTCAGCGGGTGGAAAAAGTATTGGAAGTCATGCTCACTGCCTGGGCGGCGTCCCTGCTTCGTCAGCAGGCAATGTCCATGGTGGAAGCACTGAAACAGGATTGATCTGAAAGGAGAAACAACATGATAAACGGTCAATACAGTTTTACATTCAAATCAAAAAAACCAATGGATTTTACAAGAATCCGCAAAACCATTCTCTTTGGTCTGCTGGGTCTGGTGCTGATTATCGGCATTTTCACCAGTTTTTACACAGTGGACGATAAACAGCAGGCGGTGGTGACCACCTTCGGTAAGGTCACTGACATTACTGACCCCGGCTTGCACTTTAAACTACCCTTTGGCATCCAGCAGGCCCATAAGGTGGACGTGAATGTGTACCAGAAGATCGAACTTGGCTACGTCACCAATTCCGACGGATCTACCAAAACCATCAACGACGAAAGCACCATGATCACCGGTGATTATAACATCGTCAACGTGGACTTTTTCGTGGAATACAAGATTACGGACCCGGTGCAATATCTGTTTTCTGCCAATGACCCGGCGCTGATCTTGAAAAACCTCATTCAGAGCCAGGTGCGTAACGTGGTGGGTTCTTCCACCGTGGACGCAGTGCTTACCGACGGCAAGGAAAACATCCAGTTGCAGGTCAAGGAACTGGTTTCTGAGATCCTGGCGGAGTACGATGTGGGTCTGACCCTCATCGATGTGCGCATCCAGGATGCCGAGCCCCCCACAGCTGCTGTTGTGGAAGCATTTAAGGCTGTGGAAACGGCCAAGCAGAATGCCGAAGCCGTGGTCAACGATGCCAAGGCCTATCAGAACGCAAAACTGCCCGAGGCCCAGGCCCAGGCCGACAAATTGCTCCAGAACGCCCAATATCTGAAGCAAAAGCGTATCAACGAGGCTATGGAAGCTGTGGCCATGTTCAACGCTATGTACGCAGAGTACGCACAAAATCCCGATATCACCCAGTCCCGGATGTATTATGAGGCCATTTCTCAGATCCTGCCCGGTATCAAGGTGTATATCAACACCGGTGACAGCAACTCCATGAATATGCTGTTGCCCCTGGAATCCATCGTAGGAGGTAACTGATATGAAAAAAACTATTTGGATCAGCGTCATCGCATTGGTGCTGGTGATCGTTGCCTTTTCCTCTATGTATACTGTGAAAGAGAATGAGTACGCTTGTACTTTCCGCTTTTCTGAGATCGTCAACACCGAAACGGAAGCTGGTCTGCACTTTAAGATCCCCTTTATCGACTCGGTGAAGTATTTCCCTAAGGCTACCCAGCTGTACGACATTCCGCCCTCTGCGGTGATTACGTCCGACAAGCAGAACATGACCGTAGACTGCTACATTCTGTGGAATATCCAGGATCCCCAGCAGTTTTATCGGGCACTGGGCACAACTTCCGTAGCGGAAGAGCGTTTGGATGCCATCACCTACACCGCGCTGAAGATCGCCCTTGGCAATCTGAAGCAGTCGGACATCATCAACATGAACGACGGCGGCGAGCGCAATGACATTTACGAATCCATCACAACCACCGTCAACACCCAGGCCCAGGCCTACGGCATCCAGGTGGAAGATGTGAAGATCAAGCGGTTCGACCTGCCGGAATCCAACCAAAATGCTGTGTATACCCGTATGATCTCTGAGCGCAATCAGATGGCGGAAAAATTCGCCGCAAATGGCAATTTTGAGGCTTCCAAGATCCGCAACGATGTGGATAAGCAGGTAAACATTATGGTCTCCAATGCCGAAGCGCAGGCGGCTGTGCTGGAAGCCGAGGGTGAGGCGGAGTATATGCGCCTGCTGGCCGAGGCCTACAATTCCAAGGAAAAGCAGGAGTTCTATGAATTCATCCTTGCCCTGGATGCACTGAAAGCCAGCCTGACCGGCGAGGATAAGACCATTATTCTGGATCAGAATTCGGATCTTGCCAAAATCCTCATGGGCACCGGCAACTAAAAACAGAACCCTGCGCGGCTCGTCCGCGCAGGGTTCTTAATTATGTAAAAACCATGTCATTGCCACACCAGTGCGCACACTGGTGTGGCAATCTCCGTAGGTTTCCGAAATGTCCGGAAGATTGCCACGTCGCCGTTTTGCAACGGCTCCTCGCAATGACAAGGGAGAAAAGGTTTTTTGTTGACAAATGTAATAATTTGTACCATAATATTCCGGGCTGAGAAAGAAGGGATGTTATGAAAAGACCCGATTTGTTTCAAAGTACGGCAAGTTTTGTCCGAAAAAATGTGGTCATGCTGGTGGCGATGGCCGCAGCGCTGATTACCTGCTTTATCATTCCGCCGGACAGGGCGTATTTGGATTATTTCGATTTCAAAACGCTGACCTGCCTGTTTTGCGTGCTGGCAGTGGTCTGTGCGCTGAAAAATATCCGTTTTTTTTATATTTTGGCCCGGAAGATCGTGCAGGTGTTCCGAAATGCCCGGATGAGCATTTTGGCTTTGGTGTATATCACCTTTATCGGCTCTATGCTCATTGCCAATGATATGGCCTTGCTCACATTTTTGCCTCTGGGCCTTTTCGTGCTGTCCACCACCGGCAAGAGCAAGTACATGGCCTTTACCTTC
>JAZOLS010000075.1:0-4854 GCA_045653245.1 Faecousia sp.
CGAGCGCGGCCCAGGTCAGTAAGCTGTGCGTCGGTCAGTTCCATGTTCAGCTGGCTGGAAATCACTGTACCGCCGGTCAGAACTGCGATATCCTGCAGCATTTCCTTGCGGCGGTCGCCAAATCCGGGAGCCTTGACGCAGACCACATTAAAGTTGCCGCGCAGGCGGTTCATCAGCAGAGTTGCCAGGGCATCGCCCTCCACATCCTCAGCAATGATGATCATCTTCTTGCCGGCCTTTACGATGGGCTCCAGGATGGGCAGAAGTTCCTGGATAGAGGAAATCTTCTTGTCGGTGATCAGAATATAAGCATCGTCGATGACGGCTTCCATCTTGTCGGTATCGGTGACCATGTAGGGGGAAATGTAGCCCCGGTCGAACTGCATACCTTCCACCACATCCAGGCCGGTTTCCGCGGTCTTGGACTCTTCGATGGTGATGACGCCCTCGGTGCCCACCTTTTCCATAGCCTCCGCGATCAGACGGCCGATGGCCTCGTCGCCGGAAGAAACAGTACCGACTCTTGCGATATCATCGGAGCCGTTAACGGGAACGGAATGCTCCTTGATGGCGGCCACAGCAGCCTCCACAGCCTTTTCGATGCCCTTACGCATAACCATGGGGTTTGCGCCTGCGGACAGGTTCTTCAGACCCTCACGGGTGATGGCCTGCGCCAGGACAGTTGCGGTGGTGGTGCCGTCACCGGCCACATCGTTGGTTTTGGTAGCCACCTCACGGATGAGCTGTGCGCCCATATTCTCAAACGCGTCTTGCAGTTCCACTTCCTTGGCGATGGTCACACCGTCATTGGTGATCAGGGGTGCGCCAAACTTGCGGCCCAGCACCACATTGCGGCCCTTGGGGCCCAGGGTAACCTTAACAGTATCTGCCAGCTGGTCAATACCGGCCTGCAGCTTTCTGCGAGCTTCCTCGCCATAAACGATCATCTTTGCCATAACAATTTTCCTCCTTAGTCAATGACCACAGCCAGGATATCATCCTGCTTGACGAATTTGTATTCCTCGCCGTCCAACTTGATGTCGTTGCCGACGAACTTGCTGACCACGACCTTGTCACCGGCCTTGACGGTCATTTCTACGTCCTTGGTGCCGGGGCCTGCGGAAACAACCTCGTAAATAGCGGGCTTTTCCTTAGTAGTGGTTGCCAAAATGATGCCGGAAGCGGTGGTTTCCTGGGCTTCCTGTGCTTTCAGCAGAACGTTGTCTGCCATGGGTCTGAGTTTCATAGTTTTGCCTCCAAATTCTTATTCGTGGTAGCAGGATTGCCTGCCTTTATCTCTTTTTAGCACTCTTTATTGCCGAGTGCTAAACTATCATATCATAAACTGGAAAAAATGCAAGAGGTATTTTGCCTTTTTCCGTAAAAATTTTATGAACATCCCTGCGTGGCCAAAAAATGGATGACAAACAGGGTGCTTTTGGTGATTATGTTGAAAAAATCTCGGAAATCTTAAGGTTTCGCCCTTGCTTTTTGTGCGTTTTTCCTTTATAATAACGGCATTAAACGGCAAGGAGGGGTTTTATGGGCGAACTGATCGCTGTGCTTTCCGGCAAAGGTGGCACGGGTAAGACCTCTCTGTGCGCCGGAATCGCCACCGCTTTGGCCCAAATGGGCGAAAAGGTGCTGTGCATCGACTGCGATGTGGGTCTGCGAAACCTGGACATTTCCCTGGCCCTTACCGACTGCGGCGCGCTGAGTTTTGTAGATGTATACAAGGGCAATTACCGGCTTTCCCAGGCAGCCTGCCACAATTTGTATCCCACGCTTTCTTTTTTGACCGCACCGGTGAATCTCCAGGCTGAACATGTGGACAGCAAGGCATTCGCTGCCATGCTCCGCCAGGCCAAGCGGGAATTTGACTACATATTCCTGGATGCCCCCGCTGGGCTGGATGCAGGATTTTCCCTCTGCGCCACCCATGCAGACCGGATCATCCTGGTTACCAATCCCGAGCCTTCCGCCATCCGGGATGCCGCCCGTACCGCGCAGAAGTTGGAACTGATGAAGAAGCATTCTGTGCGCATCATCGTTAACCGTGTCCGCCGGAAACTCCTGGAAGTGACCAAGCGCACCATCGATGATGTGATGGACGAATCCGGCCTGCCATTGCTTGGCATTGTACCGGAGGACGAAAGTGTCACTTTGGCGGCGGCCTTCGAGACACCGCTGCTGAACTACACCCGCAAGGGCGCTGCTGCCGCCTGCAAGCGGATCGCAAAGAGAATCCAAGGCAGACCGGAGCCCATTGATCTCCGGCAATTTTAATGAAGGAGCGTTTTTGTATGAACATTGCATTTTTGGCCCATGACAAGAAAAAAGAGCTGATGGTGCAGTTTTGCACCGCCTACAAAAGTGTCCTGAGCAAGCACGCCCTCTTCGCCACCGCCACTACCGGACGGCTGATCACCGACAACACCGGTCTACCCATCACACTGCTTTTAAACCACAAGCAGGGCGGCCATCAGCAGATCAACGCCCGTATTGCTTATAACGAGATCGACCTGGTGCTGCTGTTCACCGACCCCAACACTGTCGATCCTTGGGGCGATGCCCAAATAATGGAGACCATCCGCCATTGTGACAAACACAATGTGCCAATTGCCACCAATCTGGCCTCAGCGGAAATGCTGATCATGGGCCTGCAACGCGGCGACCTGGATTGGCGGGAAATGCTCCACGCAAAACCCCATTATTAAAACCAACATAAATGCAGTGTCATTGCGAACCAGTGCGCACACTGGTGTGGCAATCCCCCTCAAGATTCCGGAAATCTGTGGAGATTGCCACGTCGGGCTTTCGCCCTCCTCGCAATGACGTGTATTTTTTCGTAACATATTTGTTTGAAAGGATTTTGATTTATGGACATCATCAAGCCCCGGACGTTGTCCGGTTTTATGGAATTGCTTCCCGGAAAGCAGGCGCAGTTTGAGCGGATGCTGGCCATCCTGCGCCACACCTACAGCAGTTACGGCTTTGCCGCACTGGACACCCCTGTCATCGAAGATGCACAGATCTTGCTTGCCAAGGGCGGCGGTGAGACAGAAAAACAGATCTACCGCTTTCAAAAGGGCGACAGCGACCTGGCCCTGCGTTTCGATCTGACTGTCCCCCTGGCAAAATATGTGGCTCTGCACTGCAACGAACTGGCATTTCCTTTCCGCCGGTATCAGATCAGTAAGGTCTACCGGGGCGAACGGGCACAGCGCGGCCGTTTCCGGGAATTTTACCAGGCGGATATCGACATCATAGGTGACGGCAAACTGGATATTCTCAATGAGGCCGAAATGCCCGCCATCATTTACAAGGTTTTCCGTGGTTTTGGCCTGAACCGATTCCAAATCCGCGTTAACATCCGCAAGATCCTCACCGGTTTTTATGCCATGCTGGACCTGGCCGAGAAGTCCGGGGACATCATGCGCACTGTGGACAAACTGGATAAGATCGGCCCAGCCAAGGTCAAGGCCATTTTGCTGGACGACTGCGGTTTGACAGAAGACCAGGCAGACGAAATCCTGAAATTCATCGCCATCCGTGGCACAAATGCAGAAGTTTTGGCCGCCCTGGAGGGTTATGCAGGCCGGAACGAACTGTTCGACCTGGGTCTGAGCGAGCTGAAAGCCGTTACACAAAATTTATCCGCTTTCGGCGTACCCGAGGAGAATTTTGCGGTGGATCTGACCATTGCCCGTGGCCTGGATTACTACACCGGCACAGTTTATGAAACCACACTTCTAGATCATCCGGAGATTGGCTCTGTGTGTTCCGGCGGCCGGTATGACAACCTGGCAGGTTACTATATCGATAAAGCCCTGCCCGGTGTGGGTATTTCCATTGGCCTGACCCGGCTGTTCTATGTGCTGGACGAGCAGGGTCTACTGAACCCCGCTCTTCCCACTGCCCCCTGTGAAGCATTGGTTCTGCCCATGACTACCGAAGCCGGCCCTTCCATTGCGGTGGCCGAAACCCTGCGAAGCAGTGGCCTGAAAGTGCAACTGTACGGCGAACAGAAAAAGTTCAAGCAGAAGATGGCCTATGCGGACAAGATCGGTGTACCTTTCGCCATTTTGATGGGCGAGGACGAGATCGCCGCCGGCAAGTGCGCCGTGAAGAATATGCAAACCGGCGAACAGGTGCTTTTGACTCCTGCGGAGGCTGTCGAGCACATCAAGGCAACCCTCTCCGCCAACAACGGCCCGATTATTTTGGAGAAGTAAATTCAATGTGTCATTGCGAGGGCGCTTGCGCCCGTGGCAATCCCCGGGACATTTCGAAAATCTAAGGGGATTGCCACACCAGTGTGCCTAATTGCGGTATGATTGCCACTGGCAATCATTTGGATTGGAGATCCGCTGCGCGGAGCACCACACTGGTTCGCAATGACATTCTTGCTTGAGGAGAAAACTATGGAACAAAAATTCATTGCCGCGTGGGCAAAGGCCCGGGAGGCAGCTGCTGGATTGGGCGTGCGGATGCGCCCCATCGCGGACGCAGACGCCATAAAGGCCGCCCATCGGGCACTCTCTGGCAACCGGGAAAGTGACGGATTCTTTGCCCTTGCCGACAAAAAGCGACTGGACTTAAGTCTGGAAGCCCTGGCCACCGACAAGCGGTTCACCGCCCTGTTTACCGACGAGGAAGCCAACACCGCCCTCATGCGCCTGCTGGACGCAGGATTTTACAAATAAAAAACCTCCCCAAATGGGGAGGTTTTCTTTTATTCCGTAACTTTTTCAGCCTTTTTCGCCTTGCGCTCTTCCTTGGTCTTGCAGAATTTTTCCAGCTGGGGAACAAACAACAGGCAGATCAGCGCTGCGGTAAATCCGCCGTTATACA
>JAZOLS010000076.1:0-3034 GCA_045653245.1 Faecousia sp.
ATGGGGGCAGCAACGGCATCTACTCCACCAAGGGCGTACACATAGGTGAACTGGCCGGCGGTTTCAAACAATGCAGCGAAAATCTTGTCCTTATGCTGGGGAATGGGGCCAAACTTGACCTTCTTTGCTTTCATAAAGATAAACAGACCCAGAGCAAACAGGGCGAAGGTCAGCTCATAGCTGGTATTGGCCACATCCTCAATGGTTTCTTCTGTAACATCCACCAGGGGAGAATTGGCAACATCTTCAATCAGGAAGAAGGCATCATCCAGGAATGTGCCGAACGCATCCAGCAGTGCGTACACAAAGGGCATACAGAAGGCAACCACAGCCAGAGTCTTACCCAGTTTCTTCTTTCTTGTGGTTTCACCGTGATTTTCCAGGAAACTGACCCCCAAAACACCAATGGTAATGATCGCAATGGCGACCCAGGTCAGCCAGGAAATCTCTTCCTGCAGGAAAATGACAAACAGAAGCGTACAAATGACACCGGCAGTGTTCTCAATGGGATCAGAAATGGATTCCTCTAGGAAGCGCATACCGAAATAGGAGAAGGCCATGGAGATGATGTAAAACAGAGAAACGGGAAGATAGCGGATGATATTTACGGGGTTGTAGTTGATATCCTGTGTCAGCAGGGTGAAGATAGCATGAAGACCCATCACAGCGCCAACGCAGACGCAGATCTTCAGGTGGGAATATTTTTCTTTCGGCAGAGCGCCCTATTTATAGAACAGTTCTGCGGCACCCCACAAAATAGCAGTTGCAATGGAAAAGAATAACCAAGACATAACAGTTTCCTCCTTATATTTTTACCAGACCTGCATCTACCATTTTCTGCAGGCTCATTAAGATACCGAGTTTCGCATGACACCAAGTCAGGCCACCTTGGAAATACACGGCGTAGGGGGGACGGATCGGGCCGTCAGCAGACAATTCGATGGAAGAGCCCTGCACGAATGCACCGGCCGCCATGATAACCTTGCTGTCATAACCGGGCATATCTCCGGGGATGGGTGCAGCATAGGAATCCACAGGTGCAGCAGCCTGGATGCCCTTACAGAATGCGATCATACCGGCTTCACTGCCCAGCTCTACCGCCTGTATGATGTCGTGGCGGCTTTCCGTAGCATTGGGAACACAACGGAACCCCAAAGGCTCATACAGATTGGCGGCAAAGATTGCGCCCTTTTCTGCACCGGCTACCACAGTGGGCGCCAGGAAGAAGCCTTGATACAGGGAAGGCATCAGACCCAGGTTTGCGCCCACTTCCTGACCCAGTCCAGGAGCAGAAAGACGGTAACCACAACGGTCAATACAGGCCTGCGTGCCTGCAATATAGCCGCCAATGGGGGCAAGTCCGCCACCGGGATTCTTGATCAGAGAGCCGACTGTCATATCTGCACCCACATCGGAGGGTTCGATGGTCTCCACAAATTCGCCGTAGCAGTTATCCACCATCACCAGCACATCCGGCTTGACGGATTTGCAGAAGGTGATCAATTCACCGATCTGCGTAACAGAGAAGGTGGGGCGGGTGGCGTAGCCCTTGGAACGCTGAATGGTGATCAGCTTGGTCTTTTCGTTGATGGCTTTGCGGGTGTTATCATAGTCAAAAGTGCCGTCTTCCAACAGATCTACCTGCCGATAAGACACGCCGTATTCCGCCAAAGAGCAGGGGCTGGGGCGGATGCCGATGACTTCCTGCAGGGTGTCGTAGGGAAGCCCCACGGGGGAGAGCAGTTCATCCCCGGGCAGTAAGTTTGCAGACAGGGCAACGGTTAGAGCATGGGTGCCGCAGGTGATTTGGGGACGCACCAAAGCGGCTTCGGTGTGAAATACATCAGCATAGACACGCTCCAAAGTATCCCGGCCCATGTCGTCATAGCCGTAACCGGTGGTAGCGGCAAAACAGGCAGCGCTGACCCGGTTTTTCTGCATAGCAGAAATGACCTTGGCCTGATTGTACTCAGCCACCTGATCGATGGCGGCAAAGCGTTCTGCCAGTTTTTTAAGAGCATTTTCTCCGTAGTTATAAACAGCATCAGAAATGCCCATGCCGTTGTAAAGTTCCAGTAATGCGTTCATTTTGTCAATCCTCGTTCTTTACAGTATTCAATAATTTGTCGGCAAGATCGTTCAGCGCCTCGGGACGGGAAACGATTAGACCGGTATCGGACTCACCTAAGATCAGTAGCGTATCTCCTGGCTGGATGCCAAACAGCTCTCGTGCTTCTTTTGGAATCACGATCTGCCCACGGTCACCGACTTTTGCAGTGCCAAAGACCCGCCGGGCATTGCTTTTGCCCAAAATGTGTTTGCCAGCGGCCATGGTAGCCTCCTTTCATATTTTTCATACTTTTCATACCTGGAAGAT
The DNA here is from genome assembly GCA_045653245.1 of Faecousia sp. Taxonomy (GTDB): domain Bacteria; phylum Bacillota; class Clostridia; order Oscillospirales; family Oscillospiraceae; genus Faecousia. Next base: position 2,378 of record JAZOLS010000076.1, read on the forward strand.
TATATAAAATTCCCCCTCGGTTGTCAATACCGAGGCGGAAAAATCTAGAAATCAGTCGTTTCTGCGCCTGCCGCCAAAAATTGCAAGCAACCGAACCAACTGCGCCAATGCAACTGCTGTGGCGGCCACATAAGTCATTGCAGCGGCGGTTAAAGTCTTGCGCGCACCGCGCTGTTCATCTTCTGAAAGAAGTTCTGCAGATTCAATGGCCTGCATGGCCCGTCGGCTGGCGTTGAACTCAACAGGGAGCGTTACTAGTTGGAATATCAGAGAAAGGCCGAAGCAGGCTATGCCAGCATACACAAAACCATAGGAAACCGTTTCACCGAAACTAAACAACAGACCCAGCAGTATCAACGGCATGGCAAGCTTACTTCCAATGTTGGTGATGGGAATGATGGCCGCCCGGAGTTTGATGGGGGCATAATGCTGTGCGTATTGCACCGCATGGCCCGCTTCGTGGCAGGCAACGCCGATAGCGGCAACGGAAGTAGAATCGTGCACGCTGTCAGAAAGACGAATGACATTTGTTTTGGGGTCAAAGTGGTCAGTCAGATTGCCGCGTACGCGCTCAATACGCACGCCTGTCACACCATTTGCACTCAGCACCCGCTGGGCAGCTTGTGCACCGGTGATACGGCGGTACGAATGTTCCTG
>JAZOLS010000077.1:0-59787 GCA_045653245.1 Faecousia sp.
TCAGTTGGTAGAGCAACTGACTCTTAATCAGTGGGTCCCGGGTTCGAGTCCCTGAAGGTGCACCATGGCCCGTTGGTCAAGCGGTTAAGACACCGGCCTCTCACGCCGGTAACGGGAGTTCGATTCTCCCACGGGTCACCAGATTCTTATGAAAAGTTTGTTGACAAGTGCATAAAAATGTGCTACAATGCGTATGCTATTAGAAGTGGAAACACTTTTGATATAAAAGATGGTTAACAGCCATCCACATGAGTTGGTATTGATTGCGATGAGGGTCCACCTGTTCCCATCCCGAACACAGAAGTTAAGCTCATTTGCGCCGACGATACTTGGCGGGCGACTGCCTGGGAAAATAGGTAATGCCAACACAAATATTCCTCTTTAGCTCAGTCGGTAGAGCGACGGACTGTTAATCCGCAGGTCGTTGGTTCAAGTCCAACAAGGGGAGCCAGAAAAAAGACGGTTACAAAAGTAACCGTCTTTTTTTAGTTAAATCCACCCTACGGGTGGGTGAAATATTGCTACGCAATGTGAAATCCTCGCTTGTGCTTGGAGGAAATTGCTGCGGCGGTGGGTGGATTTAATCTGACGTTTTGCGAGAGCAAAATATTTCATCAAAGGCACAACCCTTTGATTTCACCGTTAACAAAGCAAGCAATCTTACTTTTTCTTGCACCCATACTGTGGATGTGCTATAATCAGTCCGAGAGGTGACATGATGAAAAGACGCAAGTGCAGTTGAAGCCCGGCGTTCAGGAATTTTTGGAGCATTGCTATCAAAGCGGCACGAAGATGTGCATTGCATCCGCTACGGCAACAGATATGCTCCACATTGCTATGGAGCATTGTGGGATTGCCCGGTATTTTCCCAGGGTTTTCTCCTGCGGTGATTTGGGCGTAGGCAAGGATCAGCCGGATATTTACCTGCTGGCACAGAAATACCTGGGCTCGGAAGATGACGAGACTTGGGTGTTTGAGGATTCCCTGGTGGCCATTGAAACGGCGACGAAATTGGGTTTCCACACGGTTGCCATCTATGATCCATTCAATTTCGGTCAGGAACAGATGAAGGCTATTGCGGACAAATACATTGCAGAAGGTGAGAGCCTGACAAGTCTGATCTGATCGGTATAAAATCAGAATTTTCGTGGAATAATCACAGAAAAGCCGCCCTGGAACGGGCGGTTTTTTACGTTGCTCCCTATTGCAACTTTTGGGAATTTATGTTATATATAGAATAGGCCAGTTTCGGGTGGCCGTATGATTCCGAAAGGAGCATCTCTATGTTAACTGCAGAAGAAATCGTACAATTGGTACAAAGTCTCATTTGGCTGCTGGCCGGTGTGGGCGTTTTCATTGTGGGCATGAACTTTTTGAGCGATGCGCTGGAAAAGAGTGCCGGCAGCGGACTGAAAACCTTGCTTGGTAAGATCAGCAACAACCGCTTTTCGGGTGTTGGTATCGGCGCAGGCGTGACGGCTATCATACAGAGTTCGTCGGCTACATCTGTTATGGTCATCGGCCTTGTAAACGCTGGCGTTATGACCTTGATGCAGGCAACTCCCATTATTATGGGCGCAAACATCGGTACGACCATTACCGGTGTTCTGGTAGCATTGAAAAATGACTATTTCAATATGGCCATGTATCTGCTGGCATTTGCCGGCGTGATGATGGGCTTTTTCAAGCAGGAGAAGATCAAACTGGCGGGCAGCCTTTGCTGCGGTTTGGGCCTGATTTTTGTGGGTCTGAACATCATGAGCAGCGAGCAGGCCTTTGGAAATCCCCTGGTGGAGGCAATGTTTACAAGCGTTTTCAGCACAATCAATCATCCGCTGCTGCTGATTTTTGTGGGCATCGTCTTTACGGCACTCATTCAAAGTTCTTCTGCGGCGACAGGTGTTGTGATTACCATGGTGGGTACAGGTGTTCTACCCCTGGACCTGGCACTGTTCATCATTTTGGGCGCCAATATCGGCACATGTGTTACCGCGTTGCTGGCATCCGTGGGTGCGAATGCCAATTCCAAGCGTGTGGCGCTGATCCACTTTACATTTAACGCCATTGGTGCAGTGGCGTTTGCGGCAATCATTTGGGTGTTTAAAGATCCCATGATCAATTTGCTGGTATCCCTGTTTCCCGGAGAAGATGCCATGTCTTTGCAGATGCGGGTATCTGCTTTCCATGTGGTATTTAATGTGACTACCACTTTGGTACTGTTGCCTTTTGTCAAACAGTTGGTGCAGTATTCCACGATGGTCATCAAGGATCAGAAAGATGCCGAAGAGGTCCGCACTTTGCGGTATGTGGATGACCGGCTTCTGTCCACACCTCCTGTTGCGTTGATGCAGGTCAAAAAAGAAATGAATTATATGATTGAGTTGGTGGAGACAAACATCCAGGACTCCTTTGTAGCTATGGAGAGTGGTTCTTTGCAGTACACGGACTCCATCGCAAAAAATGAGGCGATCATTGACTTTACCAACAGCGCACTGACCAAGTATCTGATCAAACTTTCTCCCGGTGTGGAGTCCAGCGACGAAAAAGTGATTGGCGCGTATTTCCATGTTCTAAATGACTTGGAGCGTATCGGCGACCATGCGGATAATTTCCACAAGATCGGTGAAGAGATGAGCAAAAAGCAGATCACATTCTCCGAAAAGGCCAAGGGCGATATTGTGGAAATGCGTCAGGCGGTCATGCAGATGTTTGCCATCGCAAAGGATGCCTTTGAGAATCTGAACCGGGACAACCTGGCAGAACTGACTGCCCTGGAAAACCAGGTGGACGGCATGAAGAAGAAACTCACTGCCAGCCATTTTGCCCGGTTGGCAGAGGGCAACTGCAGTATGGATGTCAGTCCCTACTATTCTTCCACAGTGGCGGATCTGGAGCGTGTGGCAGACCACTTGGTCAACATTGGCTACAGTATCGTCAACCCCACCGGTTCTCAGAAGGAACTCAACTAAAAACAAAGAAAACACCACCGGTTGGTGGTGTTTTCTTTTGCTTTCCCTACTTTTTGGCAGGAAATTTGTGTTAGACCTTGCGAAGTTGCGGATTGCGTCGTATAATAGAAAATTATAATCTATGGGAGGGTCAACCCCAAGAATGGAGACAGCAATATGCGTTTTCGCAAATGGTTATCCAGTCGTTTTTTGAAATATTCTGTTAGTTCCTTTCTGAGTTCCGTGGCGGAAGAGGGCGTGTTTTTGCTGTTGACCTGGTGGCTTTCCGGCCTGTTGACCGGGTTTGCCCTGACGTTACTACCCATGCTTGGGGGAAGATTGGTGTCCTGTCTGATCAATTTTGAAATCAATCGCAGGTTGGTGTTCCAAAGCCAAAGATCCACCGCCGTGGCGCTGTTGCTGTATTTTATGCAGGCCATTCCTTTGGCGGTCTTGCAACTGGTGCTGACCTTTGGGGCCTATTGGTTGTTTGACGTCGCAGAAGAACAGATCGCCCTGCGGGGTGTTATCTATGCCATCGTAATGATCCTGTTGTTTGCGGTGGGCTTTTTGTTGCAAAAGTTCTGGGTCTTCGCGGCCACAGAAAAAGCAGAGAGGGGGCAGAGCCTGTGAAACGGACAGATGCGCTTTATCAACAGTACTTGAACATTCTGAAAGAAGAGTTGCGGCCGGCCATGGGTTGTACGGAGCCCATCGCGTTGGCCTATGCCGGGGCAAAAGGACGGCAACTTTTGGGCGGCCTGCCGGATGCGGTTACCGCCCGGATCAGCGGCGCGATCATTAAAAATGTGAAAAGTGTCATTGTGCCCAATACCGGCGGTCAGCATGGCATTGTGCCGGCTATTTGCGTGGGCATTGTGGCAGGGGATGCGGACAAGGAGCTGCAGGTGATCTCCCAGGTGGGGGAGGAACAGATTCCGGCATTACGGGAATTTATTGCAAAAACCCCTGTGCAGGTTCTGCAGGCAGAGTCGGATCTTTCGTTTGATATAGATCTGACCCTGAAAAAAGATGGGGATTCGGCCCGGATCCGTATCATCAATCACCACACCAATGTGGTATATTTGGAGAAAAACGGACAGATTCTGCTGGATCTTCCTGTAGCGGAGGCTTCGGAAGACCGGCTGACGGACAAATCCTGTTTGAATATCCAGGACATCGTGGCCTTTGCGGATTGCCTGGATGTGGAGGATGTCCGCGTCCTTGTGGGACAGCAGTTACAATGCAACATGGCGCTGGCAGAGGAAGGCTTGAAAAACAACTGGGGCGCCAATATTGGAAGTGTACTGCTGCATCGCCAGGGGCAGCTTCTGAGCAAGCAGGCGGCGGCTTATGCGGCAGCTGGTTCGGATGCTCGGATGAGTGGCTGTGAAATGCCGGCAATCATTTTGTCCGGCAGTGGAAACCAGGGCATTACCGCAAGTGTTCCTGTGGCGGTTTATGCCAGGGCTTTGGACAAAAGTGAGGAAGAGCTCCTGCGGGCTGTGACGGTGAGCGATTTGGTGACCATCCATCAAAAATCCGGAATCGGCAGACTGTCTGCCTATTGCGGTGCGATCAGCGCTGGTTGCGGTGCCGGTGCCGGTATTGCGTATCTCATGGGCGGCGACGCACATGCAGTGGCCCATACAGTGGTCAACGCCATTGCCATCCTGTCCGGCACGATTTGTGACGGCGCGAAGCCCTCCTGCGCGGCAAAAATCGCGGCGGCAGTGGACGCGGGCATTTTGGGCTGGGATATGTATTGCGAAAAGCAACAGTTTTACGGCGGTGACGGGATCGTTACCAAGGGCGTGGATAAGACGGTGCAAAATGTGGGCCGCCTGGCCCGTGAGGGCATGAGAGCCACGGACAAGACCATTCTTGAAATTATGCTGGGAGAGGAAAACTTCCGGCGCTGCTAAAAAAACAGGACTGGAAACAGTCCTGTTTTTATTTGTGCCGTGTTTTACTATTTCCGTATGGCATATTTTCGGGCAATCCTAAGATATAATCTGCGGAAACATTATAGAAGTTGCAAAGGGTTATCAAGTGCTTGATATTCATATCTTGCTCGCCGCGCTCGTATTTGCCCACCTGGTTTTTTGTTGTGCTTAATACTTCGGCAACTTGTGCCTGTGTCATATCGTGGTCTTCCCGTAAGTTTCTCAGTATTTGTTGGTAGTGCATAATAGTACAATCCTTTCCAGGGTGTTTATCCTAAATATAGCACAAACACCCTTTAAGGTGCTTGACAAACACCTTATAAGGGGTCTATAATGTGCATATAACATATACAAGTATATAAAAAGGGGCGTATATATGATAGACATTTTTCTACAAAACATTATTTGGCTTCGTAAGCATCACGGCATTTCAAAAAAGGAAATGGCGAAGAAGTTAGGAATTGGGGTTGGATCTCTTAACAAGATCGAAAGAGGAGAATTACCTCCCAATTTGAAAATCGATGTACTGTTTTGTATCCGCAAGGAGTTTGGCGTTTTTATGTCGGATGTTTTATCTGTCCGTTTGGGGTGTATTAAAGAATAAAAAGGCTCCCTTTACACAAGGGAGCCTTTGGCGGACGACCAATGGTCGCCCCTACAAAAGCGCATTTACTTGTAGGGGCGTGCATTGCACGTCCGCAATGACATAAAAACAGGACCGTTTCCGGTCCTGTTTTTTTATTCTTTCTTCAGCAAATCCGCCAGGGTGATGCCCTCGAAAAAGTTATCGATCATGGTATCCAGCCGATCCCACATGGGTTTGGCTTCACAGCAGGTGGTTCGGGAGCAGGCCGCAGGGCCGGTGACGGAGCAGGATGCCACGGCCAAAGACCCCTCGGTCAGTTTCAAAATGCTGCCGATGGTGTAGCCATCCGGGGCGCGGTTCAGCCGGTAGCCGCCGCCCTTGCCGTGGACGGCATCCACAAAGCCGGCCTTGGAGAGGGTGGTCATGATGGATTCCAGATATTTCTGGGAAATATGTTCTGCCTCTGCAATTTCTTTTAAGGGGATGTATGCGCCGGCCTCCTGCTGAGCCAGGCACACCATCACACGCAGGGCGTAGCGTCCTTTTGTTGATACGATCATGGCTTACTCACAGTGGGCGCAATGCTCGCAGTCGGGGAAGTCCTTGGCATCATAGGGGATATTATTTTTGTCAAAATAATCCTTCAATGCGCCTTTGATGGCTTCCTCAGCCAGCACGGAGCAGTGCATTTTGTGCAGGGGCAGACCGTCCAGGGCTTCGGCAACGGCCTTGTTGGTCAGCTGCATGGCTTCATGGATGGACTTGCCCATAATCATCTCGGTGGCCATGGAAGAAGAGGCGATGGCGCTGCCGCAGCCAAAGGTCTCGAATTTCACATCCACGATAATGTCGTTTTCAATCTTCAGGTAGATCTTCATGATATCTCCGCATTTGGCGTTGCCAACTTCGCCAACGCCATCGGCATTTTCGATCACACCCACATTCCGGGGGTGGGTAAAGTGGTCCATAACTTTTTCACTATAAAGTGCCATAATTTTTCTCCTTTAACATATCCGTGTCATTGCGAGGAAGCAAAGCGACTGTGGCAATCCCCATAGGTTTCTGAAAAGTCCGGGGGATCGCCACGCCAGTGTGACCACTGGCTCGCGATGACATATTATTACAAAATATATGTTCTCTTTCCGTTTTGTAGATCTCGCCAGACAGGGGAGATGCTCCGCAGGTATGCCACCACTTCGGGGACAACGGTAAGAATATGGTCGATTTCTTCCTCGGTGTTGTATTCACACAAAGAAAGGCGCAAAGAGCCGTGGGCTACATCGTGGATGCGGCCGATGGCCAGCAGCACATGGCTGGGATCCAAAGAGCCGGAAGTGCAGGCAGAGCCGGAAGAGGCCTGCACACCCTTCATATCCAGCAGAAGCAACAGGCTTTCACCTTCAATACCTTCGAAGCAGAAACTTACATTGCCGGGAAGGCGGTTGACAGGGTCACCGTTCAGAGCGCAGTGGGGAATCTGAGAAAGACCGGCAATGAGTTTGTCCCGTAGGGCGGTGACTTTCGCAGTGTTGGCTTCCAAATTGGCCAGGCTGTCTTCCAAAGCGGCGACCATACCACAGATGCCGGGCAGATTTTCTGTACCTGCACGCTTGCCACGCTCCTGAGCGCCACCGTCGATGAGATTCGACAGCATAATGCCCCTGCGGCAGTACAGAGCCCCCACGCCCTTGGGACCGTGGAATTTGTGACCGGACAGGCTGAGCATATCAATGTTTTGCTTTTTGACATCGATGGCCAAATGGCCAGCAGCCTGGACAGCGTCGGTGTGAAAAAGCACACCGGCTTCCTTACAGACAGCACCGATCTCGCTGATGGGCAAAACAGAGCCGATCTCGTTGTTGGCGTACATCACGGTCACCAGGCAGGTGTCCGGGCGGATGGCATTTTTTACATCCTGGGCGGTAATGTTGTGATTGGTCTTGACATCCAGATAAGTGACCTCAAAACCCTCTTTTTCCAATTTTTCCAGCACATGGAGCACGGCGTGGTGCTCAAAAGCGGTGGAAATAATGTGCATTTTGCCTTTCTTTTCCCCCAATTTGGCGGCGGAAAGAATGGCTTGGTTGTCGGCTTCGCTGCCGCCGGAAGTAAAGTAGATCTCACGCGGCTCAGCACCGATGCACCGGGCGATGCGCTCCCGGGCGTTTTCCAGCAATTCCTTGGCTTCCTGACCCACGCTGTGCAGACTGGAAGGATTGCCGTAGTAGGTTTCAAAGGCCGGCATCATGGCCTGTAAAGCCGCTTGACTGATCTTCGTAGTAGCTGCGTTGTCGGCGTAAACTTGCATATAAAATCCTCCTGAGAGAACTGTCATTCCGAGCCAGCGGTGCGTCGCGCAGCGAATCAAATAAAATGATTGCCGGTGGCAATCATTTAGATTTTAAATCCGCTGCGCTCTGCAACACACTGGTTCGCAATGACACGATTTTTTATTTACCTAGTATTGTCATAGGTAATATAGCATCACTTACCTACTTTGTCAATAGGTAAAAGAAAATTCATTGCAAAATTCTTCCTTATTTTTCGACTTTTTCAGCGGTTACAATCGCTGAGCCTTGGAATATTAAGAGGGCAGAGGTGAAGGAGGACAGCGAAATGAAAATTATATTCAGACGCGTTGCGACAGCAGCGTTGTGTGTATACCTGCTTGCTATATCGGTATTTGCAAAGGGACTGGTGCCGGTGGGCAAGGTTGTGGGATTGGAATTATTGGATCAGCAGGTGGTAGTTGTGGGTTTTGATGAACAGCAGGGGGCGGCAGCAAAAGCGGCGGGGCTGCTCAATGGTGACATCATTCAAAAAATTGACAACATGAAGATCACCTGCACAGAAGATGTGCGCAAGGCGCTGCAGCAGTCCGATGGTACGGTGGCGGTGGAGGTTCGTCGGGAAGGCAAGACAACACTTGTACAGATGAAGCCCGTGATCACAGAGAACGGGCCAAAATTGGGCGTATATCTGCGGCAAGGAATTACCGGTGTTGGGACCGTAACCTGGTACGATCCGGAAACGAAGCAGTTTGGGGCACTGGGTCACGGGGTCAATGACAGCGGAGGGAGTCTTCTTCCAATGCGGGAAGGCCGGGTATACCACGCCCGGGTGGCGACGGTCAAAAAAGGAAAATGCGGAGAACCCGGGCAACTTTACGGAACCATCCAGTCTCCGGAACCGGCCGGTTTTTTGCAGAAAAATACCCAACAGGGCGTTTTTGGAACATGTGAAAATGGCTGGGAAGGACAGACTATACCCGTGGCGACTTTGGCAGACGTAAAAACTGGAGAAGCGGTGATCCGTTCCAATATTTCCGGTGATTCCGTACGGGAATATTCTGTGAAAATTCTGAAGATTTATCCCAAAGCCCGTAATGGAGGCCGGAATCTTCTGCTGAAAGTCACAGACCCCGATCTGTTGGCAGTCACCGGCGGCATTGTCCAGGGAATGAGCGGCAGTCCACTTATACAAGACGGAAAGCTTATAGGAGCTGTTACCCATGTGCTTGTGAATGATCCGACCACGGGGTATGGTATCTTCATCGAGAACATGCTGGATGCAGCAGGATAAGGAGGATTACTATGGATTTTTACAAGGTTCCTATTGGGTTTGGTATGGCGTTGGCAATGAATCCCCCGGCGTTGAATGCTTATAGCGCAATGACCGAGGAACAAAAGCAGGCGGTTCTTAACAGGGCGCACAATGCAAGAAGCGAAAAGGAAATGCATGACATCGTCGACAGTCTCGCCGGCGGTTTCCACTGATTGTGTACGGGCGGCGATCAGCCGCCCGCTTTTTGTTTCTAATTTCACCGTATTGTGTTATAAAAAGAAAGATGGGGAAGAAGGATGCCTTACATTTGCAATCCGTTAGGGAAGGGCTTTCATCCTGCCTTTTTTCGACTGAGACAAAATGACCAAAAAGGCGGTGCCATAAATCAAAAAAATTACAAAAAACATAGAATATTTTTCCGCATTTTACGTCGACACGCTTACAACTGTAATCCTGGCATGAAGTTATTAACTTTTTGTTCAGAAAAAGGTTGACACGCGGAAGAAGGCGCGGTATAATTAATCTATCTTTACATTCGCGCGGCCCTTTTGCACGACAATGCAGGTTCTGACATTACAAGTTGCAAAAACGTCTTGCGGATAGTGAGACAAAAAATCCATAATATGGAGGAGAACATCATGAAAAGAAACCTCAAGTCCGTGTTCGCGATGGTTCTGTGTCTGGTTCTTGTCGTGGGTATGTTCGCCGGCTGTAAGAAAGAGCCTGTCAAGCAGGTCGAACTGAAGCAGGCAGCTTACAACACTACCACGGCCGTTATGCCCAGCAACTGGAACGAGTTCACCTATGCGGACAACAACGACACCCAGATCATGAGCTACATTGGCTCTTCTTTCTTCGAATACGACTACAAGTTCGAAGGCGACAAGAAGTTCAATGCAGACGGATCCATCAACAAGGCCGGCATCGTTCCCGGCGCTTACACCACCAACTACTCCGCAGCAACCAAGCTGGAGGACGTGACCTCTGCTGTGGATGCCAAGTGGGGCTACACTGCTGAGCAGAAGGAAGAGGGCGGCTACGCTTGGAAGATCACCCTGCGTGACGACCTGAAGTGGGACGACGGCACTGCCATCACCGCTGCTGACTTTGAGTGGTCCATGCAGCAGCTGCTGGATCCCAAGTTCATGAACTTCCGCGCAAATACCTACTATGACACCCTGATGATCAAGAATTCCAAGGATTACTTCTTCTCGGGCGCTCCCATCTATACTCCCATCGTTCCCGCTTATGGGGAAGGTGAGACACCTGATTACTCCTTTGATATGAATAGCGCTGAGGTCTATATGAGCACCACATCCACCGGCATGACTCTAGCCGGCTATTCTCTGGATGAACTGATCAATGATTATGTTGGCTCTGCAGAGGCTAAGGCCGCTCTGAAGGTCATCGCTGACGCAGCCAATGAATATGGCTACACTCTAATCACTGAGGACAACATGGAGGCTGCCAAGGAGCTGCTGGCCTATGCTCTGAAGCCCTTCGGGATCGACTGGAGCACTCTGGGCGATGCTGATAAGGACGGCCTGTTCAAGGAAGCTCTGTTCTACGTTTCCGGCTATGGCGACGAAGTGGCATGGGATACCGTTGGTATCTACGCCGTTGAAGGCGAGAACGCCATCGTCCTGTGCCTGGATAAGTCTTACGAATTCCTGAAGGAAGACGGCAGCCTGTCCGTTTGGGCTCCCTACTACTTCTCCAGCCTGCCTCTGGCACACAAGGCTAAGTACGATGCTGCCAGAATCGAACCCGCTGAGGGCGCAACTCTGTGGACCTCCAAGTACAACTCCTCTCTGGCTACCACTGCCAGCTGGGGTCCCTACAAGCTGGTCGAGTTCGAGGCTGGCTCCCACTACAAGCTGGTTAAGAACGAGAACTGGTACGGCTGGAACCTGGATCAGTACAAGAACCAGTACAACATCACCGCTATCAACTGTCGTAAGGTCGATGAGCCCAGCACCCAGTGGCAGGGCTTCCTGGCCGGTGACTACGACGATTCTGCTCTGCAGGACTTCAATGTTGGCGAGTATCTGGACTCCAAGTACGTATACTTCACCTCCACCTCTACCGGCACCTTCGGTATGCAGCTGTACTCCAACCTGGATGTGCTGAAGAGCAGCGGCAACAACAACGGCATCCTGGCTATCCAGGAGTTCCGTCACGCCTTCAACCTGGGTCTGAACAGAAGTGACATCGTAGAGAAGATCTGGCCCGGCACCGCTGTTCCTTGCTTCGGCCTGCTGAACGTTGCTTACTACTACGATATTGAGAATTCTCCCGACCTGGCTGACGGCGGCCAGTACCGTAACAGCACCATCGCCAAGGAAGGCATCCTGCGTGCCTACGGCTTTACTCAGAATGCCGACGGCAAGTGGTCCAGCGGCGATCTGAAGGATCTGTCCACCGACGATGCTTACGATGCTCTGACCGGCTACAACCCCACTCTGGCCAAGGAGAAGATGAAGGAAGCTATCGCGATCCTGACTGCTGATCCCGAGAAGTACGGCTACGATGCTTCCAAGGACATCACTCTGGTTTACGGCGCTTCCACCGATAACGACAAGCAGAGATTCCGTGCGGAATACCTGCAGGGCATCCTGAACGGCCTGACCGAGGGCACTGCTCTGGAAGGCAAGATCAAGGTCGTGTTTGACGCATCCGCAGGCAGCAAGTGGTCCGATGCTTTCCGCTCCGGCGCAACCCAGATCGGCTTCGGCTACGGCTTCTCCGGTGCCGCTTTCGATCCCTTCGACATCGTGGGCGCATTCGTCGACCCCGACGATAGCCTGAACTATCATATGTATTGGGATACCACCAATATCGACATGACTCTGACCATGCCCGCCGGTGATTACGAGGGCGCTGGTGAGACCATCACCATGGATGTGCAGAACTGGTTCTTCTGCCTGAACGGTCTTGCTGAGTCCGAGGGCGCAGATAAGACCTACAACTGGGACGAAGGCAAGGCTCCTATGGAAGCTCGCTTGGCCATTCTGTCCGCTCTGGAAGAGCTGGTTATCAAGGAGTCCCGTTCCGTCATGCTGATCGCTGACGGCGGCGGTTCCTTCCTGGGTGCCAAGTTCTCTTACTTCTCCGAGGATGAGCACACCTTCATGGGCTTCGGCGGTCTGAGATACATCGAGGTCAACTACACCGATGCTGAGTGGGAAGCCTTCGTTTCTCAGAACAACGGCGACCTGTCCTCCGAGTACAAGAAGTCCGAGTAATTTCAGACCTCTGAACTCCTAAATCGAATCTATGCAAACGGCGGTGAGCCACTGTGCTCACCGCTAGTTTGCCATTTATGCGAAACTCTTAAAAAACGGAGCGGTCTGCTCCAAAACCCAGCAGTAACCACTACACTGTTTCGAAGATGAATAACCGCAAGCGACCGGTTTTATAATAGCTGAAAAGGAAGGCTATTATTCGATTCATTATGATCGGTTTTGACCGTCAGTGTTGACGGCGCGCAGCCTCTGCGCGCCCGGAGCCCTGCAAAGCCATGCATTCGGCTCGAACCTATGAATTGGAAAACAACAAAACAGAGGAGAAATACCTATGTATATGTTTAAATATGTGTCGAAGCGCTTAGGCTTGATGCTGCTCACATTTCTCATCATTTTCACGATGTGCTTTGTGCTGATCAAGCTTCTGCCCATCCCGACAAATGTGCTTCCCGGACAGGATCCTGAAATCGTTATGAAAACTCTGGAAGGCAGAGGCTGGATCACCAACATCAGAGAGGGTGCAAACGGCGTCTGGGAATACGACACGGTGCCGATCCTGAAGCAATACGGAAACTATATCAAGAGAATTGTGACCCGGGGCGACTTCGGTATTGTGACCACCTATGGCGAATATATGAACATGAATATTTGGGAAGTGTTTGTCAGCCATCTGCCCCCCACGATCTTGATCAATATCTATTCCACCCTGATCGGCGTGCCCATTGGCCTCGGTTTGGGTATTTTGGCTGCACTGAAAAAGAATAAATGGCAGGACCAGCTGATCAATATTTTCATTATTCTGTTGATATCGGTTCCCTCCATCGTGTTGGCTCTGATGATCCAGTATGTATTCTGCTTTAAGCTGGGATGGTTCCCACTTGTCATGTCGACGAGCAACGACTATTTCACATGGGAAGTGTTCCATTCCATGCTTCCGGCTGTGTTTGCCCTGTGTCTGGGCTCCATCGCAGGCTATGCCCGTTACACCCGTGCCGAGCTTTCTGAGGTGCTGACCGGCGAGTTTATGCTTTTGGCCAGAACCAAGGGCCTCACCAAGAGACAGGCCATCTACCGCCATGCAATGCGGAACTCCATGGTCGTCATTTTCCCCTCCATTCTTAGTGAGTTTATCTCCGTGTTATCCGGCTCACTGATCATTGAGAGAATGTTCGCCATCAACGGCGTGGGCGGTCTCTACCTCAACACCATCACCTTCCAGGATTATGACTTCTTTATGTTGTTATCCGGCTTCTACACCCTGGTAAGCCTTACGGCAGGTATCGTGATCGATATCAGCTACGGTTTCATTGACCCGAGAATTAGAATGGGAGCGAAATAATTATGGATAATAATTTCAATAACATTCCCATAGAAAAGTTTCAATTTACTAAGAGAAATGATCTGTATCATGACAGCAAATTTGAGACCAAGCCCGTGAGCTATTTTCAGGGTGCGTTCAAGCGCTTTTCCAAGAACAAGGGCGCTGTCGTAGGCGGTGTGGTTATTGCCATACTGGTGCTTTTTGCGATCATTGCCCCCTTCTTTACCCCCTTCCAGCCCGCATATTACGATATGGTATACGCATATGCAAGCCCCAAGAATCCTCTGTTTGCCGGAAGCGGCATTGATTTCTGGGACGGCTGCAAGCAGAAGGAAACAAGCTATATCGGCTATCTCAAAGACCTCGCGATCGCTACGGAAACCGGCAGAGAAGTCATCAAAAATGGCGAGTATGAAGTAAGCGAAGACGGTTCTGTTTATTCCTACCGTTACGACACCTATTATGGTGTGGGCTTCGGTAAGTATAAGATCATCTCTGCGGAAGAGTTCAAGGATATTCAGAGATACCAGAATGAAACCGGCAGACAGGTGCTGTATCCCGTTGTCAAGTTTGCTGACAGACCCAAGTTGGAAAAGAACAAGTACGACGCAAACATCTACTATCAGATGGAAAATCCTAATGCTTCTGCAATCCGTCCCAAGCTGAACAGCAAGGGTGAAATCGTTCCGAATTACTGGAAATATGAGGCCGGTGAGGACAATGGTCTGATTCCGGAGTACAACTCCCTCAGAATCGAGGGCGAGGACGGCATTACAGAGAAGGGCAAGCAGTACTTCTACGCCTACGGCCGTAAGGTTGACGGCGGTATCGAAGTAAGAGCGGAGTACTACGAGTACTATACCTATCAGCATACACAAGTGCTGAAAGACGGTATTGAAGAACCGGTGTTCTGGTTCGGTACGACCCAGACCGGCAAAGACATCTTTGCCTGCCTTGCTTACGGCGCAAGATTCTCCTTCATTTTCGCGACAGTCGTCGCACTGGCAAACTTTATTTTCGGCGTTATCTGGGGTTCTATCTCGGGTTACTGCGGCGGCAAGATCGACCTGGCTATGGAGAGATTTGCTGAAATTTTGGGGTCTGTACCTACCATGATCGTTATTACGCTCCTGAAATACCATATGGGCGCAACAAGCCAGGTGCTTGTCTTGTTCATAGCATTCTTTGCTACGGGATGGATCGGCATGGCGGGCAGAACCCGTATGCAGTTCTACCGTTTCAAGAATCAGGAATATGTTCTGGCGGCAAGAACCCTGGGCGCCCGGGACACCAGAATTATGTTTAAGCATATTTTCCCCAACGGTCTGGGCACCATCGTAACCAGCGTTGCTCTGGTCATTCCTTCCATGATCTACTCGGAGACAAGCCTTTCTTACCTGGGTATCATCAATCTGGAAGCTGGCAATACCACCTCTGTCGGTACTTTGATCGCAGCGGGCCAGCAGTCCATCATGGCTGACGCCGGCTATGTGGCGCTGTTCCCCTGTATGTTCTTGGTTCTTTTGATGCTCAGCTTTAATTTGTTCGGCAACGGATTGCGCGATGCGTTTAATCCATCGCTCAGAGGAACGGAGGATTAAGCATGAATAAAGAAATCAAATTATCAGTAAATGATCTTAAGGTCTCCTTCCGTACAGATGCCGGCAAGGTGCAGGCTGTGCGCAACATTTCCTTCGATCTTTACAAGGGCGAGACGCTTGCCATCGTCGGCGAATCCGGCTCGGGCAAGTCCGTTACCTCCAAGGCGATCATGGGTATTTCTGCAGGCAACTCTATCTATGAGGGCGGCGAGATACTTTATGACGGTCAGGACCTCACGCGTATTCCCGAGGAGGAGATGCATAAGCTTCGTGGCGATAAGATCGCAATGATTTTCCAGGATCCCCTGTCCTCCCTGAACCCCATCATGCGGATCGGCAAGCAGATTACCGAGGCGATGCTTCTGAAGAACAAGGCAAACCGCAAGGAGGGTCGCGATACCTTTAATAAAACCCTTGCGCAGTTGTCCGAAATGATCAAAAAGGCTCTTGATGAGTCTCCCAATGCCAATGTTTCCGTTGCGGATGTTGAAAGATATATCAAAACCTTTGACGACTTCAATATTCAAGCGATCAAGCTTGAGAACAGCTACAACGCAGCACGCACCGCCGCAGAGGAAATGATCGCGGTAATCGAGGATCTTCTGTTCCTTACCGAAAATAAGCAGAAGGTCGATGTTGTGTCAATGCTTGGCCTCATAAGACGCAGGCTCGAGGAGATTAACGACAAATACTTCGCTTCGAAATACGAGGAGACCCTGAAAGCGCACGCGGCGGCGGTTGCCGGCGTTATGCGTGCAGAGCGGAATAAGGTAACCATTGTTGATCTTGCTAAGAAGCTCGCAGGCGCGAGTGCGGCGAAGAACGAGGCGTCAGCTGAGACGGTTGAAGTGCTTAAGGCACTCGAGAAGACGGCAAAGGAGATGCTTGAGCAGCCCCGGTACAACTTCTTCAGAATCGGTTATTATGTATACAAGCACCCTGAGACCGATCTTAGCCGGATGTCCGCTGACGAGGCTAACGAGCTCGCCGTGAAGTTCCTTGACGAGGACTTTATGGACTCCTTTATCGCTCTCGTGAAGATTGCGGTACAGTACTCGTTTAGCAGCACCACCCAAAACAAGAAGGCCGCGATCGAGGCGCTGGAGAAGGCAATCGCATTCTTCAGAGCAGGGACATTTTCTGCTCAAGAGGCGGAAGAGATGTGCAAGAGCGTAAACAAGAGCGTTCTGGCAGCCATCGACCCCCTTGCTATTGTCAAGGATAACGTGGCTTATACCTTTGGCGGAGCCCTCCGAAGAGAAGTGGAGAAGTACTTCTTCTATATTAAAAACAATCCCAAGGAGGAGGCGCGCTTTGCCCGGCAGACCGCGCAGAGAGAGGCACTGCTTGCGAAGGGCAAGAAGGTTGACTGGAAGATCGTCCCCAAATCGGTTATCGAGCCTGAGGTGCAGATCGAGACGATCATTTCGGTTCTCACCCGCGTAATGAACAAGTTCAAGGCAGATGTTGCGAGCGCAGAGAGCTTTGACGCGGATAAGCGTTGCGTAGAGATCATCGATTACCTTAAGGAAAAAGCGTCGCAGGTAGTTTATACACTTACCAAGCGGATCGCAAAGGAAAAAGCTATAAAGCTCATGGAAGAGGTCGGTATTCCTGAGGCGAGAATGCGTTACAGACAGTATCCGTTCGAGTTTTCGGGCGGTATGCGTCAGCGTATTGTTATCGCTATCGCGCTTTCGGCTAACCCCGATATCCTCATTTGCGACGAGCCCACGACAGCACTTGATGTTACGATCCAGGCGCAGATCCTCGAGCTTATCAACCGACTCAAGCGCGAACACAACCTTTCAATCATCTTTATTACCCACGACCTCGGTGTCGTTGCCAATATGGCGGACAGAATTGCCGTTATGTATGCAGGTAAGATCGTAGAGTACGGTACGGCGGAAGAGGTGTTCTATAATCCTCAGCATCCCTATACTTGGGCGCTGCTTTCCTCTATGCCTGACCTTGATACCAACGAGAAGTTGGATGCGATCCCCGGCACACCCCCGAATATGATATATCCCCCCGTCGGAGATGCGTTTGCTGAAAGAAATAAGTACGCAATGGAGATAGACTTTGAGATGCAGCCCCCCTTGTATGAGGTTTCTCCCACACACTTTGCTGCAACATGGCTGCTCCATCCTAACGCACCCAAGGTGGAAATCCCCAAGATCATTACCGAGCGTATCCGGCGAATGAAAGAAAGAGGAGGCAACCATGGAGAATAATCGTGAAGTATTGTTGAAAGTGGACCACCTTTGTCAGTATTTTCGTTTAGGTCGTAAGGATCTTAAGGCCGTTGATGATGTAAGCTTTGAGATCAGGAAGGGTGAATCCTTTGGGCTTGTGGGTGAGTCCGGCTGCGGAAAGACCACAACGGGCCGTTCCATCATCAAGCTGTATAACATTACCTCGGGCAACGTATATTTCAAGGGGCAGAGAATCGGAGCGGGAACGCGCTCTTACCAGGACGCGATCGCCGCTGCCCGTACCGATGCCGCCAAAAAGATAAAGCTTCTCCGCGCCGAAAAGAACGTGGACGAAGAAAGAAAGGCCGCGATCCGGGAAGAGATCAAAAAGATCAATGAGGAGCTGGGTGCCATCGTTGACAAGAACCGGGCACTCATCAAGGATGCAAAGTCTGACAGCAAGGAAGTTGACAAGCAGTATGTTCAGTCGCTTCTGAAGGCACTGGAGGCAGAGTATGCCCAGAAATTCCGCGCAGCGGAAGGGGATGACGAGAAGCTCAAGGCTCTGCAGAAGGAGTATCGCAACCGTTGCCGGGTGGCAAAGAAGAGCAAGCTCATCACGCAGATCCAGATGATCTTCCAGGATCCCATCGCTTCTCTTGACCCCCGTATGACCGTGCGTGATATTATCGCTGAGGGTCTGGTGATCAACGGCATCACCGATAAGGATTATATCAACGAGAAGGTCTACGAGATCCTTGAGATTGTCGGTCTTGTGCGCGAGCATGCAGACCGGTATCCTCACGAGTTCTCCGGCGGTCAGCGCCAGCGTATCGGTATCGCCAGAGCGGTTATCATGCAGCCTGAGATGATCATTGCCGATGAGCCGATCTCTGCGCTTGATGTATCTATTCAGGCACAGGTGATCAACTTGCTCAATGATCTGCGGGAGCGCTTGGGGCTTACCATTTTGTTCATCGCCCACGACCTGTCGGTGGTTAAGTACTTCTCCGACCGAATCGGCGTTATGTACTTCGGAAAGATGGTCGAGCTTGCCGATTCGGACGAACTCTTCAAGAACCCCCTGCATCCTTATACGAAGTCTCTTCTCTCGGCGATTCCGTTGCCCGACCCCGTATATGAGAAGCAGCGCACGAGAATTATTTACAATCCCATTGCAGAACACGATTATTCGGTAGATACTCCCTCGTTCCGTGAGATCACCCCCGGACATTTCGTATACTGCAACGACACCGAAGAGGAAAAATACAAGCAACAGGTCAAGTAACAGGACGGTTAAAAATAGTGAAACAGGAAACCAAAGTAAAATTACGAAATTATGGGATTTGTTTTGGCATTGAGGCGCTGATCGCGTTTCTCGTGATTTGGTCAAGGGGCTTTTTCACGCAAAGCGCAGCGGTAAACATTCAGATCCTATCAGACGCGTTCTTCGTCTCGGGCATCTTGATGACGCTTTTTGCGGGCATGCTGTATGTCAGCGGCGAGGGGGCACTCATCGGCATCGGATTTGTGCTGAGAAATGTTGTGCTCACCTTTGTCCCCATGGGCAGAGCAAGGCACGAGCGATATGCCGATTACCGCGCGCGTAAGCTCAGTGAGGCCAAAAAGCAAAACAACAGCCATATTCTTGTGACAGGACTGATCTTCCTTTTCATTGGAATTGCCTTCACGGTTATTTGGAACGCAGCATTTTATAACGCATAAGATTTAAAAAACTGGCAGGTCTATTTGATCTGCCAGTTTTTGTTGCCGAAGGCGTCCTTTACACAAGGGAGCCTTTGTGGGCGATCGCAGATCGCCCTTACAAATTCTATCGCACATTTTTCCGGATACAATGTAGGGGGAGGCTACTGTCCCTGTTGCGGTGCCCGGCGGGGGCTACGCCTGTCAAAGCAGGCTTGCTCCTCGCCGACCGCAGCCACTCGCTCACCTCGCTTATTCCGCCCCCGGCGGCGCTCGGATCGCTCCCACCCGTTTTTTCTTGCATTTTTACTGTATTATGGTATGATAAAGGAAAAGGAGGGCTTTTTTATGGCAAAAGAACAACTGTCGGGTGCGCTGTCGGCCCGGATGGAACGGGAAAAAGCCGACCGTACCTATATAGACCATTCCTGTCACGATCAGATGGCAATCCGTCGTTACATCAGTGAAAAGCCTGCACAGGTTTGGCGCCCCAGCTTTTCTAAGGATATCGACCGAATCCTGTACAGCCCCTATTATAACCGCTATACCGATAAGACCCAGGTATTTTCTCTGACGAAAAATGACGACATCACTCGCCGCAGTCTGCATGTGCAGCTGGTGTCCCGGATCGCCCGGACCATCGGCAGAGCACTGAATCTGAACCTGGATCTCATCGAAGCCATTGCTTTGGGCCACGACATCGGTCACACGCCCTTTGCCCACTGCGGTGAGGTGTATCTGAACGAGCTGTACAACAGCCACACCGGTCGGTTTTTCAATCACAATATTCATTCTGCCAGGGTACTGGACAAGATTTTTCCCTTGAATCTGTCCTTACAGACCCTGTCCGGTATCGCCGGTCACAACGGCGAGATCGAGCTGGCGGAGTACCATCCCGTGCCCATGGAAAGCTTTGAAGACTTTGAGGCGGAGCTGGAAAAGGCATACACCATCAAAGGCTATGCCAACAAGATCCAGCCCAACACCCTGGAGGGCAATGTGGTGCGAATTTCCGACATCATTGCCTACCTTGGCAAGGATCGGCAGGATGCGGCCAGCATCCAGATGGTGGACAACCGCCAGTTCTCGGATTCCGTCATCGGCAGCATCAATTCCGAGATCATCAACAATCTGGTGGTCAACATCATTGAAAACAGTTACGGGCATCCTTACATCAAACTGGATGAGGAACATTTCAAGGCAGTGCAGTCCTACAAGAAGGAAAACTACGCCATGATCTATGCCACCGAGCCGGGCCGGGCGATTCTGAATCGGGTGGTCAAGCCCATGATGCAGGAGATCTATGAGCAGATGCTGGATGACCTGGTGCAGGACAAGCAGAATTCGCCGATCTTGCTCCATCATGTAGATTATGTAAACCAAACCCGGTATTCCCGGGATATTCGCTACGGCAAGGGCGAACCTAATCAGATCGTGGTGGACTACATTGCCAGCATGACGGACGATTATCTCATCGACCTGCATCGCTATCTGTTCCCCAACAGCAACTACTATGTGGAGTACACTGGTTATTTCAATGATCTGTACGAACAGCGCAACCGGCTGAGCGGACAATTGACCTTGGATGAGCCGATTTAAGATTTTACGAATGCGCACAAAGGCTCCCCTCTGAGGGGAGTCTTGGATGCTATTATACTAGATAGTTTTTGGGACAAACTGAGGCGACCACGAAAGTGGTCGCTTTTTTTGCAAACCCCTTGCAAAAAGAAAAACGATGGTTTATAATAAATGGCGGTAAGACGAATAATATAATATGCGCTATAACGAATAATGCGGAGGGGTATCTATGGAGTATTTAAAGGCCAAAGATGTGGCGGAGCGGTGGGGGGTGTCTCCCAGAAGAATACAGGCCATGTGTGCGGCAGGGAAGCTCGAGGGTGCAGTGCGCTTTGGCCGTGACTGGATGATCCCGAAACATACCCCACAACCCCAGGATGGCAGAACCAAAAGCGGCCGGGTCAAAGCGGAAAAACAACTGCTGGAAGATATGCCCATGCCCCGGCAGACCGCGTTTCTTTACATGACGGACCTTTACAGCATACCGGGAACTGCTGACACGTGTGCAGAACGGCTTATGGACAATCACGAAGCACAGGTGCTTTTTGAAGCCGAGATCGCGTATTCCAGAGGACAGATCGATAAGGTTTACGACCGGGCGAATTATCTTTTGAATAAACACTCCGGATTCTATGCGGTGCTTTCTGCAGGTATGCTGCTGGCGTTATGCGCGATCTGGCATGGGGATATTGCCATGTGGCGCCATGCAAAAGTACATATTGCGGAAGCTCCTGCAAAGTCGGACAGCGACCGGGATATTATGTCCTTTTCCATTACTGCGGTGGACAGTATGCTCTATGATATTGAAAACTTCCCGGACTGGTTTAAAATTGGTTGTTTCGAGCCGCTTCACAAGGATTCGCTACCGGCAGCCAAAATATTCTATGCGAAATATTTATATGCCGCTGGTTATGCAGTGGCAACCAAGCAGATGGAATTGCCTGGACTTCAGGGTTTGACGCTGATGTCCATATTGCCTGCTACCATCGAACCCATGATATCCCAGGCCGTGGCAGACAGTTCTATTATGGCAGAGGCATATTTGCGGATGACTTGTGCGGTGGTCTATCATTACAGTGGCAACGATGAACAGGCAATCCGGCATATTGACCGGGCGCTGGCGCTGGTACTTCCTGATAAACTGTATGGTTTCCTGGCAGAATACTGCCGCACTCTGGATGCATTGCTGGAAGAGCGGATGTGCATGGTGGGGCCTGCCGGCTGGGAAGAGGTCAAGAGCCTGTATAAGATCTACAATGCCGGCTGGTCCAAACTCAGTGGCACTGTCCGGGGACGGACCATTATCACCACCCTTTCCCGACGGGAAAGAGAAGTGGCGAAGCTGGCGGCCTTTGGTATGCAGAACAGCGAAATTGCCAATAAACTGCATATGTCTCTGTCCGGTGTGAAGCAGGCTATCCGAATCGTTAGCGAAAAGACCGGCGTAAGCCGGGATGAGTTTGCGGCATATCTGTAAAATATATCTTCAGGCCGAAAAAAAGATATATCCATCGTGGAAAAAACTTCAAAAAATATGACCGCAAAAAGTGTTTTGCGGTAGTACAAATCAAAAGCAGATCCTGTTATAGTGTTGTTATCCAATACAGCAGGATCTGCTTTTTGCAGGTCGAAAGGAGAAGCCTATGTTTTTACATCCGTTTCCCCATAATGCAGCACCGCCTGCATCAACAAACCAAGAGGGAGAACTGTTTAAGGTCATCCATATCCACGGAAAACTGTTTCCCATCTACTATGGATATTACGAAGACTGCGACCGACATAATCCGGCGGTGGAACCCATGCCCATCTATCCGGACTTTACCGCAGATCCCCAATATACAGAAGAAGGATTTCCCTTTGTCACAAAAATGCAGAGTGCATGCCGTCATTACCGAGGGCGAGCGGCTAGCGAGAGCGATTGTGCCGAATGCGAGTACTACAAACATGGCGACGAACTGTTGGGCATATGTGTATGTATGAAGAACCGCGTTGAACCGATAGAAGAGGGGGACAGCGCATCATGAAACAGAACAGATTTTGAAAAAATCACGGGAGGAACAAATTATGAAGAAGTTTAACATCGGACAGAGAGTTCTGAGCGTACTGCTCTGCCTGGCTTTGGTTGCAGGATATATCCCGGCCTTGGCTTCTGCGGCAGATGATGCGGAAAGTTTTTACAACCGGGTGGTTGACCAAAATACCATGGACAACTGGACCAAGTATTTTGATCTGAACGACCTGACCACCGTTAACGCCGGCGGCGTTTGGACCGACAAGTCCGTGTTCAAGGATGCTGACGCATTCGGCGGCAAGATCTCCATGCTGGACGATAGCAAGAACTTCCTGACTGCGCTGTCTGCGCTGGCGGCCAATAAGGAAGTCGTGGGTTACTCCACCGTTCCTACCGATACGGTGTTGGTGTTGGATCTGTCCGCTTCTATGAGCAATTCGGACTCCGAACGGGATCTGATTGATGCGGCCAACGATGCCATTCAGACTCTGCTGGACACCAACAAAAACAACCGGGTTGGCGTGGTGTTGTACTCCGCCTCCGGAAGCACCGGTACCTCTACCTACGCGCAGAGCGTTACCCGCATCCTGCCTATTGATCGCTACACCACAGGTACTGACGGTGTGTACCTGAATCTGAGCGGAAGCCGCGTTTCTGTGGATCGGGATGTGCAGGGCACAGTCGCGGGTGCTGATTTGGATAATTACAAGTCCTTCGGCGGCGGTACATACATCCAGGCGGGCCTTTTTGAGGCCATGAAGATGTTCCAGGAAATGGACACTGTCATCGGCGACAACAACTGGCAGGCCGGTGATGACCGGATGCCCATCCTGGTGCTCATGTCCGATGGTGCCTGCTCCACCGGTACTTCCAACTACACCAATGTGGGCACCTCCAATGTGGGCAACGGCAACGAGCAGAATCTGACCGCAGGCAACGCATTTTTGACTCAGCTGACGGCGGCTTATGTAATGGCGCAGATCGAGGCACACTATCAGAAAAACGATGCCAATGTCCGTGGTCTGTTTTATACCTTGGGATTCAATATCGGTGGCAACAATATTGCCCAAGCGGTTATGAATCCCGACCGCACCGATTTGACGGATGCGCTGTGGCGTTCCTATCTGGCGCTGGGCAACGGTAGCCTGACTGTTCGCGTCAAAGGAACCAGTAGCCGTGACAACAACAGCACAAAGGATGTAACAGTTACGAAGAATTCCTATGTAACAAGCAAGTCCTATGTGGATAAGTATTTCGCTGCTTCCGACACGGGCCTGAGCGATGCGTTTGCCTCTATCGTGGATGAGATCATTCTCCAGTCCCGTTACTATCCCACCCATCTGGAGGGCGGCAGCCCTGACTTCTCCGGTTATGTTACCTTCACTGATGATATCGGTGAGTACATGGAAGTCAAGGACATCAAGGGTATCCTGCTGGGTGACACCCTGTTCGATGGCCACATGATGGCGTCCAAACTGACATCCTCTGCCGATGGCGGCCTGGGTACTGTGGAGAATCCTACCGCTTTGGGCGACGAATTCATCCGCGCAGTTAAGACCCGGCTGGGCATTGCTGATACCGCAACTGCACAGACGCTGGTTGCCAGCGCCTTTGCGGCAGGCCAGTTGAAGTACAACTCCGCTACCGACTGGTCCAACTATATCGGCTGGTACGCCAAGGCTGACGGCACTTATGCCGGCTTCTGGAATGAAAATGCGACCACTGGCGCCCCTGCCAATGCCGTTTATAAGATCAAGTCCTACGGCTTCCTGGGCGAGACCCACGGCAGCATCAAAAATTCCGATATGATGTATATGTCTGTCCAGGTGCGCACCAACATCGCCACTGGTATGCAGACGGTGGTATGGAGCATTCCCGCATCTCTGGTTCCCCTGATAACCTATGAAGTCAGTCTGAAGGGCACCAATGTGGATGAGGCTACCGATGTGAAGGTGGCGGTTAAGAATGCCGACAGCATTTCTCCCATTCGCCTGGTGTTTGAAAGCGGCCTGCGCTCCAATCTGAACGAACTGAACATTGCCCGGATCACGGAAAGCAAGCACATTGCTGAGGACGGTGTGACTCGCCAGTTCTGGACGAACTATTTTGATATTACTGCCGAGAACCACGACAACCACAAAGTTACCCTGTCCGAGTTCACGCCTTCTAAGGAAAATGAACGTTTCTACTATACTTTTGATTCCGCTGTATTCAAGAAGGATGGCAGCAACTATATCCTGTTAGAAGAGGATGATGGCACCAACGGGGCATTGAATGAGAAGGGCGAGTATTATCACCGCCGTTACATCTTTACCGAAGAATCCTCCACACCCATCTTTGTTTACGAAAAGATGTCCGAGGCTTCCATCGGCGAAGCAGAATGGAAGGCTGACTATGTGACAAAGACCGGCGAGACCGGCGCATGGGTAGTTCCTGCCGGCACACCTGCCCGGGAATTGCAGATGTATAATGAGGAGAAGGCCGATAAGGACGCAACCAAGTCCGCCCACATGATTTTCTATCCCTATCTAACCGAGCATAACGATGTGTTCTATGTGGATATGAACCTGGGCAACAACGGCCTGTTGGAAGTGACACCTGCACAGGGTCTGAAACTGTCCAAGACTGTGGATATTTATGAGACGGGCACTTCCGATGCGTTCTCTTTCCGTATCACTGTCCACAATGCAGACGGCACGCCCTATACCGGAAAACTGAGCAGCTGGATCACTGGCCTGGATGTGGTTCCGCTGGGCGCAGCAACAGAGATCACCCTCTCTGCCACCGGCGTATATACGGTTCAGTTGAACCGTAATGAGACTTTCTGGCTCACTGGTATTCCTACCGGCGCAACGTACACCATTGAAGAAATTTCCAACAACGAAGATTACAAAGTCAAGTCTGTGCACGTCAACGGCATATCCTTGGGCACTGTTGCCACAGGTACTGTTGCCGCCCACTTCATTGACGATGTGGACTTCGTCAACACCGCAATGGGCGAGGGTGACCTGGTCATCACCAAGCAGGTGGTAGATGCGGCTGGCGCAATTGTGGACGTATCTGACAGTATCACATTTACTGCAGAGGTTACCTTGACCAATGCTGCAGGAAATCCCGTTTCCGGCACGTTTGAAAGTTCCGACGGCACGCTGACTGTACCTGCTAACGGCATGTTTACCGTTACTTTGACTGACGGGGAATCTTTCGTAGTCCGCGGTCTTGCCGAAACGACCCGTTACTCTGTGGAAGAGATCAATATCCCCAACGGTTTTGCGTTCAATGCCAACAGAAGCAGTTTGAGCGGCATGATCGATGCTGTTGCAAACGATCAGGCTCTGATCGTCAACACATATGATCCCACCGGCACCAATGGCCGGGATGTGGATGTGGTGGTCAACAAGACCATCTCCGGCAACCGTACCGAATGGCTGGACGGTGAAAGTTACACGTTCACATTGGAGCGTTTGGATATCACCCGGGCGGCTACTGTGGTCGGCACAACTACCATTGACAAGCAGGATGCCGACAAGAGCCAACTGTTTGACCTGTCCTCCGAGAATTACACCGAGGCCGGTACTTACTACTATCGCATTACCGAGGCTGTGGGCACTCAGGGCGGCGTGACTTATGATACCGCCGAGCGTCGCTTCAGCGTGGTGGTGGCCGACGGCGATATGGACGGCGATCTGGAGATCGTAGCTGTGAACAATGAGGCAAACACCACGGTTACCGGCACTTATGTGGTCACCGCAAACTTCAACAATGTCTATCAGCCCACCGGCACGGCTTCTGTGACCGTAGACGTACAGAAAAAGATGAACGGCAACCACAGCCTGGCAGGATTCCAGTTCGTATTGCTGGATTCCGATGACCTGGCGGAGGCTTCCGAGATCATGCGCTCCACCGTTACCGGTGCAAACGGCCAGGCAAGTTTCACTTTGAACTACGCGGCCAACCGGGCTACCATGGAAGGCGCAGTCTTCACTTACTACCTGGCAGAAGTGAACACCGGCAATCCCAACATCAGCTATGACACCGCTATCTACAAAGTGGATATCACCGTGAAGGATAACGGCGACGGGACTGTTACTGCCAGCGCAGTGATCACCGCACCGGAAAATGGTGCCGTGGAGGATGGCAAGGCTGTCTTTACCAACACTTATGCTCCCTCCGCTTCCGACTTCGTTACCATTTCCGGCGACAAAGCCATCAGCGGCGACCGGGTGCTGAATGCCGGCGAGTTCTCCTTCACCATTACTTCTGACGATGTCAATGCGCCCATGCCCAGCGTCACCACCGTGACCAACGAGGCAAACGGCTACTTCGCATTCCCTGCAATCGAGTTCAAGGATATCCACAAGGGCAACACCTACTGTTATGTGATATCCGAAGTTAAGGATAACCCCATCGGCGGCTTTACCTACGATGCGGCCTCTTTCAAGGTCTATGTTTCTGTGGTTGATAATGGCGATGCAACCCTGAGCGCAAACGTTACCAAGATCGAAAAGGTCACCACTTCCGCTGCAACTGTGGATGAAATCCTGTTCACCAATGTGTACTACGCGCCTCCTGTGGATATCCAGCTGAAGGGTGAGAAGATCCTCACCGGCAAGACCATGCTGGATGGCGAGTTTACATTCCGGTTGACTGCTGTGACTGCAGGCGCACCTATGCCAAGCTCTGCAACCGTTACCAATACCGCCAAGGGCGTGATCGACTTCGGTACGATTACCTACGAAAAGGCCGGTGTGTATGTCTACACGCTGACTGAGGTCGATGGCGGCGATGATCGGTATGATTACGATGAGTCCGTATACACAGTTACGGTGACAGTTACCGACAATTCCCGTGGTGTGCTGTCTGCAAAGGTGGAACTGACCAAAAACAACATTGGC
Source organism: Faecousia sp. (assembly GCA_045653245.1). Taxonomy (GTDB): domain Bacteria; phylum Bacillota; class Clostridia; order Oscillospirales; family Oscillospiraceae; genus Faecousia. The sequence continues at coordinate 27,595 of JAZOLS010000077.1, forward strand.
GCAACGGCAATTGTGTTCCGCAACGGCTTTGTGCCCACCGCGATCCCCTATGACATCCATGCGGACTTCGGCGGGGAAAAGGTGCTGACCGGACGTCCTCAGGAAGCAGGCGAGTTCGAATTCCAGCTGATCAATGCCATCAATGGCCAGCAGATTGGGCAGTCTGTGAAGAATGACGGCAATGGTGCATTTAAGTTCCCGGCTGTCAATCTGACAGCGCCTGGCATCTATCACTTCAAGATCACCGAAGTGTTGGGCGATGAACAGAGCATCACTTACGATACTTCTTCCTATCATGTGCGTCTGGAAGTGGTGCAGGACGGCAGCGGCGTGCTGTCCATTGCCGACAAGCAACTGCATAAGGGCACTGTTTCCAAGGTGGAGGTTGGTGGCGTTCTGACAGAGGTCACCAAGTACGAGAACATCACAGCAAACGGTACGATCCGGTTCCACAACACCTATGCCGCAGATCCGGTTTATGTAACCCTGGAAGCCACCAAGGTTCTGGATGGTCGTGACCTGGTAGACGGTGAATTCAAGTTCGACTTGCACAAGACCGACAGCACCTACGCTTACAATGATCAGACTTTGGTGCAGGATGATGTGGTTTTGGATCTGCAGGCTGACGGTACAGGCAGCGTGGTGTTTATGCCCGAAATGTTCGATAAGGTCGATACCTATTACTATGTGATCGTGGAAGACGAGATCGACGAAAACGGCATTACCACTCACAAGACCCCCTACAAGGTAGAGATCACCGTTACCGACGATCTGAACGGAAGCCTGGTTGCATCTTTGAAAGTTGACGGACAGGAAGTTGTGGGTTCGACCGCAACTGCGATCAAGTTCAACAACACCTACTCCGCAGAGAAGGTTAGCGTGAACCTGGAGGCAACCAAGACTTTGACCGGACGTGACCTGGTAGACGGCGAATTCAAGTTTGATCTGCACAAGACGGACAGCACCTATGCCTACAATCAGCAGACTTTGGTGCAGGATGATGTGGTTTTGGATCTGCAGGCTGACGGCACCGGCAAGATCGTATTTGCAGCAGAAGACTTTGACCAGGTTGGTACTTACTACTACGTGATCGTGGAAGACGAGATCGACGGCAGCGGCATCACCACGCACAAGACCCCCTACAAGGTAGAGATCACCGTTACCGACGATCTGAACGGAAGCCTGGTTGCTGAGATCAAGGTGGATGGCCAAACCGTTACCGGTTCTACTGCAAGCACCATCAAGTTCAACAACACCTACAATGTAACCCCCGGTACCATCAACCTGGGCGGTTTGAAGAAACTGGAAGGCCGAAAGTTGCTGGCGGAAGAGTTCACATTCAATCTGTACTTTGCAAAGATGAACAATGATGGCAAGTGGGAGAAGGCAGAACTGGTAGAGCAGGTAAAGAATAAAGCAGACGGCACATTTACCTTTGCTTCCCGTCAGGCTGAGTTGGGTGCTACCTACATCTACTTCATCACAGAAGATGATAGCGATGCCGACGATACCATTACCTACGATAAGGCGGAGTACATGGTCGTAGTCACCACGGAAGACAATGGCGACGGTACCATGAAGGTGAATTACACTTACACCAAGGGTGATGAGAGTGCAGAGAGTGTGAAGTTTGTCAACACCTACACCGCTCCCGAAGATCCCGATAAGACCGGCGATGACATGAACATCGCACTGTGGATCGGTCTGATGACCGTCAGCGGTATCTGCCTGGTAGCAACGGCTGCCACCGGCATGAAGCGCAAGGAATTTGAGACCCGATAAGCAGTAATTTAAAAACAGCAGCAGGCGAAAGCCTGCTGCTGTTGGTTTATACCCTCCCCCCGGGGGAGGGTGGATTTTTGCGAAAAAAAGACAGGAGAGGAATGGGGGCAGAACCAATACAGGAATAAGCCTATACGGTTCTTAAAATTCCGGATTTCAGCCTGCATTCCTCTTCCACCTCGCTATTGCTCGGCACCTTCCCCTCGGGGGAAGGTATTGCGCCTGCGGTGCTGGCAGGCGGATGTGGGCATCCGCCCCTACGAGAAAAAGGTGTGTTGCGGTTTGCAACACACCCTTTAGTGCATTTACTTGGAGGGGCCCGATCTTAATTGAACATCATGGTAACCGCCCTCGACGATGGACGTGGCGGAGACCAAGGTCAATTTGGCATCTCTCTGCAGGTCGGGGATGTTGATGACACCGCAGTTGCACATGGTGGACTTGACCTTGTACAAGGAGGCTTCCACATTGTCGTGCAGAGACCCAGCGTAGGTGACGTAGGAATCCACGCCCTCTTCAAAGCTCAGTTTTGTCTTGCCACCCAGGTCGTAACGCTGCCAGTTCCGGGCGCGGTTGCTGCCCTCGCCCCAGTATTCCTTCATGTAGATGCCGTTGACCAGCACTTTGGGGGTGGGGGATTCGTCAAATCGGGCGAAGTAACGGCCCAGCATCATGAAGTCTGCGCCCATAGCCAAAGCCAGGGTCATGTGATAATCGTGAACGATGCCACCGTCGGAGCAAATGGGCACATAGATGCCGGTTTCCTTAAAGTATTCGTCACGGGCTGCGGCAACTTCGATCAATGCGGTAGCCTGGCCGCGGCCGATGCCCTTGGTTTCCCGGGTGATGCAGATGCTGCCGCCACCGATGCCGACCTTGATGAAGTCAGCGCCGGCCTTGGCCAGGAACATAAAGCCGTCCCGGTCTACTACGTTGCCTGCACCGATCTTGACGCTATCACCGTAGTTTTCACGAACCCAGGCGATGGTCTTGGCCTGCCAGCAGGTGTAACCCTCGGAAGAGTCGATACACAGAACGTCTGCACCGGCTTCCAGCAGGGCAGGAATACGCTCAGCATAGTCCCGGGTATTGATACCTGCACCCACCAAGTAACGCTTCTTACTGTCCAACAGTTCCAGGGGATGGGCCTTATGGGAGGAGTAGTCCTTGCGGAACACGAAGTACATCATGTTGCCGTCCTTGTCCACAATGGGCAGGCTGTTGAGCTTATGTTCCCAAATGATGTCGTTGGCTTCTTTCAGAGTGGTCTCTGCAGGGGCGGTGATCATCTTTTCGATGGGGGTCATAAAGCTGGCAACCTTTTCGGAGGGGGCCATACGGGAGACACGATAATCCCGGCCGGTGACGATACCCAGAAGTTTGCCGTTTGCCGTGCCGTCGTGGGTGATGGCGACGGTGGAGAAACCGTTGGCCTCTTTCAGGGCCAGTACATCTGCCAGGGTATTTTCGGGGGTCAGATTAGAGGCGGAGACCACAAAACCTGCCTTGTAGCCCTTGACCTTGGCCACCATAGCGGCCTGGGATTCAATGGACTGAGAACCGAAGATAAAACTGATGCCGCCCTCTTTTGCCAAGGCGATGGCCAGGCTGTCGTTGGAGACGGACTGCATGATCGCGGAGGTCATGGGAATGTTCAGGCTGATGGCGGGTTCTTCCACGCCCTTGCGGTATTTGGTCAGAGGGGTGCGCAGGCTGACATTATCGGGGATGCATTCTTCAGAAGTATAGCCGGGGATCAAAAGATACTCGCTGAAGGTACGGCTGGGTTCTTGCATGTAGTGGGCCATGGGAATTACCTCCTGTTGTTGAAAAATGTCACATGATATATTTTTATAAATATATCACAGCGAGGAGAATGGGTCAAGTGTGAAGTCAAAAGAAAAACCTACAAATTTCCGTGGAAAATCTTGCAGTTCCTTGGCGAAATGGCAAATGCGGAGTTGCTGTTCGGCAACTCCGCATAAAAGTTTATTCACCAATGGACGCAGGGGTTTCCTGGGATGCTTCCGCAGGCGCTTCGGCAACCTCAGCTTCGGGGAGAATTTCCACGGGGGTTTCGTCCACAACTGCGGCGGCCAGTTCTTCGGTTTCGGCTGTGGTGGGAACGGAAACGGGGGATTTGCTCTTGGCACGCAGAACGATGCCCACGACGATACCGCTTACGCACAGAGCAAAGCCGGTGGAGAAGATGACGATATTGACCACGGCGGTCTGCAGGAGAATGTGACGGGCGAGTTTTAGAACAAGAGGAAGCCACGGCATGTCTGCAGAAATCTCGCCGGAAACGACCCACATATCGGGCTGGAATTTGGCTAGGATATTCAGAACGACGGCAACGCCTGCGATCATCAACGGATAACCGGCGCGGCGCAGGCCCCTACCCAACTGACGGCAGTTGATCAGAATGATGGCGGCGATGAGCACGACGCAGACGGCGATGCCGATGATCAGATTTTGGGTGGAAGCAATATTTTGCACAGCATTGATGATCTCGCGGGGATTAAAGGGAGAAACACTACCCGTCGAGGAAGTATTCCCATCGGAGTATTCGGGGGCATCCGGTTTTGTGCTATTACCCAATTGTAAGAGAGCACCCAGGCCCTTGTCTTCCACCTCAATGATGACCTCGTTTTCCTTAAAGACCTCGGCTACTTGTTCACCAAGGTTTTCGGGAAGTGTCTCACCGGTGACGGTCTCGATCAATTCCTTGTTTTCCTCGATCAGCTGGATAATCTCTTCCGCTTCGAAGGTGGTGGTGATCTCGTCATTAAAATAGTCTGTGACCAGAGAGGCAGTTTTGTCGGCAATGTAATCCTTAACGGTGGATTCGTTGATCAGATCGGTGAGTTCTTCTTTGGTGATGGGCAAAACATCTTGAAACTGATCACCCAGTTCGTCATAGAGCATACCGATCAACTGATCGGTCAGACCGGAGGTCAGGCCGGAGGATTCTTCACGGCGGGGCGTTTGATAGTTCCGGATTCTGTGGGCAACGCGCAGGCCACCCTCACCGGCAACAGTCACGGGCGCCTTGGGACGCACATGGGCAGGGGCGGATAGCATTTCCCGAACGATACCGCTGATGCCTTCTTCAGAAATTACGATCTGAACGTCTGCGATCAGTGCAGTGGCGATGGTGGAAACGAACAGCAAAAGGCCCAGAAAGAAAGAGGCTACAGACAAGCCAAACCGGGCACCGGGGGAGAGTTTTTTCTGCTTAAACATGATCCATGCTCCTTTTTGTTCACAAGATGTTTACATTCTACTGCTTGTGGAAGAGAATGTCAATTCGCTAGCAGGGTATTTTCAATAAAAAGTGGCAATATGGGGATTTTCTGCAAATAATCCTTGACAAATGGGGGGCGGTAGTATACAATACACTAGTCCGCGTATGCGGAAAATCCTTGCTCTCGGCGCGACCGAGGGCCAAAAGTCCAAAAGGAGGTGCAATCAACATGGCTAAGATCACCGGTAAGTATGAGGTGCTCTACATCATCGACCCTGCTCAGGGCGAAGAGGGCATCGCAGCACTTGTGGAAAAGTTCAAGGCAATGGTGGAAGCGGAGGGTACCCTGACCAACATCGATGAGTGGGGCAAGCGCCGTCTGGCCTATCCCATCAACGATCTGAACGAGGGTTACTACGTTCTGATGAACTTCGAGTCCAAGCCTGCGTTCCCCGCAGAAATGGAGCGTGTGATGAAGATCACCGAAGGCATCATGCGTTGCCTGACCACCGTTGTGGAGGGCTAAGAGATGCTCAACCACATCACCATTATGGGTCGTCTGACCCGTGACCCCGAACTTCGCCGGACCGGCAGCGGCATTGCTGTTGCCAGTTTCACCGTGGCTGTCGATCGTGATTTCGGCAAAAACGAGAACGGCGAAAGGGAAACCGACTTCATTGACTGTGTCGCTTGGCGTCAGACCGGAGAGTTCGTCTCCAAGTACTTTACCAAGGGCCGCATGGCAGTGGTTTCCGGCCGGCTGCAGATCCGCAGCTGGACTGACAAGGACGGCAATAAGCGTCGTACCGCAGAAGTTGTAGCAGACAATGTCTACTTCGGCGACAGCAGACGCGATGGCGACAATGCAGGCGCCTATAGCGCTCCTGCTGCAGGCAGTTTCGGCGGCTACTCCGCTCCTGCCAGCGCTCCCGCATCCGATTTCGCGATGCTGGAGGACGATGACGCACAGCTGCCCTTCTAATTTACGAACTTTTTCACATTCTCACGAAGGAGGTAATCTTCATGGCTAACGAACAGCGTGTTCGCCCCCGCAAGCGCAAGAAGGTTTGCGCATTCTGCGTGGATAAGGTGACCAGCATCGATTACAAGGACACTGCAAAGATCCGCCGTTACCTGTCCGAGCGTGGCAAGATCCTGCCCCGCCGTACTACCGGCACCTGCGCAGCTCACCAGCGTGACCTGACCACTGCTATCAAGCGTGCCCGTCAGATCGCTCTGCTGCCCTACGTTGCTGACTAATGAAAACGTTACACCCCCAAGGCAATCGCCTTGGGGGTTCATTTTTTTGCAAGGCCTACCCTGTGTCAAGTAGGGGCGGTCTGTGACCGCCCGCGGGCGAACGCAGTTCGCCCCTACGATTTTGACGGAAATGTTTGATAGAACTTGTAGGGGCGGCTATTAGCCGCCCGCGGGCGACCAATGGTCGCCCCTACAATTAGTACCCCAATTCTGCTCCGTAGCGATACATACGTTTTCCTGTCAATTCGCAAATGCGCAACAGAGAATTGATAACGGTCTCCACATCTGCATCTTCTTCAACACCTAATCGCTGACATAAACGAAGGTTAGCATCGTAAACCAGGCCGTAAAGCTGTTCGCATTCCCGCCCAATGGCAAATAAGTTTTCCACTTCCGGGTCACCCGGTTGGCGAATGCGTGTGCCGTTCAGCAAATCATAGACAATATCCACAAATTCTTCTCTCATGGAAATCCCCCCTATTTAAAGCATATAACATTCTGTTATATATGTCAACATAACAAAATGTTTTAGATATACTAAAACAAAGGGAGGTGGGAGTATGTATGAACGTATCCGGAATCTGCGTGAGGACCAGGATCTAAAGCAGGAGGATCTTGCAAAGGTGTTGAATTGTACCCAAGCATGCTACTCCCACTATGAGAGTGGAAAACGGGATATTCCCACAGATGTATTGCAAAAATTAGCGGACTTTTATGGTGTCAGCGTGGACTATTTGTTAGGCCGGACAAAAGAGAAAAAGCCATACCCGTGATGAATTTCGCCCCCAAGGCAAGCGCCTTGGGGGTTGTTTTATTTTTATCTGTCATTGCGAGGAGCGAAGCGACGTGGCAATCCCCAGAGGTTTTCGAAATGTCCGGGGGATTGCCATGCCAGTGTATGCACTAGCTCGCAATGACGTAATGGAGAAGGCTTTTACTGATACATGGAAAGGCCGGGGGCCTGGGAGGCCAGGCGGTGGGCCCGATAGAGGATAATGGCTACCTGGCCACGGGTGAGGTCGGATGTGCCATCCATGGTGATGCCGTTGTCATTCATAGCCATGACGGCGGAAGCGGCCCAATCCGGGACTTCCTTATCCACCGGTTTGGCGCTGGCGGAAATGGACAGGTCCATGGCGTTTTGCAGCATGACAGCGGCTTCCGCGCTGTTGATGGGTTCATCAATACCCAATGCGCCGGTCTCGCTGACGGGCAATTTGTCCGTCAAGCCGGAACGCATGGCTGCAGCCAGGTAGGGCTGCAGCCAGGTAGGAACCTGATCGGTATAGCCGGTATAGGCAGCGTTTTCGTCCACGGGAATGCCCAAAGTCTTGACCATCATGGCGAGGAAGTCGCCCTTGCTCACGCTCTTTTCCTCCCGGAAACACTGACTGCCGCCAATCTGTTCGCCCACAAACAGGCCGGTGTTTTTCATCCATTCCGCCTCAAAGCGGCAGGAGGAGTTCGCCGTATCGGTATACTGGGCAGCATCGCTGGGTTTTAGGATGCTGATGGTGACGGTTGCCTCTCGGGATACATTGCCTGCAGGGTCCGTGGCGGTGAAGGTAAAAGAATCCACGCCCACTTTATTTTTCTTGGGGGTGTATAGGAAAGTGCCGTCGGCGCGGACCTCCACATTACCCCGTTTGGGCTGACGCATGACGGAGAAGGTCATGGTCTGACCTTCGGGGTCTGTGACCTTCAGAGTGCCCTGGTTGGGCAGATTTTTATAAGTTTCTACGGCGCAGTCCTCTGCGATGGGGGCGTGATCGGTCTTACCACGGATGGAGATGACGGTGGTTGTGGCGGTGGCTACCCGGTTTTCATAAATGGGCAGGTATGTGACCACGGCCTCTCGGTTCTGCTCCGTCTGCAAAGGAGCAAAAGTCATTTTGGCCATTTGGTCGGCGGTGAGGATGTCGCCGGGGCGCAGGACACGCTGGCCCAGCATGACAGTGCCGGTTTTTGTATCCGGAAGGCCTGTGATACAGATACCCACCAGGGGTTCTTCCCCGGCAAAGTCCTCCATGCTGAAGCAGTAGGTGCTGTCGCAGTCTACTTCCACGGCGGTGACGCTGCCGGCCAGGCACAGCAGGCACAGGGTCAGGGAGCAGATGCGCAAAAAGGATTTCGAGAACATGAAAATACCTCCTTGGATTTGTGTTCGGAGGTATTGTTTGCCAAGTGGGGGAATTTTATTCACAAGATACAGAAATCGGCAAAATGGTTGCGTGGTGGTGTTTTTTGTGGTATGCTGAAGAAAAAGGAGGGATGACCGTGAGAAGAATCAGATGGATCGGGCTGGTGCTTGCCCTGGCGGTGCTGTTTACCGGATGCAGCGGTATGGGTTTCCGGCAACTGATGAACGAAATGGGTGCTCAGATGGTGACGCCTTTTTCCGATATGCAGTATGTCCGGCCGGATATGGCGAAAATGGAAACAGCGCTGGATGACTGCTGCTTGATGGCGAAAGATTCTGCGGATAAGGATGCCCTGATGGAAAAGGTGTGGGCATTCTATAATTTGTACAACACATTTTACACCCAGTATAACCTGGCGAGCATCTATTATTTCCGGGATATGACGGACGCCAAGTGGGAAGAAGAGTACAGCTACTGCCTGCAAAACGCCGGATCGGCAGAGGCGATGCTGGAGGAACTGTTCTTTTCCTTGGCAGAGTGCCCTTTGAAGGATGCGTTGGAGGCAGATCCTGCCTTTGGTGAGGGATTTTTCGATGCTTACACCGGGCAGGCCCTGTGGGATGAAACCTTTTTGGCTTTGATGGACCGGGAAGCGGCGCTGGAGGAGCAATACTATGATCTGTGCGTCCAGGCCCAGGCCGCGGATTATTATTCCGATGAATATTTTGAGCAATACGGCGCAAAAATGGGGCAGGTGTTTGTGGAACTCGTTGATCTGCGGCAGGATATTGCGCAATATGCCGGGTATGAGGATTATCCCAGTTTCGCTTACGATTTTTACCATTATCGGGACTATACGCCCCGGCAGGCGGAGAGTTACTTATTAGAGATCTGTCGGGAACTGGTGCCCCTGTACAAAGAGGTAGAAATTCGGGGCGTCGGCATCCCGGAGTATATCCCTTCGGAGTCAGAGGTTTTGGCCTATGCGCAAAAGTGCAGTCAAGCAATGGGTGGGACTATCAGCGATGCGTTCCGGGTAATGTTGGATAAGGGCCTGTACGACATTACATACAGCGATAAGAAATATGAAGGATCTTTTGAGATCTACCTGACGGACTATTATGCGCCGTTCGTATTTGTAAATCCTTCCGCAACGGTTCAGGACAAATTGACACTGGTGCACGAATTTGGACATTTCTGCAATGACTATGCGTCCTTCGGAAGCGCCGCAGGTGTGGATGTGGCAGAAGTATTCTCCCAGGGATTGGAGTATTTAAGCCTGTGTTACGGTGATCCGGAGGCATATCTGGCGGAGCTGAAGATGGTGGACGGCCTGCGGATCTATGTAGAGCAGGCGGCTTACGCGCTCTTTGAGCATCAGGTCTACGACCTGGAGGGTGAGGAACTGACGGCGGAGAATGTGTATGCTCTGTATGAGCAGATCGGAACTCAGTTCGGATTTGATACTTGGGGTTGGGACAGCCGGGATTTTGTGATGATCGGCCATTTTTACACCGATCCCATGTACATTATCAGTTATGTGGTGAGCAATGACGCGGCGCTTCAACTGTATCAGATGGAGCAGAAAGAAAGCGGCGCGGGTCTTGCGCTTTACGAAAAGGAACTGACGACGGAGCAGACCTATTTCCTGGCGTTTTTGGAAGAAGCCGGGCTGGAAAGTCCCTTTGTACCGGGAAGACTGAAAGAGGTTAAAAAGACCTTTGCCCAGGTGCTTGCATAACAAAAAGGACACTCGCAAGAGTGTCCTTTTTGTTATGCATTTTGTTCCAACCAGATCAACAGAACGGCGATGTCCGATGGGCTGACGCCGGAAATTCTTCCTGCCTGTCCGATGGACAGGGGACGGATCTGGGCCAGTTTTTGTCGAGCTTCCAACCGCAGGCCGGTAATGGATTCGTAGTCGATATCCAAGGGTAGCAACCGGGATTCTTCCTTGCGGAATTCTTCCACCTGCCGCTGCTGACGCTCCAGATAGCCCGCGTATTTGATCTGAATTTCCACTTCGTTTGTAATGGCTTCAGAAAGCACCGGGCGGTCCGCATCAAAAGGAGCGAGGTCTGCATAACTGACCTGGGGGCGGCGGAGCAGGTCTGCCAACCGGGCGGAATTGGCAACTGGGGCGGTATCCCGGGATGCAAGCATGGCATTCAGCGCATCGCTTGTGGGGATGCCGTTACTTTCCAATCGACGGACTTCCCGGCGGACAGCTTCGTACTTTGCTTCAACTTGTGCCAGTCGCGACCGGGGAACAAGGCCGATGGCCGCGCCCATATGGGTCAGACGCTGGTCGGCATTGTCCTGCCGATGGAGCAGGCGGTATTCCGAGCGGCTGGTCATAATGCGGTAGGGCTCATCCGTGCCCTTGGTGACCAAATCGTCAATGAGCGTGCCGATGTAACTGCTTTCCCGGGTGAGGACAAAGGGGGCTTTGTCCTGGATTTTTAGCGCGGCATTAATGCCGGCAACCAAGCCCTGAACGGCGGCTTCTTCGTAGCCGGAAGAGCCGTTGAACTGGCCTGCACCGTACAGGCCGGAAACGGCCTTGGTTTCCAAGGTGGGGAGCAAGGCGGGGGGATCCATGCTTTCGTATACGATGGAAAAGGCCGGGCGCATCATTTCTGCGTTTTCCAGGCCGGGAATGGTGTGCATCATTGCAATCTGCACATCCTCGGGAAGGCTGGAAGAAAAGCCCTGGATATAGAGCTCTTCCGTATCCAGACCGCAGGGTTCAATGAACAGTTGATGCCGGGGTTTGTCCGCAAAACGGTCGATTTTCGTTTCGATACTGGGGCAGTACCGGGGGCCGACACCGGAGATCGTGCCATCGAACATGGGGCTGCGGTGAAAATTAGCGCGGATGATCTTGTGGGTCTGTTCGTTGGTATAGGTCAGGTAGCACACGGCGGAATTGTTCACAGGGGCTTCCGTACGGAAAGAGAAAGGCTCGGGAATCTCGTCGCCGGGCTGGAGTTCCATCTTGGAAAAGTTCACACTTCGGCGGTTGATTCGAGGCGGAGTGCCGGTTTTGAATCGGCGCAGAGGAAGACCCAGTTCCCGTAAATTATCTGCAAGGCCCACGGAGGGGTGCATCCCGTCCGGGCCGGAGGGGATGACGGATTCGCCGGTGATAATGGTGCTGTCCAAATATGTGCCGGTGGCGATAATCACCGCTTTGGCGGTGTATTCTGCCCCCAGCTGGGTGCGCACGCTGGTGACAGCTCCGTTTTCTGTGAGCACAGCAGTGATCTGTGCTTGTTTTAGTTGGAGATTTTCCTGGAGTTCCAGGGTATGCTTCATCACCTGCTGGTATTTCCGGCGGTCTGCCTGGGCTCGCAGGGAGTGAACGGCAGGACCTTTGCCCCGGTTCAGCATCCGATACTGGATGCAGGCTTTGTCCGCGGCAACGCCCATTTCACCGCCTAAAGCATCCAGTTCCCGGACAAGGTGGCCCTTGCCCGTGCCGCCGATGGCGGGATTGCATGGCAGATTGGCCACGGCATCCATATTGATGGTAAACAGGATGGTGCTGCAGCCCAGCCGTGCGGCGGCCAGAGCCGCTTCGATACCGGCGTGGCCGGCACCGATGACAGCAATATCGCATGTACCTGCATGATAGGTGGTCATAGGGATTCCTCCGTAAAAGGTATATGACTGCTTGGCTCCCCCTTTGGGGGAGCGGGCACGCTGAAAGCGTGACTGAGAGGGCAAAGAAGAAAACCCTCTCCGTCAAAAATCAGAGATTTTTGCCACCTCTCCCAAAGGGAGAGGCAAGTGCATTTGTGTTTATTCGACTGATTTCTTTTCCACAGGGGGAAGGATGAAGGGCTTGCACACCACTTCGCAGCGGTTGATGGGCGTACCAAGAGCGTGGAATTTTTCCTCGTAGCCGGTCATAATGCCTACAATGCCGTTTTCGTGGAGATTCCGGGTCAGGTTTTTGACCTCCAGACCGCAGACGGTGAATTCTTCCACGGAGAACTCGAACAGGGGGGCGTTGTCGGTCTTGAAGTGGATCTCGCCGTTTTCTTTCACCACCCGGCAGTATTTGTCCAAAAATGTCCGGTAGGTCAGGCGACGCTTGGCGTTCTTCTTCCGGGGCCAGGGGTCGGGGAAGTTGATGAACAGCCGGTCAATCTCAAAACCGGCGAAAATTTCTTCGATGTTGGCAACATCCATATCGATATAGAACACATTGGTAAGGCCCATGGCTTTGGCTTTTTCCATGGCAACCACCACGGCTTCCCGGCAGCGCTCCACGGCAATCAGCAGGACATCGGGATTGGCGGCAGCGGTTTCGGCGGTGAATTTTCCCTTGCCGCAGCCCACCTCAACCCAAAGAGCGGTACAGTCCGGCTTCAAGTTCCGCCATGCGCCCTTATGGTAGGCAGCATCTTCAATGCGGTAGGCTCTACAGGCGGCCATTCTGGGCTCTAAATTGCGCATTTTTCTCATTCTCATAGCAATTTCCTCCAATGGGGGTAAAATCATCATTTCAACTTTATACTATAGCAGAAAATGTAGTAGTCGTCAAAACATTTTCAAAATATCCCCCCGGTGGGCTTGCGTAGCGAAAATTTTTGCGGTATAATGCCAAAAAAGGACGAAGGAGGCAGGTACAATGAGCGAACATCACGACCATGAACGCGATCATGCCTATATGCACGCCCATGGCATTGCGCACCATCACGGTCATGTCCATGAGAATCAGAAAGCGGTCATCAACCGGTTGGCCCGGGCCATCGGTCATTTGGAAAAGGTAAAGCGGATGGTAGAAGATGGCCACGATTGTTCCGAGGTGTTGGTGCAACTGGCGGCGGTGCGTTCTGCTATTGAAAATACCGGCAAGGTGATTTTGCAGGATCATATGCGCCACTGTATGGTGGACGCAGTGGCTGCCGGGGACGCTGAGGCCATTGACGATCTGTGCCAGGCGATTGAGAAGTTTATGAAATAAGAAAGAGGACTGCGGGGGCAGTCCTCTTTCTTCGTTCTTTTGGAAAGTTGCATCTTCGGGTGCAACTTTCTTTTTTTCTGTCCTCTCGGTTGAAAGGAAGGGGTGCTATGGGGACAAAAAGTGGGGATAAAGGGCTGAAAAAGCGCATCAAAACAGGCTCGCTCACCCGGGAGGATGTGGCCCGTCGATTGGCGGAACTGGCTTTCGGCAAAGCCAATGACTGCGTACGGCTGGTACTGGGAGAGGATGTGCAGATCGAGGGGTTGGACTTGAGCCTGCTGACCGAACTGAAGCGTAACGACAAGGGCACTTTGGAAGTGCGGCTGGTGGACAGACTTCGGGCGCTGGAGCAGTTGGCGGCATTGGCACAGAGCAGCGGCACGGACTTGGAATCCTTTTTGCAGGCCATGCAGGGAAGCGGGGCGGAGGGATGAAATACCGTTGCTTTTCAGAAAAGCAGAAAATGGTGCTTTCCTGGTGGTTGCCGGGGAGTGCGCATTTTGACCGGGAAGCCATTGTCTGCGATGGGGCGGTGCGTTCGGGAAAGACCTTGGCCATGGGGCTGTCCTTTTTTCTGTGGGCCATGGTCACGTTTGACGGGATGCGCTTTGGTGTCTGCGGAAAGACCATTTCATCGCTGAGGAGAAACGTACTGTCGGAAATTCTGCCCCGGCTGGGTGGGATGGGGGCGACTTGGAAGGAAAAACGGACGGAAAATCTGGTGACAGTGAATTTTCAGGGACATCAGAATCAGTTTTATATTTTTGGTGGCCGGGATGAAAGTTCTGCAAGCCTTATTCAGGGCATTACCTTTGCTGGGGTGCTATTGGACGAGGTGGCACTGATGCCAAAATCCTTTGTGGAACAGGCTTGCGCCCGATGTTCAGTAGCAGGAAGCCGGTTGTGGTTTAACTGCAATCCGGCCGGGCCGAATCACTGGTTTTACAAGGAATGGGTACAGGAGGCGGAAAAGCGGAACTGCCTGCGCCTGCATTTTACCATGGCGGATAATCCGTCGCTGACGGAGGCCATTCGGGCCCGATATGAACGGCTGTATTCCGGGGTGTTTTACCGACGGTTCGTGCTGGGGCAATGGGCCCAGGCCGAGGGTCGGGTATACGATTTCTTCGAGCCGGATATGGTCAAGCCCGTGCCCCAAGGGACGTTTGAAAAGTGGTATATTTCCTGTGATTACGGCACTGTCAATCCCACGTCCATGGGACTGTGGGGGTTACAAAAGGGCGTTTGGTATCGGGTAAAGGAAGGCAGATTTCATAGCAGCGGCCAGTTTACTGGCCCTTGCCGCTTTGTCAGAGTCCGATGATGTAGCGCAGATGGAGCAGATCCAGGTGGGGGATCTGACGCTGCGCCGGGGAAGCCCGGATTCGGCGGCTTGCTGCCTGCGGTATCAGGCGGAAGTCATGATAATGCCCTATCTAAAAGACAAGTTTGCATTTGTGGGGGTATAAGCCGTGAAAAAACTGGTGGATAAAATTTTCCGTCGGTATGGCGTGCCCATTGATGTGCAGTATACGGCGGGAGTGTCCAGAGCGTACGGTTTTGTACAGCATGCCACGGCTTCTGCCAGGCGGTATCTGTTTCCGGAGTACACACCCCTGGGGCAAGTGCCCCAGGGACACTTTCTGATCTTGCTTCCGCTGCAAATTGCCCGGGAAGGGCAGCAATTGATGTATGACGGAAAGTGGTATATCGTGCGGCGGCTGGAACGGGTATGGCTGGGTAAATCCGCCATCTACGACAGGTGCATTTGTGAGGAGAGAGGGGAGACAGACCTATGGGGCAAATGATCGTGGGTAAAGTGGTGCATTTGTTGAAAAACGGCGGCATCCGGGCGGAAGTCGCTTTCCCGGGGGAGCGAATCACACGGATATCCGAGCCGGTAGCAGCGGTGAGCCTGGAAAAGGCAGATCTGGATAAGTTCACAGCAACGGTATTGGTGGAGGTTTTGGTGCCCCAGGAAAGTGGTGGATACCTGTGTCAGCAAAAGGCACTGGAGGCCTGCGCGATCCTGGAGAAGGATGGCGCAGTGTGCAGCCAGGGCGGCTGTGAATTTCTCAGCAAGGGCCATGTATTCCGGGTGCCGGTAAAGGCAACGTTCCGGGGCACAGCAAGGGCCAATGATCTGGTGAGCATTCCAAAGTTCACCGTTACCACGGGTGATCTTACTTTGTACCGTGCCGTGGGTTTTTCTGCGAAGCAGACACTGTCCGCACAGGGCGAATCCCTGTACAACACGGGTTGGGAAGTTACCGTGGAGGAATTTTTTCCCTGGGGAACTATGGATACTATGGCACCGGCGGAGCCCTTCGAGTTGGAACTCGAATGCATGGGCAATATCGAGTGCTACGAAAATTGCAGGTGGACCCACAGACAGCGGATCGCGGAGGAAAAGGGGATTCGGCAATTCAGAACAGCAAAAGCCACGGGTCGAAGCATTACATCAAAATAAGCGCGCAACCGGCCATCTTTTTTCGGGATGGCCGGTTTTTTGTCCGTGCAGGCAAAAAACTTTTGTGCAACCCCTTGCGTTTGCGCCTGATTTGCAGTAACATATAAATAGAAAATCAAAGATGGAAAGGAATTCTATAATATGATCAAAGTAGACATTTCCAATGTATGGGGTCAGCTGTCCTTGCCGGATCTGCTGGCTGTAGAGCAGGAGGTTGCCGCCGCCCATCAGACCTTGACGGAAGGCACAGGTGAGGGCAACGATTTCCTGGGCTGGCTGGATCTGCCCGCCCCTGAGGAGACCGAAGAAATGAAGCGCATCCAGAAGGCTGCGGATCAGATCCGCGCAAACAGCGATGTGTTCGTGGTTGTCGGCATCGGCGGCAGCTATCTGGGCCCCCGTGCAGCCATTGAACTGCTCCAGGGTTGTAATCACAACATCGGTAAGGGTAAGGGCGATCCGCAGATCTATTTTGCCGGCAACACTCTGTCCACCCGGGCATGGAATGAGTTGCAGAGACTGCTGGAGGGCAAGGATTTTTCCCTGGCGGTGATCTCCAAGTCCGGCACAACCACCGAGCCTGCCATTGCATTCCGGGCTCTGAAGTGGATGCTGGAGCGCAAGTACGGCACCGACGAGGCCAATAAGCGCATTTACGCCATCACAGACCCTGCCAAGGGCGCGCTGCGTCAGATGGCGACTGAAGAGGGTTGGGAAAGCTTTATCATTCCCCCTGCCGCCGGCGGCCGTTTCTCCGTGCTGACCGCAGTGGGTCTGCTTCCCATGGCTGTGGCCGGCATCGACATTCGTAAGGTGATGGCCGGTGCTTATGAAGCCAAAACCCAGTACAACTATGTTCGCTCCTTTGAAAACCCGGTGTGGCTGTATGCCGGTGTGCGGAATTTGCTGTACCGCAACGGCAAGACCACCGAGATCATGGCTTCCTGGGAACCCGGCTACAAGATGATGGGTGGCTGGTGGCAGCAGCTCTTTGGCGAGTCCGAGGGCAAGGACGGCAAGGGTATTTTCCCTGTTTCCGTTGAGTTTACCGCCGATCTGCACTCCCTGGGTCAAATGATCCAGCAGGGCGAGCGGAACATTTTTGAGACCATGATCCGCTTCAATGCTCCGGAAAAGATCGCTGTGGTGGGTTCTGATGCCAAGAACCTGGACGGCCTGAACTACCTGGCCGGTAAGCAGTTGGATTTCGTGGATGAGCAGGCATATCTGGGTACTTTGGCCGCCCATGTGGATGGCGGTGTGCCGGTGATCACCATGGATATGGGCGCGCTGAACGATGAAAAATTGGGCGAACTGTTCTATTTCTTCGAACTGTGCTGCGGTGTTTCTGCCTACATGCTGGGCGTCAATCCCTTTAATCAGCCGGGCGTGGAATTCTACAAGCGGAATATGTTCCAGCTGCTGGGCAAGCCCGGTTACGAAAAATAATAAAAAATCGCCGCAGAATTCATAAATACCTCTTGCAAAATGCGGCACTTACTGGTAAAATGACCATACAGCCAAGAAACAGGCTGAGCAAAGGAGGATGTTTCCTATGATTAAAGTGATTATGGGCCTGAAGGGCTCCGGCAAGACCAAGAAGCTGATCGATTCCATCAACGAGGCTGTGAAGCAGGCCAGCGGTGATGTAGTGTGCATTGAGTACGGCAAGAAGCTGACTTATGATGTGAACTACCGTGTCCGTTTGGTTGATTCTGAGGAGTATGCCATTTCCAACAGCGATATGCTGAAGGGTTTCCTCAGCGGCCTGCATGCCGGTAATTTTGATATAACCAATGTTTACATCGACAACCTGTACAAGACCATCGGCACTGACCGTGCAAATGGCGAGGAGTTTGTGGCATGGTGCGCAAAGTTTGCAGAAACCAACAACATGAACATCACCATCACCATTTCCGATGATGCCAACCTGGCTTCCGAGGAAGTTAAGAAGTATCTGTAATCACATAGGAAAGTCCGCTCCGGTGTCGCCACGCACTTTTTGTGCCTTCCCCTTGAGGGGAAGGTGTCAAAAATCTATGATTTTTGACGGATGAGGTGGTGTCGCGAAGCGACAATGAAGTTTGCACGGCCACTATATGGCCTACACCTCATCAGTCACCTGCGGTGACAGCTTCTCCTCAAGGAGAAGCCTTTGTCGGACGGCCAATGGCCGCCCCTACATATATTCCATGGGATACCTCTTGAAAAATAAGCGAAAATAGGGTATAATGTTGTGGTTTGAATGTGTTTATGTCGAAAGGAAGAAAAATGGAAAAACCAAGCAATGCGTTAAATGAAAACAAAATGGGTACCATGCCCCTGGGAAAACTGCTGGTGAATATGGCAGTTCCCATGGTTTTGGCAATGGTTGTGCAGGCCCTTTATAATGTGGTGGACAGTTTGTATGTATCGCAAATTTCGGAAAGTGCTGTTACCGCGCTGAGCCTTGCTTTCCCGGTACAGAATATTCAGATCGGTTTTGCCACCGGTATCGGTGTAGGTGTGAACTCCATCCTGTCCAAATCCCTGGGCGAAAGCAATCGGGAAAACGCCAACCGGGCCGCCGGCAACGGCATGGTGCTAGTGGGCGTTGTGACGATGCTGTTTATTCTGTTCGGCGCATTTGCTACCCGGCCTTTTTTTACAATCCAGTCCAATGTACAGGAAACCGTGGATGGCGGCGTGGACTATTTGAGCATTTGCTGTATGTTCAGCCTGGGCATTTTCGTGGAAGTGTTGGGCGAGCGGCTTTTGCAGGCTTCCGGACGAACGGCCTATACCTTGCTGACTCAGGGAACGGGTGCGGTTGCGAACATCATCCTCGATCCCGTATTCATTTTTGGGTTGGAGCCCCTGGGCATTCCTGCCATGGGCCTGGCAGGCGCGGCGGTTGCGACGGTCATAGGCCAATGGCTGGCCGGTATTTTGGCCATTATCTTTAACATCAAGTGCAACCCGGATGTGCAGTTTGGCCTGAAATACCTGAAAGTGAAGAAAGAAACTATGAAGCCCATTCTGACAGTGGGTATTCCCTCTGTCATCATGGTGGGCATCGGTTCTGTGATGAATTTTTCCATGAACCAGATCCTCCAGGGTTTCAGCGAAACCGCAACCAGTGTATTTGGCATCTATTTCAAACTCCAGAGCTTCTTCTTCATGCCTTTGTTTGCTATCAACAATGCTACCATTTCCATTATGGCCTACAATTACGGCGCACGGGATCCCAAGCGGATCGTGGGTACGCTGAAACGGGCAGGTATTACGGCGATCACCATTATGATCGTGGGCCTGCTGGTATTCCAATTATTGCCCGATCTGCTTTTGGGCATGTTCAACCCCTCGGAGGAATTTTTGCGCATTGGCCGGCAGGCCCTGCGGACCATCAGCTGGTCGTTCCCCCTGGCAGCCATCGGTATTTCCGTCAGTGCCAGTTTCCAGGCGTTGGGCGACGGCATTTACTCCACCATCACATCGCTGTGTCGGCAAATGCTGGTGCTGCTGCCTGCGGCATATCTGCTCAGCCTCAGCGGCGAAGTGACTCGGGTCTGGTGGGCGTATCCTATCGCGGAAGTGGTCAGTACATGCGTTGTGCTGTTCTTGTTCTCCCAAATCTACAAAAGGAAGATTAAGCCTTTGATCGTATAAGAAAGCGGCCTGCTGATAACCAGCAGGCCGCTTTACTGTATGTCATTGCGAACCAGCCCGCAGGCTGGTGTGGCAATCCCCATCATGTTTCTGAAATGCTTGGGGGATTCCCACGCCAGTGTGAGCGAAATCAAGGTGTGATTGCCACCGGCAATCATTTTATTTGATTCGCTGCGCGACGCACCGCTGGCTCGGAATGACACGCTTATTCCACATGGGTGTGATTGTTGATATGGTCGATGCAGTAGCAATGATAGCCCTGGCAACGGGAACAGTAGCGGAATTCCAACTCCGGGTTGATAACGTCCGTTCTGCCGCATATGGTACATTTGTGGGTGAAATCTTCCTTTTTGGGAGCAGGACGGTACGGGCCGGCATTGGTCTGAAATGTGATGACCTTGGGGCCCTGCGGTGGCTTTTTCTTAAACAGCCGGGCAAACTTAATCCGGAAAGAAAGGGGAAACACATTGACGATATCCGTGCCTGTGAACAGGAAGTAATTGCCCAGCGCCACCAAGGGGAACAGACAGTGGGGGAACAGCCCAAGGCTGGCCAAATTGAAAACCTCAATAGCGGTCAGCACCAGGTAGATCAGCGCAATGAGCCATGCCTTGACCGGAATGATGAAGAAAATCATAAACTGGCTTTCGGGATGGGTGGTGGCAAAGGTAAGGATCAGACTCAGGTGCAGATAATAGGCCATTTGCCAGTATACCGGCAGAACATTTGTCAGATAGACATATTCCGCTTGGGTGATTGCACCCTCCGGGACGATGGGGCAGAAGATCATGGCAAAAATGTCCATCAGAACCACACCGGATAGGTAGAACATATTGAATTTCAGCGTACCCATACTCAGTTCCACGTACCTGCCCAGCATATAGAAAAAGTATAGGAAGATCAGCTCCAAAAATCCTCCTCCGGACTGGGTAAACACATAAGTGATCAGCCGCCATACCTGGCCCTGGAGAATTTTGTTCTTATCAAAGCACAGCAGTTCGTAAAGAACATTGCCGCCGTTGATCATGGACATCAAAAGCACGATGGCATTACCCAGGGTAATGTACAGCATCAGATTAGGTATGCCCTTATCCCGGTTGCGCAGGCAAAACCGATTGAAACGGGTGCGTAGATTTTTCATTCGTGTGCCTCCTAGAGAAAACTTGCCACTATTGTATCACATTTATAGGAAAAGTCTACCACAGAATTGTGAACAATAAAATAGAAAAAAGGAGAAAAATACTTGACAAATCCCGAAAAACCGATATAATAACCTACGAACTGCATACAAGCCTTATCAAGAGTGGTGGAGGGAACGGCCCGATGAAACCCGGCAACCTGCAAAGCAAGGTGCCAAATCCGGCGGCAAACGAGAGATGAGGATTCGATATACGCACATCGAGTCCGTCGGTGTGCGGTTTTTTATTTGAAATGTCATTGTAAGGAAACTAAAAGGCTTCCCCTTGAGGGGAAGCTGGCATTTGCGAGGAACGAGCAAATGACTGATGAGGTGTAGGCTGTGAAACAGCCGTGCAATTTTAAATTGTCGCTTTGCGACACCACCTCATCCGTCAGCCCTTGCGGGCCGCCACCTTCTCCTCGAGGAGAAGGCTTAACGCAATGACAGAAGTGTTTTTAGAGAAAGGAAAAAGACAATGGAAAAAAGATTATTTACTTCCGAATGCGTGACCAACGGCCATCCCGACAAGGTGGCAGACTCCATTTCCGATGCTATCTTGGATGCCTGCCTTGCCCAGGACCCCAATTCCCGTGTGGCCTGCGAAACCATGGTCACCACCAACTTCTGCCTGATCTGCGGTGAGATCACCACCAAGGCAACCGTGGACTATGCAGCTGTGGCCCGGGAGGCAATCCGCGAAATCGGCTATGTGTACCCTGGCGACGGCTTTGATGCCGATACCGTAGAGATCCAGTGCCGCATCCACACTCAGTCCGCTGATATCGCCCTGGGTACAAACGATGAAGTGGGCGGCGCGGGCGACCAGGGCATGATGTTCGGCGGTGCTTGCACCCAAACACCTGAACTGATGCCCCTGCCCGTGGCACTGTCCCGGGCTCTGGCGAACCGACTGACCGAATGCATTCGTTCCAATGACCTGCTCCGTGCTGACGGCAAGACCCAGGTCAGCGTGCAGTATGACGAGCAGGGCAATGTGGCGGGCATCGATACTGTGGTGGTGTCTGTGATGCACAGCAAGGATTTTGAAATCGGGCAGCTGCGCCATTATGTCCGGGAGGGCGTCATCGCTCCCGTGCTGGCAAACTACGGCTTTGACATTGCCAATGTGGCAAATATCCACATCAACCCCACCGGCAATTTCGTCATTGGCGGCCCCAACGGCGACACCGGTCTGACCGGACGGAAGATCATCGTGGATACTTACGGCGGCTACTTCTCCCATGGCGGTGGCGCATTCTCCGGAAAAGACCCCACCAAGGTAGACCGCAGCGGTGCATACATTGCCCGATACATGGCTAAGAATTTGGTTGCTGCAGGCCTGGCTACCCAGGTGCAGGTGCAGTTGGCTTATGCTATCGGTGTGGCACAGCCTGTTTCTGTCCGCGTGGACAGCTACGGCACAGGCCGTGTTTCCGATGAGAAGATGACCGAGCTTCTGCGCAAGACTGTGGATCTGACCCCTGCGGGCATCATCCGCAAGCTGGATCTGCGCCGGCCCATCTATGCGCCCACAGCGGCGGTTGGCCACTTCGGCGTGGAGGGCCGTCCCTGGGAAAACATCGACCTGGCCCCTGTTTTGAAGGAACTGGCTGGAATTTGATAAAAAATGAGCAGGTCTGCATTAGCAGACCTGCTTTTTCTAAAAAACCTTGCCTCTCCCTTTGGGAGAGGTGCCCCACAGGGGCGGAGAGGGCGAATACGCAAAGCATCAATACTGCCCTCTCAGTCAAAAATCCGAGATTTTTGCCAGCTCTCCCTCTGGGAGAGCCGAGTTGTCAGAAATCGGGGATGAACATTGCATCCGCCGATTCGGATTCCTGGGTGAAACCCTCCAAATCGTTGAGATACATCCAACTGAGGACGCTGTCAAACTCTTCATCGGTGATGCGCCGATCCATGGGGGCGCTTAGATTTCCCATGGGGGTGTACTGGCGCATGAGGCTCACCAGTACCTGCCCGGGAGCAAAGTTTTCGCCGATCCAGTCCAGCACCTTGAGAGAATTGTCCACATGGCCGGGCAGGATCAAGTGACGGATGATGACACCTTTTACCACTTTGTCGCTTTGCCATTGCACAGAGCCGACCTGCTTGACCATCTCTTTGATGGCGGTGGTGGCGATTTCAAAGTAGTCAGAAATGCCAGACAGTTCCTTTGCCAGGGCATCGTCCGCATATTTGAGATCCGGCAGATAAATGTCGATTTTTCCCGATAATGCCCGGATGGTTTTTTCTCTTTCGTAGCCACCGCAGTTGTAAATGACAGGAACGCCCAAGGGCGTTTCCAAGGCCGGCAAAACGGTGGGCAGGAACTGGGTGGGGGTCACAAGGTCGATGTTTTCCGCGCCCTGGGCAATGAGATTTTCCATTTTCTGACGGAGTGCCGCGCTATCCATGAGAGTGCCGGTGGGGGCGTGGCTGATCGCTCCGTTTTGGCAGAATTTACATCCTAATGTGCAACCGCCAAAGAAGATCGCACCGCTTCCGCCGCTTCCGGCAAGCGCTGGTTCTTCCCAATGGTGGAGCATGGTTTTGGCTACCAATGCGGTATCCGGGCAACGGCAGAATCCCAATTCCCCGGCGGTGCGATCAATGCCGCATTCTCTCGGGCAGAGGGTGCAGTTGGAGTAGGTCATAAGATTCATCCTTTTTGTGTCATTGCGCGGAGGGTGAAAGCCCGACGTGGCAATCCTCCACAAGATTCCAGAAACCTATGGGGATTGCCACACCAGTGTGCGCACTGGTTCGCAATGACGTCTTTTTTATGTGGTTATACTACCACATTCTTGCCGGGGTTGCAAGATGGGCGCGATCCGTGCTATAATAAACTAAATATGGCAAGGAGAATTTGCTATGCTTGAGAAAAACAAAATTTATGAGGCCGAAATCGTGGACTACACCTCCGAGGGCCAGGGCATTGCCAAGGTGGAGGGGTGCGCGGTTTTTATTCCCAACGCCATTGTGGGAGAAATTTGCCGTATCCGCATCGAAAAGGCGGCAAAGACCTGGGCATCGGGTAAGATCGTGGAGATCATCGAGCGGTCACCGTATCGTGTCAACCGGGCGTGCCCGGTGGCGAAGCTCTGTGGCGGCTGCGCCTTTCACCATATGGATTACGAAGAAGAAAGCCGGATGAAGGCAGAGCGTGTGCGGACTTGCCTGAACCGCATCGGCGGCGAAAATTTGGAAACTGTGCCGATTATGGCTGCGCCCACCTGCGAAGGCTATCGGAACAAGGCGCAGTATCCTGTTTCTGTGAAAAAAGGCAAGGCCATCGCGGGATTTTTCCGCGCAGGCAGTCACGATGTGGTGGAAAATCAGCGTTGTATGATTTTGCCCCAGGATAGCGATGCGGTCAAGGACATTGTGATAGATTATGTAAACCAATATCGGGTGATGCCCTATGACGAAAAGGCCCACAAAGGTTTGCTTCGGCATATTTATGTGCGCCGGGGCGCAGTGTCCGGGCAGGTTTTGGTATGTTTGGTGCTGAACGGGCGCAGACTTCCCAAGCCGGAAGTGCTGATTGAGCGGCTGAAAAAAGTTCCCGGTTTTACCACCTTGGTGATTTCTGTGAATACCAAGCCGGGCAATGCAGTGCTGGGGGATGAGTTTGTCACCCTTTACGGCCCGGGATATATCGAAGATACCCTGTGCGGACTGAATTTCCGCCTGTCCCCCCGGTCTTTCTACCAGGTAAATCACCACCAGGCCCAACGGCTGTATCAGGCCGCCATTGATCGGGCGGAAATCACCAAAAACGACATGGTTTTAGACCTTTACTGCGGCGTGGGAACGATTACCCTGGCCATGGCCAAAGCGGCAGGCAAGGTCATCGGTGTGGAGGTCATCCCCCAAGCGGTGGAGGATGCCCGGGATAATGCAGCGCGCAACGGCATCGAAAATGCGGAGTTTTTCTGCGGCGATGCCGGACAAGCAGCTTTGGAGCTGGAAAAGCAGGGCATTCGGGCGGATGTTGTGGTGGTCGATCCTCCAAGAAAAGGACTGAATGCCGATACCATTGAGGCTTTGCACCGCTTTGCCTCCCGGCGGATCGTGTATGTTTCCTGCGATCCGGCCACTTTGGCCCGGGATGTTGCCCTGCTGAAAGAGCGTGGCTACCTTCTGAAAGATGCCATCGCCGCAGACCTGTTCCCGCGATGTGCACATGTAGAATCCATCGTGTGTTTAGTCCGAAATAGTGAGGGCACATAAGTAAGGAGAAAATTACAATGAGCAAATGGTATAGAAAAAGACGATCTTACAGTAAAAGAAGTGCGCCGACTCCCATAGCCCTCTTAATACTATTAGCTATCGCGTTGTTATATAAGTATTGGCAAATCGCGTTACTACTGGTTATAATTGTTGGCACCTGTGCTTTGGCGTTGTATGTGATAAAACGCAATAAAATCAAGGAAACCGAGCGGACGATTGATGGGCAGGATTTATCCCCAACAGATTGTGACAATTCTTCCGAAAAACCTCTTCCGACCTATTCTGCGAAAGAGTCTATTATGACTGATTGTGAAAAGGCCTTTTTCAAAGCGTTCCAAGAAATTGTTGCGCCCAATTATACTGTTCAGCCGCAGATCAACCTGGCAAGCATTATTGACAAAGAATCCCATAACCGATACAGAAATGAATTGTTTCGCAACATTGATTTTGGTATTTTTGATACCAACTATTCATTAATGCTTTTAATCGAAATCAATGACCAAAGCCACACACAGAGGAATCGCAGTGCCAGAGACAGCAAGGTTCATGCTATTTGCGAGGAAGCGGGAATCCCCCTTGTTACCTTCTGGACAAAGTATGGAGTGAACAAACAGTATATTTCCAATCGACTTTCTGAACACCTTCCGCTTATTACCGTTTCCTCTAACATAGTTGAATAGTAAAAGTCGGCATCCACGGGTGCCGGCTTTTATTTGTTGCACACAAATATGCAACCATTTTGGCGCTTTTTCCTATGGGTGAAAAGCCGGGGCTTTTGAGACTCCGGGAGCATACATTGGAAAGGAGAACAAAATGGAGAAAACGGCAATGGGATTGGTGGCCTATGCCAAAGCCCAGTTGGGTCGGCCTTATTGGTACGGCACGTTCGGGCAAAGCGCAAGCAAGTCCCTCTATAATCAGAAAAAGAATCAATATCCCAGGCAGTACGGATGGGAATATGACGGAGAAACGGCAAAGGTTCACGATTGCGTGGGCCTTGTAAAGGGCTATCTGTGGGGAGACGGACCGGAGGACACGAACCCCGTCTATAATCCCACACAGGACAAATCCGCCAACGCCATGTACACCGCCTGCAAGACCAAGGGGGAGATGGCTACCATGCCCGATGTGCCGGGCGTTTTGGTGTTTTTCCCCGGCCACATGGGCGTGTATATCGGCAATGGGGAAGTGGTAGAGGCCCGAAGCCGCCGTTACGGGGTCTACAAGACCAAGCTGGCAGAGCGACCCTGGAAGACCTGGGGCTACTGCCCCTATGTGACCTATGAGGCGGAGCAAAAAATGCTGGACATGAAGCTGCCGGTGCTGAAAAAGGGCGCGAAAGGGGAAAGCGTCAAGGCAATGCAGATCCTGCTCATGGGCTACGGCTATGACATGGAGGGCTATGGAGCGGACGCCTCGTTTGGCGGCGCTACGGAGCGGGCATTAAAAGCCTATCAATCGGTCAATGGCCTGGAGCCGGATGGCTCCTGCGGCCGCAAGACCTGGGAAAAACTGTTAGGACTGAACTAAGGAGGCTTACCATGGATCTGGAGCATGAGCGTCGATTGACCCAAGTGGAACAGCGTTCCAAGTCCAACACCCATCGCTTGGAAAAGCTGGAGGAGTCCACCGAGGCCATCAACCGCCTGGCCACATCCATGGAGGTTATGGTCAGCAAACAGGAGCAGGTGGCAGAAACGGTGGAAAAATTGGACGGAAAAGTTACCGCCCTGGAAGAAAAACCTGCCAAGCGCATCGACAGCCTGGTGGATAAGATCATTTGGGCTGTTTGTGCGGCGGTGATCACATTTTTGTTGGCCCGGATGGGGCTTTGAGGAGGAAAGTATGGATTATTCATTGATCGTAAAGTATGGGTCATATGTACTGTTTGCCGTGGCTTGTTTGGTTTTTGGGGTGAACATCATTGTGGAGGTGGTAAAAAAACTGTTTCCTAAGGTGCCAACCACCTTCGTGGCGACAATCTTGTCGGTGGTGGTGACCATGGTTGCGTTTTTTGCCTGGGCGGCCATCAGTGATCTCGTGATTTTGTGGTACTATGTGGTTGCGGCCCTTGTGCTGGGGCTGTTCGTTGCCTACGCGGCCATGTTTGGTTTTGATAAGTTCAAGACTGCATTGGAAAAACTAAAAGCGCAAAAGTAAAAGCAGAAAGCGGCATCGTCGAAAGATGATGCCGCTTTTTTGTTCCGATGCCTTGCAAGAAGGGCTTTGCTGTGCTATAATAGCGAAAAATGCGTGAAGGACGTGATCGAATGATCAGAAAATCGGAAAGAGTGCGTAAAATCCACTCGGACATCCGTGGCCCATTGTACGAAGAAGCCCTGCGGATGCAGGCGGCCGGCACGAAGGTTTTGAAGCTCAACACCGGCAACCCGGCTAGTTTTGGTTTTACATTGCCTGACAGCGTGCGAAAGGCTGTCAGCGAGCATTTGGATGAGGCAGTGCCCTACTGCGATGTGAAAGGCATGCCCGCCGCTCGTGAGACGATCCTGCGTTATCATCAGAGCAAAGGCCTGCAGGGCATTACCATGGATGATATCTTCATCGGCAACGGTGTCAGCGAAATGGCATCCATGTTGATGACTGCCCTCATGGGCAGCGCGGACGAAATTCTGATGCCCACACCCTGCTATTCCCTGTGGAGCAACAATGCCTATACCTGCGGTTCAATCCCTGTGTTCTATCGTTGCGATCCCAACAACGACTGGAATCCCGATTTGGAGGATATGGAATCTAAGATCAATGTGGCTACCAAGGCAATTTTGGTCATCAATCCCAATAACCCCACCGGTGCAGTCTACAGCAAGGAGACTTTGCTGAAGATTGCAGACTTGGCCCGGAAACACAATTTGGTGCTCCTGTCCGACGAGATCTATGACCGGTTGGTTATGGACGATCTGCCTAGTTATTCCTTGGCTGCGCTGGCTCCCGATGTGCCCTGCGTGACCTTTAATGGCTTGTCCAAATCTCACATTATCTGCGGATTCCGCTGTGGCTGGATGGTCTTTTCCGGCGGCAGCGCCCTGGATGAGGTCAAGGGTGCCGTGATGCAACTGGCAGCCATGCGTCTGTGCGGCAACGCGGTGACCCAGTTGGCCGTACCTGCTGCACTGGCGGACGAAGAAAGCACCAAGGCTATGCTGGTACCCGGAGGCCGTCTCTATGAGCAACGGAAAGCGACCGTTGAGGTGTTGAAAAAGGTCAAGGGTGTATCCCTGGTGCCTAACCGGGCAGCGTTCTACCTGTTCCCGGCTTTGGACAAGGAACAGTTTGACTTTGAAAATGCCCAGGACTTTGCCATGCGCCTGCTTCATGAAAAGCACATTTTGGTGATCCCCGGCCGGGGTTTTGACTGGCACGAGGATCTGCGTTTCCGCATCGTTATGCTTCCTGAACCGGATGTGATGCGTCACGCCATGGAAGAGATGGCGGATTTCCTGGAAAAGCACAGAAGAAAGTAACATAAAGCCGGGTGCATTGCACCCGGCTTTTTACGTCAATCCGGTTGTAAAAACATGGAAACTAACAACAAAAAATGTGTTTTTCTTGATTTTTATCTTAGCATCATGTATACTGTATTTTGAGATAAAGTGTGGCGATATACACGTTTAGACTTGTGCGAAATGATCACAAAATCACCACACAGGGGAGAAGAGCGATGAGAAATCGTGAAAATTTGAATGAGAATAAGCAGGATACCCCAATTTGTAGAAAGACAAAATTTCTGCAGATAGAGCACTGGCATCTTGTGACCTTGCTTTTGGCGCTGTTCGACTTGATCGCCAGTGCCGGAGCCTACTTTTTGGCGCTGTGGCTTCGTTTTGACTGTCATTTTAATGATATTCCGGCGCAATACCTGATGCCGTGGCTGTATTTTGCGCCCATCTATGCGGTCATCAGCGTTGTGGTTTATTGGAGAATGCACCTTTATCAAAGCATATGGCGATTTGCCAGTTTTGTGGAACTGGAACGGATCGCCGTGAGTTCCGGTATCCTGTGCGTAACCCACGGAGTATTGATCACTTTGCTTTTCCGGCGGATGCCAGTCACCTATTACGTTGTTGGTGCGGCTATTCAGTTTATGCTGGTGCTGTGCGTTCGGTTTGGTTACCGGTTTATTCTTCTGGAGCGCAGCAGAAAAGACAGAGCCATTCAAAAGGCTATGGCCAGCCGGGTTATGCTGATTGGTGCGGGCGCCGCAGGACAACTGATTCTCCGGGATCTTCACAACACCAGGGAAGTGAATGAGAGTGTCTGCTGTATCATCGATGACAATCGGAATAAATGGGGTCGGTTTATAGACGGTGTGCCCATTGTGGGCGGCCGGGAGGACATTCTCCTCAATGTAGAAAAATATAAGATCGAAAAAATATACCTGGCTATTCCCAGTGCTTCACCGGAGCGAATCAGAGATATTCTGAATATCTGCAAGGAAACCACCTGCACATTGAAGAATCTGCCTGCGGTATATGGCATGATGGGCGATAACATAACTGCGAAATCTCTGAAAAATGTGGACGTAGAAGATCTGTTGGGACGGGACCCGGTCAAGGTCAATATGGCGGATATCTACCGCTTTGTGACCGGCAAGGTCATCCTGGTCACAGGTGGCGGTGGCTCCATTGGCAGCGAACTGTGCCGGCAGGTGGCACAGCATAACCCCAAGAAGCTGATCGTTTTTGATATTTATGAGAACAATGCCCATGCAATTGGTCTGGAATTACGGGATACATATCCCAATTTGGACCTGGAGGTTTTGATCGGTTCTGTTCGTGACAGCAGACGTATCAATCAGGTGTTTGAAAAGTTCAAGCCCGATGTGGTTTACCATGCGGCTGCCCATAAGCATGTACCGCTCATGGAGGACAGTCCCTGCGAATCGATTAAAAACAATGCCATTGGTACATATAAGACAGCCTTTGCGGCCATGATGAACGGGTGCAAGCGATTTGTGTTGATTTCCACGGATAAAGCTGTGAATCCCACGAATATCATGGGCGCGTCCAAGCGTTTGTGCGAGATGATCATTCAGTCCTTTGATCAGAAGATCCGGGAGGGCAAGGCCCACGAACTGTTTATGATGCACATTCACCGCGCAGAAACAAAAGACAGCATGTTGGATTCGATCCGTGTGATCGCCAAGCCCACCACGGATTTTGTGGCAGTCCGGTTCGGCAATGTTTTGGGCAGTAACGGCTCTGTAATTCCGAGATTTAAAGAGCAGATCGCCAAGGGTGGTCCGGTCACGGTGGCCCATCCTGACATTATCCGCTATTTTATGACCATTCCGGAGGCAGGTTCCCTGGTTCTGCAGGCAGGAACTTTTGCCGCTGGCGGTGAGATCTTTGTGCTGGACATGGGTTCTCCGGTGAAGATCGATACTTTGGCAAGAAACCTGATCCGCCTTTCAGGCCTAAAACCGGATGTGGATATTAAGATTTCCTATACCGGCTTGCGCGCAGGCGAAAAGTTGTATGAGGAAAAACTCATGTCCGAAGAGGGCCTGAAAACGACTCCCAACCATCTGATCCACATTGGCTGTCCCATTCCCTTTGATACGGATGAGTTTCTGGAGCAGTTACAGAAGCTGATGAATGCGGCCTATGACGGCTGTGAAGACACCATTCGCGACTTGGTGGCTAAGGTGGTGCCTACCTACCACCCGGCGGGCGAACACGGTTCGGAAGCCAAAGGTACAGCCTATGAACAACAGATGGCGACGGTAGGAAAGTGAGCATGCGGCAGTTTTCTTAAGTGTAAATGATGCAGGCTAATGCAAGGAGATGACAAGATGGATCAAAGAACAATCCCAATATTGTTCACATTGGTGCGTTCTGCGATCTGTGGAACAAGGTTGACAGACGAGGAGCGAAACGCATATTCACCCCAGTGTTTGCCGGAACTGTTAAGAATATCGTCCAAGCATGATATTGCGCATTTACTGGCCCTGGGATTAAAGCAAAACGGACTGATCACAAAAGAAGACGTATCCATCGGGAAATCGATCTTCGAAGCGGTTTATCGGTACGAACAACGAGCCTTTGCGTATGAAAAATTGTGTGATGCCCTTGAAAAAGCGCAGATCCCGTTCCTGCCGCTAAAAGGTTCGGTGATCCGGAAGCATTATCCGGAAGAATGGATGCGGACAAGTTGTGACATTGATGTACTTGTTCACGAAAAAGATTTGGAGCGCGCAAAGAATATTTTGGTCCGGGAGCATGGATATACGGATCACGAAAAAGGTTCCCATGATATCTCCCTGTTTGCCCCCAATAAGGTGCATCTCGAATTGCATTACGATTTGGTAGAAGAGGGGCTTGCCAATGCATCTTCGGAAGTATTAAAAAATGTGTGGGATACGGCAGTAATCCGTTCGGGATTTGGTTACTGGTATGAAATGCCGGATGAAATGTTCTATTTTTACCACATTGCGCACATGGCGAAACATTTTGAGAGCGGTGGTTGTGGAATCCGATCGCTGATCGACCTTTGGATCTTGGATGGCATCGCGGATGCGGATACAGAAAAACGCAAAGCAATTCTTGCACAGGGCAAACTGCTGAAATTTGCAGAAACAGCACAGAAACTAGCAAAAGTCTGGTTCGAAGATGGGGAATATGAGCCCGTTGTTCAACAGATGGAACAGTATATCGTAAGCGGTGGCGTATACGGCAATAGCGAAAACCGCATAGCCCTCCAACAGCAAAAAAAGGGCGGACGGTTCCGATATGTGTTGTCAAAGCTCTTCATACCCTACGATGTGATCAAATTCCACTATCCAGTCTTGCAAAAACTTCCGTGGCTGACTCCGGTTATGGAAGTTCGCAGATGGGGGAAATTGATCTTCTGCGGTCATTTGCGACGTACCACAAAGGAACTGAGGTTCAGCAATCGCATAACCGGTGAACAAGCCAGGAGTATGCAGCAGTTTTTAGACGATATAGGATTATCATGAAAGCCAAACAGGCAGACAGCGGAGTGAAAATTACTCCGCTGTTTTTATATATGCAGTATAATCTTCTCCCTTTTACAAATAATAGCATCGTAATTTGTAAAATTATTGTAGGCGGGCGAACACAGTTCGCCCCTACAAAATGTTCGGTAGAATCCGTAGGGGCGGTCTGTGACCGCCCGCGGGCGATTAATAATCGCCCCTACAGGCACGCACCAACATTTATAATGTAGGGGCGGATATCATCCGCCCGCCAAATGTATCGTAAAAGGAGAAAGATATATGAA
>JAZOLS010000078.1:0-15813 GCA_045653245.1 Faecousia sp.
GACCTGCTGATTACGAATCAGCTGCTCTACCGACTGGGCCACAGTAGCATATCCGTTTAAGACTTTAACATTATATCGATTTTGATAAACTCTGTCAATAATATTTTATAGAAATAGCAAACATGTAAAGAATTGTGTGACAGGAATTTATTTACATTTATGAAAAAGTAAAAATCAAGGTTCCGCTGCGTCTAGCCACAGCAAACAACGCTCATCAACGCCGCAATTTACCATTCAAATCCCTTATAGCAAAACACATCCACACGGAATGGTGTGGATGTTTTATGGCGGAGTGAGAGGGATTTGAACCCTCGCGCCCTGTTTAGACGCCTACTCCCTTAGCAGGGGAGCCCCTTCGGCCTCTTGGGTATCACTCCGAATCCATGTGTTCAATATTTGATTGCCAAAGTATTCTAGCACACCCCAGGAGGTTTGTCAAGCACGAAAGTGCACGATATTGACTTATTCGGCGCTTGATGATAAAATTCATTTGAAAGGCGGTGTCTGCAATGAAGAAAAGCACCGGTATGAATATTTTTGGAGCAATCGTTTGTCAGCTCCTTGCAATCGCGAATCTTGTTCACGCATTTTTTACCTGGGGCATCTGCGCTGAGCAGATCGCGACCGGCTGGGGCTACGGCACGAATTGGGAAATGGGTGTTTTGATGCCCTGGTTTGTGGAACTGCTTTCTATGCCTGTGATTCTCGGAGGAATTGTGTTCCTGGTGATGAGCATTTGGAAAAAGAGTGAAAAGGCGATCTTAATTCTCAGCGCGGTGTTTCTTGCTTGCGAGTTTCTGCAGATCGTTATATTTAATCTTTTTGTTTTCTTTTAAGAGAGCAATCAGGCCCAGCCGATTTGGCTGGGCCTTTGATGTTACAGTGTATTCAGAACCTTGTTGATCCGCGCGATGGAACGCTCTTTGCCCAAGATCTGCATGACCGTATACAGGTCGGGAGAGTTGGTCTGGCCTGTGACGGCTTGTCGAATGAAGGTGGACACATCGGCCACCGTACCGGGGAAAGCGTCTGGATCGGCCTTGTAGGCCTTCATATCGGTAGTGAAGCCGATTTCCTCGGTGATGGACTTGACCTTTTCAAACCAGGCAGAGGAATCGTCTGCAGGATCGTAGATGGCAAAAAACTTTTCAAGCACAGTACGGATGACGGCCTTGTCAAACTTCTCATTGAATACAGGGTTTTGCAGATATGCGTCGTAGAACAGACCCATGTAAGGCTTGGCCTCTTTCCACACGGCAATGTCCTTACGGGGCTTCTTACCGCCACGGCCAATAGCCAGGATGGAAACAGCATAATCCTTATCAGCGGACAGCTTTTCAGCAAAGTCGGTATCGAATTCCTGCGCCCACTCCAAAAGCAGAGTGTAAACTTCCTCGGCGTTCATCTTGGAGATGACATTCTTGGAAACGTCGGTCAGCTTGGCGTAGTCAAACAGGTTGCCGGCAGGATTCAGCTTCTTGGGGCTGAACTTGAACTCAGCGGCAGGAGCATCGGGGTTTGCTCTGCGCCAGTCTTCGTAGTTGGAATTCAGCAAAGTCATAATATACTCGTACACAGCTGCAACGGGAAAGCCCTCGGCCTTATAAAAAGTCAGAGCCAGTTCGGGGTCCTTGCGTTTGGAGAGTTTGCGCTTGGAAGTACCGTCCATCTTCATCAGAGGTCCGATGTGCACATACTTGGGCAGTTTGAAGCCTAGGGCCTGGAACAATTGAATATGGAATGGCAGGGTGGGAAGCCATTCATCACCGCGAACCACATGGGTGGTACGCATGAGATGGTCGTCTACCGCATGGGCAAAGTGGTAGGTGGGAATGCCGTCGGATTTCAGAAGAACATGATCCACATCGTTTTCCGTGATGGTCAGTTTTCCCTTTACAACATCGTCAAATTTAAACTGATTTTCGATAGAGCCGGTGCTGCGGAAACGCAAAACCCAGGGATTTCCGGCATCCAATTGCGCCTGAATGTCTTCGATGGAACGGTCACGCCACATGGCATACTTGCCGTAATAGCCGGTGGTTTCTTTGTGTGCTTCCTGCTTTTCCCGCATGGTGGCCAATTCTTCTTCGGTGCAGAAACAAGGGTATGCTTTGCCTTCGGAAACCAGTTTCTTCGCATACACATGGTAAATTCCTGCACGCTGACGCTGACGGTAAGGGCCGTAATTGCCGTTGTCACCGTCAATGGTTGCGCCCTCGTCAAACTGGATGCCGTAGTGCTTCAAGGTGTTGATCAGCACTTCTACCGCGCCGGGAACTTCCCGCTTGGCATCTGTGTCTTCCACACGCAGAAACAGAACACCGCCACTCTGATGTGCCATGCGCTCAGAAGTCAGACCCTGAACCAGGTTGCCCAGGTGGACGAAACCGGTGGGAGAGGGAGCCATGCGGGTGATGACAGCGCCCTCAGGGGCATTCCGGGCAGGAAAACGCTCTTCGAGCATTTCCGGGGTGTCAGTTACGTTGGGGAATAACAGATTTGCAAGTGCTTGATAATCCATAGATTTCAACCTCATTTTTCTGATTTCTTTCTAATTACTATACCATTGGGCAAGGTAAATGTCAATTTTAAGATTGCCTTTTCAGGATGGATATGGTAAAATACAGCAAACAGATGGAAAAGAGGAACTGTTTATGGAAGAAATTGTTGCAAAGAAAAGAATGCTCTCCGGCATCAAGCCCTCCGGAGATCTGACCTTGGGCTCTTATTTGGGAGCTGTGAAGAATTGGGCAGAGCGGGCGGATCAGTATGAATGCTTCTACTTTATGGCAGATCTGCACGCCATCACGGTTCGTCAGAATCCCGCCGATCTGCGCCGTCGCACTTTGGAGCAATTGGCCCAGTACATTGCTTGCGGCCTGGATCCCGAGAAGAACACGCTGTTCATTCAGAGCCATGTGCATCAGCACGCGGAATTGGGTTGGATTTTGGATTGTTACAGCATGTTCGGCGAACTGAGCCGTATGACCCAGTTCAAGGACAAGTCTGCCAAGAATGCGGATAACATCAACGCAGGTCTTTTTACCTATCCCAGTCTGATGGCCGGGGACATTTTGCTGTATCAGCCGGATTTGGTGCCTGTGGGCGAGGATCAGAAGCAGCACGTGGAACTGACTCACGTCATCGCCCGGCGATTTAACGGCATTTACGGCGATGTATTTAAGATCCCCGAGCCCTTTGTTCCCAAGGTGGGCGCCCGGATCATGAGCCTTACCAATCCGCTGGCCAAGATGTCCAAGTCCGAAAATGAGGATACTGGCCGGGTCCTGCTGATGGATCCTCCCGAGGTGATCATGAAGCAGTTTAAGCGTGCCATTACCGATTCTGATACGGAAAACTGCGTCCGTTTCGACAAGGAGAACAAGCCCGGTGTTGCAAACCTGATGACCATTTACTCCGCTGTTACCGGTAAAACTTATGAGCAGATCGAAAATGAGTTCATTGGCTGCGGTTACGGCAAGTTCAAGCCTGTGGTTGGTGAAGCAGTTGTCGAGCATCTTCGCCCCATCCGGGAAGAGGCAAATCGTCTGATTAAGGACAAAGCGTACCTGGAATGCGTCTACAAGAATGGCGCAGAAAAGGCATCCTATGTGGCCGAAAAGACTCTGCGGAAAGTCTATAAGAAAGTCGGCTTTGTTGCGAAATAAATTTACTGCCCATGGAACACTCCATGGGCAGTTTTCATAGAAACAGGTAAAGAGCCAAGGTTAGAAGCCATGAGTTTTTGTTTTCCTTTCCGTCACCGGCCATGAGCAAAAGCAGAATGATGATCAGCAGATCCCCGGTGTCCAGCCCTTTGGGAAGTAATTGCTGAAGAAAGGAATACGCCCCCTCCGGCTGTCGGTATGGCGGTTTTGGTTCGTCGCAAGGTTGTTGCATGGGGGGCTCCGGTTTTGGCGGCGAAGGCGGTGGGGGAGTGGGAATGCGATTTTTCTGATATGTACCGTCCTGTTGAGGGATATAGCGATTATACATAGCGTCACCTGCCTGTATGTGTTAAGAATCCGCTTCCAAGAAGAGACGTTGCCAACCCTGCCAGTTTTGCTGCACGCATGGCACGTTCCAGTTTTCCAATCCGCTCGTTTGTCAGATACGGGCGAAGAGCAAACAAAAGTGCACGTTGATCTTTATCCACATTGGCAGAGTTCGCCATGCCGGCAAGTTTTGTGATCATCCCGATATCCAGTCCCTCCGGGATGCTCGGCATGGCAGTTTGCGTAGGTGGCGTCGGGGGTGGCGGTGATGGTGCACCGCCACCTAATGTCTGTGCCATGGACATGATCTGTGCCATCATGTCCGGGTTGCCCAAAATGGCGCCCAGTTTGGATTCCATATCATCCATTGTTAAGCCCTCTCATTTGCTGCATCAGCGCCTGACCGGCAGGCGTTGACAAGAATTCTGTCATGGTTTTCTTGACCTGATCATAATTCCCGGCCTGGGCATTTTGCATGACAGATTGTAGTGCATTCGGGTCACTTTGCTGTAGTTGTGCAAATAAAGCCTGGCCCTGGGGACTGTTTGCCAATTGCATGATTTTCTCCATGGGAAGCCCTTTGGTAAAGTCCTGGAAGTTTTGCATGGTTGGCCTCCTTATACTAGGATATTTCACAATAGTATATGCCTGTAAGGTGGCATTCGTGCATGATGAAAAATAGCAATGGAAATTTACATCGCTATGTGCTATACTTAAAAAGAACAGGGGGTGCTTTATGAAAATTCTTGTGTTATCGGATTCTCATTCATCCCTGCGTTTGATGCGCAGTGCGGTGCACGTGATCAAACCCAACGCAATTATTCACCTGGGTGACTATTTTGACGATGGTGAAGTAATCCGTGAAGAGAATATGCAGACGGCATATCATTCTGTTCCCGGGAATTGTGATAAATATCGCATGTACCAACCCAGGGCAGAGGTTCTGTCGTATCCAGTCTGCGGTGTGCGTCTTTTTATGACGCATGGGCACAATCATCATGTCAAACAAGGTCTGTACAGCCTGTTGGAAGATGCCAAAGCAGCCAATGCTCAGGCAGTACTGTTCGGGCATACCCATAGCCCGGTCTGTGAACAGAAAGATGGAATGTGGATCCTGAATCCAGGTTCCTGTGGCCATGGTGGTGGATCGGTGGGATTGATTGAAGTGGAAAATGGAGATATTTTGAACTGCCGGATTTTACGGCAGGAGGATTTGGAGGAAATGTTATGATCTTGG
Source organism: Faecousia sp. (assembly GCA_045653245.1). Classification (GTDB taxonomy): domain Bacteria; phylum Bacillota; class Clostridia; order Oscillospirales; family Oscillospiraceae; genus Faecousia. The sequence goes on from JAZOLS010000078.1 coordinate 5,233, forward strand.
TTGTAGATATCGGCAACTCCAACGTGGTCATTGGCGGTGTAGAAGGGGAGAAGATCCTCTTTGAAGCCCGGCTTCGCACCGATGCTACCAAAACGTCAGATGAATACTGCATCGATCTGAAAAGCATTTTGGATATATACAATGTAAACAAGGACGGGATCGAGGGTTCTATCATTGCGTCCGTTGTTCCACAAGTTTTGAATACTATGCAGACTGCTGTGAAGAAACTCACCGGCAAAAAGGCGTTGGTAGTTGGGCCTGGGTTGAAGACAGGTCTGAATATTGCCATTGATAATCCGTCTCAAACCGGAGCAGACCTGGTTGTGGGTTGCGTGGCGGCCTTACGGGAGCATAAACCGCCAATGATCGTGATTGATATGGGCACGGCTACCACCATGGTTGTGCTGGATAAGAACGGTGCGCTCATCGGTGGCTCGATCAGCCCGGGCGTAAAGATATCTTTAGATGCCCTCACGGGGGGAACAGCGTTGCTTCCGGGTCTGCAACTGGATCAGCCCAAACGAGCCATTGGACGGAACACTACCGATTGTATGCGCAGCGGTATTATGCTGGGTACAGCCTGTATGCTTGATGGTATGATCGAACGTATGGAGGAAGAACTCGGTTATAAGACAAAGGTGATTGTAACAGGCGGCATTGCGAAATTTGTCGTACCGATGTGCCGTCGGGAAATGACCTATGACAAAGATCTTCTTGTCAAGGGCCTGGCTGCATTATACCGGGAAAATAAACGTACTTGAAACACCGGAATAGATGTGCTAGAATATCCCCATATAATCCATCCGCAGGAGGTGACATATGAACTTTATCGATAAATGTATGGCTAAGTGGGAAACTTTTTACCGTAAGGCGCAGCCTACTTTGAAAAAGACTGAGCAGATCTTGAAAATTGTGATCGACAAGGTGACCTTCGTCTGGGATTACATGACACAGTATAAGAAACTTTTTTTAGCGACGCCCGTTGCGGTGATGGCGGTGATTCTGGCAATTCAGAACATGTTTAAACTGCCGGCACTGGTTGGATTTATTCAGGAGGCGACCGGAGAATTCGCTTTCGAATTGATACGGGAGGTGGCAGTGCTCGGTCCGTTGGCAATTACAGCCATATGCCTGCTGTTAATGTTCGTATCCAAACGCACGCTGACTCCCTGGATGGTGAGTGTATTTTCCCTGATCCTGCCTTTGCTGATCTTATTTACCAATACATTTCCTGCATAATGTTAACCTGCCGCGTTTGCGGCAGGTTTTTTATTTTTTCGACTGAATAAAAAAAGAAAACCGAAACAGCATTTGCTGTTTCGGTTTTCTTGGTCCGAGTGTCGAGATTCGAACTCGAGGCCTCTTGAACCCCATTCAAGCGCGATACCAAACTTCGCCACACCCGGATATTCAGTTGCTTTCTGAACGCTTGGATATATTAGCACACCTTGGCGAAAAATGCAAGCATTATTTTTCATTTTTTGAAAATATTTTTCTGCCGGGGCGCACCAGCCCCGGCAGCCTCTTCTTATTCGCCGGGATTGATCTTTATGACCTTACCCAGGTTCCACAGACGGGCAACGCCCTGCTCGGCAACTACCTTCTGATCTTCATTTTCGTATTCTAAATAAACAGTATGCGCACCGCATTCGCTGCACTCAACCTGGACATTCCAACCACCCTCATGGGTCAGCACACCAACTCCCCGGCAGCAGGGGCATTCTTCCAGTTCGATCAAATTCTCCATAACAAACTCCTATCTAAAATTACTTTCATCCTGCCGATAAATTTCCTTTCGGCAATAGCTGGCAAAATCCGGCTTCAGTTCCGGAAGATAACGCGCAATGGCTGCGGTAATCTGCATAGGATTCAGCGCTGGATTTTGACAACAAATCCTGGCATTCAGGCAGAGCGTGTTGACATCCGGTTCTACGATCTGCATACTACGGATCAAAGGAAGGATGTCTTGCTGGGTTGCACCGTTCTTACCACGCTTTTCCACCAACAAAGACGGCTGTGAAAACAGCTTTTCGAGTTCCCCTTTTGCATTGACAGGGATACCTTGATCATACTCCAAGTATACTGAGCAATCCAGCAGAGCAATATTCTTGATTTTGTCGCCTCCATTGTAAACACTGAGGACGCGGACACCCTCTATAAGGGCAGCGTTCAGCCGCACCATGATATCCTCACATGGAACAACATCCCCGTCCAAATCAAAGTCCAGCAGTTCACAACGACTTTCCACACCCACAGACATGGGAAGTGCAATAGAAACCGACGGCCGAGGGCTGAATCCCTGTGTATGGGTCAAATGCAGACCGGCCCGTTTAAAGGCACGCTGAAATACGCGCATCAAATCCAAATGAGAGATGTAAATAGCGTTGCCGGTCTTTTCAAATAAGGCTCTAGGCATCGCACTGCACCTCCTTCAGCAGACAGTTGGCGCCGCAGGCGGCACAACCGTGACGGCAATCCGGTGTGATCTTCTCAGCGTATGCCTGTCTACGTTCACGGAGCAGGAACTTCTTGTTCACACCCACGTCAATGGTATCCCAAGGAAGAATTTCCTCTTCCTCATAACCCCGGGTGGTATAGAATGCCGGGTCAATACCGTACTTTTTCATAGCGTCCTGCCAGATATCGTAACGGAAATACTCATCCCAGCCATCTAATTTAGCACCATGCAGGCTTGCTTCTTCGATCACGGGAGCAAGCCGTCGGTCACCTCGGGCAAATACCGCTTCCAGTCGGCTCAAATCCGGTTCATGGTAGTTGTATTCAATGGATTTGGAATAGAAATGGTCTTTCAGCAGTTTGCACCGGCGCATGTATTCTTCCGGTGTGATCTGCTTTTCCCATTGGAAAGGTGTGTGGGGCTTTGGTACGAAATAAGCCGTTGCCACATGAACACGCAGACCACGTTTTTTGTTTACCGCATGCTCTTTCCACGCTTGGATAATTTTATAGACCAGTGCCGCAATGCCGAGTACATCTTCATCTGTTTCAGTTGGCAGACCCAACATAAAATAGAGTTTCACATTATTCCAGCCACCGGAGAATGCGTTGATGCAGGTGCTGAGGATCTCGTCCTCTGTCAAATTCTTATTGATCACATCCCGCAATCGCTGTGTTCCTGCTTCCGGGGCGAATGTCAGTCCGCTTTTGCGGACAGTCTGCAGTTTCTCCATCAGTTCCCGGGAGAAATTGTCCGCACGCAAGGACGGCACAGACAGATTTACCCGGTTTTGTTCGCAATACGGGATCATCTGATCGGTTAGTTCTTTTAAGTTCCGATAATCCGATGTTGAAAGACTTGAAAGCGTAATCTCGTTGATGCCTGAATCCTCCAGAGTTTCTACTGCCTGTCGGTACAGCACTTCCGGGCTCTTTTTCCGCACAGGCCGGCAGGAAAATCCAGCTTGACAGAATCGGCATCCGCGAATACAGCCACGGAACACCTCCAGATTCGCCCGATCATGGACGATTTCCGTGGACGGCACAATGGTCTTTATTGGCCAATAAGAAGCATCCAAATTTTCGATGATCCGCTTGGTGATTTTTGCCGGCGCGCCATTCAAAGGGACAATAGCAGAAAGTGTTCCGTCATCGTTATATTTATGCTGATAGAAGGAGGGTACATAAATACCAGGGATCTTGGCTACTTCCAGCAGAAACTGTTCCTTTGCCCAATCCTCGGCTTTTGCGCGATCGTATAGGGTAACAATTTCTGTGGTAATCTCCTCACCTTCACCAAGAGAAAAGAAGTCAACAAAAGGTGCCAGGGGCTCAGGGTTGAACGTGCACACACCGCCTGCAAACACAATGTTTTTTAGACCTTTGCGTTCCTCGGAATGGATCGGAATATCCGCAAGACGGAGCATATTCAGAATGTTGGAATAGCACATCTCATAACCGACCGTAAAGGCGATCATGTCAAAGTCCTTCACCGGATGTTGGCTTTCCAATGCCCAAAGAGGCAAATCGTGCTTTCGCATAGCGTCTTCCATGTCACCCCAGGGAGCAAAGACACGCTCACACCACACGCCATCCATTTGGTTCATGACACCATAAAGTATCCGCATACCTAAATTAGACATACCGATCTCATAAGTATCCGGGAAGCAGAACGCAACACGGATGCGAATTTCGGAAAGGTTTTTCTTTATTTCGTTAAACTCCCCACCGGTGTAGCGTGCGGGTTTTTGCACCGTGGGTAGGATTCTCTTGTGTAAATCGGTCATAACTGTACCTCTTTTTTGATATCTTTCTTATTGTACCGCCAAAAGCCGATCTTGGCAAGTGGATTTTCCGCAGAAGCAAGATTCCTAGCATAAGAACAAATATTCCTGCTCTGGAGGCAAGATAGGCACAGCCGATTGCCAACAAAGCAGACACGATCCATTGGGAAATGTGAAAAATCTTGTAGGCTTTTTGAGTGGGCAGAAGACTAAATAACAGACCCCTTAAAATTCTACCGCCATCCATTGGAAACAATGGAAGCAAATTGTAAATTCCGTGCACAATACCGCAAATTGCGGCCCTGGGTAACCACCGTGACACAAGAAGTAAAGATAATGAACCCAAAGGTCCTGCCAAAGCGCAGATCGATTCCCGGATACCGAACATACCGTCTGTATCCATGCAAATGCCCTTGCCGTCTATGGTTATTCCGTGGATTTCGCCACCGCAAAGCAGAATTGCAATTGCGTGGCATGATTCATGTATAGCAATGGACAACAAAACTGCACCGACCCAACGCAAGGGTAGTATCAGAATAAGCGCAGACAAAAAAATCAATGCACCTGCAGTAATTTGAATGGGAATGCGCTTATCCAAACTCTGCCCCCATAAGGATGTCTAAACAGAAGGTTGAGAAGGCTTCTTTGATGTTATGTCCCTGCTGAAGTGCTGTAGCCATATCTTCCATGGCATCTACTGTTACAGCCCAGTCAGCGTTCATTGACCACAAAATAGCAATACCCAATAGAAGCATCATAACAGCCAACCCGATTTGCTTTGCCCATTTTTCTCGTCCGGATATATGCTGTGAGTGTCCTGTCCAGTCGTATTTGATTTGATAATTCATGGCCATCCCTCCACGAACAGCAAAATTACTTCCATAAACTTACTTTTACGTTTGTATGTTGATGAAAGATTATTGAAATTTAGGCGTTCATCTGTTATTATATATGCAAAACCAATTGGTGATAATGATGAAAGAAGGTTGCGATTATGAAGCAATTCCAAAGATTTCTGTCCTTATTACTAGTCTTTGCGGTGCTCTTTGCATTTGCTGCATGTGACGGAAAATCCGGTGGTGAACCCATCCTTGAAGAAAAAGACCCTGCAAAGCAACTTTACGGGCAGTGGATCATCGAAATTGATTTGAATGATTTTATGAACGAGATGCTGGGCGGTACATTTGGCGATGATTTCCCTAAATGTTATTCCGAGCTTCCCTTTGCTATGATTTTTGAATTTAACGAGACCGGCGAACATGCTATACGTCTTTCAATGAAACAGCAGGACTTTGATGCATATATCGATGACTTTTGCGACTGCCTGATCAATTATTTGGTTGACCTTTATGAAAAACAAGGCATAAGTCGTGAACAGTTAGATGCGCAGATGAAAGCAACCTATGGTATGAACTTGGAAGAATACGCTAAGGATGTTATGGATACGTCCACTAAGGATGCTGTATCAGAATTCAACAAAACTGCTGAAAAAGGCTATTTTGTGTTGAAAGAAAACACGGTATATATGGTCGAGGATAAGGCAGACCTGGAAGGCAATCTTACAGATGCGGATTACATGATTATCTCTATTGATGCTGATACTATGACTGTCAGTGAAATCGGTGGAGAATTTTCTGAGGAATTTGTTGATGGTCTCTCGCAGATGGGTATAGATCTTCCATGGAAGTTTAAGAAACAGTAAAAATACAAGGAAGGGGTCTGTTTAGTCAGACCCCTTTCATATCGAAAATCATTCTCAGCACTTGACAATACCCAAGTTTTTCATTATAATGCTCTAAGTATCGGGGTGTGGCGAAGTTTGGTATCGCGCTTGGTTCGGGTCCAAGAGGCCTCGGGTTCGAATCCCGACACTCCGACCAAAAATCGGGAATCCGCTTATGCGGGTTCCCGATTTTTCATCTGTGGCGGGATTCGAAAGGCCGTTAAGAAAACATGCCAGTGGCATGTTTTTAGGCCGTGGGAGAATCCTTTGATTTCTGGACGCACCCCTTGCGGGTGTAGACAGAAATGAAATTTGTTCGATTTCTGAAACCCTATAATTACACTCCAACCAAAAATGAAGACTGCCCATCCGGGCGGTCTTCATTTTTATTTTGGCTCGTGTCGGGATTCGAAAAGCACAACCAGTCTGCGGACGGGGATAACCAAGTGTCCGTGTGACACTAACAAACGCCAATGGATAAACCTTTATCCGTGTATATTTTTTGTCGATAAACTTGAAATTTGCTGTTCCTGTGCTATAATACTAAAAAATCAAGAATGAGGCGAAATACTTTGAGAATTATCGATTTTCATATTCATGTATACCCGGATGCCATTGCCGACAAGGCGGCGGATAATGTACGCGCCTTTTACGACGGTATCGGTAATGAAGCCATTGATGGTCGGGTGCAGACACTTATGGAACGCGGAGACATGGCGGGTATTACAGAATTTGCCATTCTTCCGGTTGCGACCAAGCCGGAGCGTACGCGGCATATTAACGAATTTATCATCCGTGAGGTTAAGGCACAGCCGTGTTTTTACGGATTTGGTACTGTTCATGCAGATATGGATGGATTAATGGATGAAGTAGATTTTATTCAGGAAAACGGTCTTCATGGAATTAAGATTCATCCGGATTATCAGACCTTTTCCATTGACGATTCTCGGATGTTTCCGGTGTACGAGCAGATTCAGGGCAAGCTTCCCGTTATCTTCCATATGGGTGATCTGCGTTATGATTATTCCCACCCTACAAGATTGCGCAATGTACTTAACCAGTTTCCGAAATTGCAGGTGGTTGCCGCCCACTTTGGTGGATATCAGATGTATGAGATTGCCAAAGAGGTGCTGACAGATACGAATTGTTTGTTTGATACTTCCAGTTCCTTGATGTTTATGGAGCCTGGAGTCGCAGAGACGTATATCCGACATTACGGCGCAGATCGTTTTGTCTATGGCACTGATTTTCCTATGTGGGACCCTGTGACGGAAGTAGAGCGCTTTTTTAACCTTAACCTGACGGATGACGAAAAAGAGCAAATCGCCTGGAAAACGGCTGCTGAATTGCTGAGAGTATAGTTTAAGAGCCTGTTGCATTCGCAACAGGCTCTTAAACATGTAATTATTTGCCGACCTTAACGCGCCAGAGCATTTCGTCGGGCAGTTTGCCCAACTGGATACCGGTGATGGTATCGTAGAGTTTCAGACTGAGAGGGCCGGTTTGACCATCCTGAATGGTCATCACATCGTCACGATAGCGGAGTTTGCCAACAGGGGAAATGACAGCCGCTGTGCCGGTGCCAAAGACTTCTTCCAGAGTTCCGTCAGCCTGAGCCTGGAGCAGTTCGTCTACAGAAATCTTACGCTCCTCCACATCATAACCCCAGTTTTTGCAGAGCTGAATGACGGAGTTCCGGGTAATACCGGGCAGAATAGAACCGCTGAGAGCAGGGGTTACCACCTTACCGGCAATCTTGAAGAAGATATTCATTGCGCCTACTTCTTCAATGTACTTGCGCTCTACGCCGTCCAACCACAAAACCTGGGAATAGCCTGCATCGTGAGCTTTCTGCTGTGCGATCAAACTGGCCGCATAGTTGCCGCCGGTCTTGGCAAAACCGATACCGCCACGGACAGCACGGACATACTCATCTTCGATCCAAATGCCAACAGGTGCCAGGCCACTTTCGTAGTAAGCACCGCTGGGGGAGAGAATGACCATGAACAGGTAGGTCTTGGAGGGTGGAACGCCCAGGAACTCATCGGTCGCGATGATGAAAGGACGGATGTACAGGGAAGTGCCAGGATCAGTTGGAATCCAGTCGCGGTCAACGTCAACAACAGTACTGACAGCCTGCACGAAATCCTCAACAGGGATCTGCGGAATCACCAGACGATCGTTGGTAGCGTTGGTGCGCTTGGCGTTCATGTCAGGGCGGAACAGATAAACCTCACCGTTGGGGTTTCTGTAGGCTTTCAGACCCTCAAACATCTCCTGGCCATAGTGGTAGACCATGGCGGCAGGGGAGAGACTGATGTTGTGGAAAGGCTCGACCCGGGGATCGTGCCAGCCTTTACCCTCGGTGTAGTTCATAACAAACATGTGATCAGTGAAGATCTTACCAAAACCCAATTTTTGACCGGGTACGGGCTTTTCTTTGGGCTCGGTGGTTTTGATGATCTTAATATCCAGCATTGTGACGCCTTCTTTCTCAGAAATCGTAGCCAGTCTGCAGAGCCTGGCAGTTTTGCTCGATCAACGCAGCCTTTTTGGCAGGAATGAACTTCTCAAAGGTGGCCTGGTTGTTGTCAAAGGATACCGCGCCGGTCTCCTTAATGAGTTTGCCCATCAAGACCATGTTTGCCAGTGTGGTGTAACCGGCTTCTTTCGCCATAGCAGATGCAGGAACATAGAAAACTTCCACATCCGTACGGGTTACCTTCTCGGTGATCAAAGTGGAGTCCACAATGATCTTACCACCGGGAATGACGGTGTCCATATACTTGGTCAAAGAGGGCAGGTTCATAGCAACCAGCACATCCGGATTGGTGATGATGGGGCTGCCTACGGGCGTATCGGACAGGATGATGCTACAGTTGGCAGTACCGCCACGCATTTCCGGGCCATAGGAGGGCAGCCAGGAAACCTGCTTGTCTTCCACAAGACCCTTATATGCCAGGAACTTGCCTGCAAAGAGGATACCCTGGCCGCCAAAACCGGCGATCAGAATTTGTGTTGTCTTCATTTCTGATCCTCCTTTGCTGCACTTCTGTCCTTGTAAACACCGATGGGATAGTAGGGAAGCATATCGCTTTCCACCCACTCCAAAGCCTTTTGAGGAGTCATACCCCAGTTGGTGGGACAAGCGGAAACAACCTCGACAAGGGAGAATCCTTTTCCGGCAATCTGGTTTTCAAAGGCCTTCTTGATGGCCTTCTTGGCGTTCTTGACGTTCTTGACATTGTTCACTGCCACACGTGCCACATACTCGGGACCCTCCAAGGTTGCCAGCATTTCGCTGACACGGATGGGCCAGCCGCAGTGCTTCACATCACGGCCATAGGGAGAAGTCTGGGTTACCTGGCCGGGCAGGGAAGTGGGCGCCATCTGACCACCGGTCATACCGTAAATGGCATTGTTGACAAAGATGATGGTGATATTTTCGTTTCTGGCTGCAGAATGGACAGTCTCGGCCATACCGATGGATGCCAGGTCGCCGTCACCCTGATAGGTAAACACTACATTCTCGGGACGGCAGCGCTTGATGCCGGTAGCAACAGCTGGGGCGCGGCCATGAGCGGCCTCGATCATGTCGCAGGCGAAGTAATCATATGCCATAACGGCACAGCCAACGGGTGCAACGCCAATGGCCTTGCCCTCGATTCCCAGCTCATCAATGACTTCTGCCACTAAGCGGTGGATGATTCCATGGGGGCAACCGGGGCAATAGTGGAGCACTGCATCGGTCAGTGCCTTGGGTTTTTCAAATACAACTGCCATATCAGAACACTCCTTTCTGCGCATTGCGGATGGATTCCAGAACCTGGTCGGGACTGGGGATCATGCCGCCGGCACGGTTGCAAAGACCAACCGGCTTCTTGCATTCGGTGGCCAGTTTGATATCCTCGATCATCTGACCCATGTTCAGCTCCACACTGATGAAACCCTTGACCTTATCGGCAGCGGCCAACATAGGTTTCTTGGGGAAGGGCCACAGGGTGATGGGACGAATCAGACCGACCTTAATGCCCTCAGCACGGGCGGCAACCACAGCATTCTTAGCCACACGGGCGGCAATACCGAAAGCCACGACGCAGTACTCGGCATCTTCCATCATGTACTCTTCCCACATGGGTTCGTTTTCTTCCACGATCTTGTAGCGCTCGTAACGCTCAAAGTTTTTAACTTCCAGTTCCTCCGGCTTTAAGTACAGAGAATTGACGATGTTATGCTTACGCTCGCAGTTAGTGCCGGTGAGAGCCCAGGGCTTTTCGTAGGTTTCAATCTCGGCATCTTCAAAGGAAATGGGTTCCATCATCTGACCGATGGTGCCGTCAGCCAGGATCATAGCAGTCATCAGATACTTGTCGGCCAGGTTGAAGCCCTTGATGGTCAGACTGGCCATTTCCTGCACGGATGCAGGGGCCAGAACAATCATACGGTAGTCACCGTGACCGCCGCCCTTGGTAGCTTGGAAATAGTCGGACTGGGAAGGCTGAATGCCACCCAAACCGGGGCCGCCACGCTGCACATTGACAACGAATGCAGGCACGTCAGAACCGGCAATGTAGCTCAGACCTTCGGTCTTCAGAGAGATTCCGGGGCTGGAGGAGG
>JAZOLS010000079.1:0-5180 GCA_045653245.1 Faecousia sp.
CCCCTTTGACCACTCGGGAACACCCCCATATGCAATTCTGTTTGACGGTCTGTCTGGAGCGGGTAGACGGACTCGAACCCCCGACCTACTGATTACAAATCAGTTGCTCTACCAACTGAGCTATACCGGCGGCTCAAACAGAACACGCTTATTATAGCGCTGTCATGTCTGTTTGGTAAGCATTATTTTCTCTTTTTTTGAAAAAGAATGGAATTGGATATGCCTCACAAAAAACGAATTGCATTTGCAAATTTCAGTTTATTGTATGTTCAATAAATTGTGATTCTGTAGGGGAGGGTCAAGTGTCAAGTGTAACATGGTATACACCAGTGTAAGGACATGGTATACAACTCACATCCTTGCTATGGAACGGTGGATCAACTGTCCGTCCTCGGTATCGAACTCCGCAATTTTGAAGTTTCGATAGCAGGCAACAAATGTTTCACCGTCAGGGCCAGGCCGGAATTCGATGTATTGGTCTATCATTGTTTCGCTCAGATACACCTGCCACTTATCGAACCGGACATAGCCCCAGCTGTTTACTTTGATCACATGATACTCCCCGCCGTATTCGTATTTCTCGATGGTTTCTCTGTATTGCCGTTGACTTGGCACATATACCTCACCCGGCCTTTTCATACCCAATGCTTCATGAGGGCGGATGTTGTTATACTTGTCACGCCAAGCGGAAAGCTTGTATTTGGCATCCTCAATATCAGCAATCGTTGTATGATTGAGCAATTCCTGCTTCATGGATCTATGGAATCTCTCGATCTTGCCCTGTGTCTGGGGATGCTTGATGCGGCCGTGGATCGGAAGAATATCCAGATCCATGAGCCACCGCTCAAATTGGGTGTATCCCTTTTTAAAGCCGGCAAATTGGGCTCCGTTGTCGGAAAGGATAGAATCCGGCAGACCAAACTCCCGAAAAGCGCCTGTAAATACAGGGATCACCACATTTGCCGTGCCCAAATGGGGCGCAACTCTAATGGCAAAGCGGGAATGGTCATCCATGATATCCAGAGGATAGCAGTAATTTCCATCAACCATACGGAACTCACCCTTGAAATCCGCTTGCCACATTTGGTTGCACAGTTCTTTTTCAAATCGGGTAAAGGGCTGCCGCTTCAGCGACTCTTCCTGGCTAATGCAGCCGTAACGGTTTAGGATATTGTTGACGGTCTTGGTACATGGGATATTTGTGTAACCCTCCGTCAGGAGAACATCCCGGATCGTTTTAGCGCCCCACCCCGGGTTGTCACCTCTTACCGCCAGGACGAGGAGCTCCACCTCCTCTGGTGTCCGGGAGGGGCTTGTGTGAGGCCGCCTGCTTCTGTCTGTCAGGGGTTGGCTCTCCCTGTAACGCTGCGCCCATTTAAGCCCGGTGCGGCGTGTGATGCCAAACTCCCGGCACAGCGCACTAAAGTTATTGCAGTACATGGCTGCTTGCGCAAATTCTCTTCTTTGGTCTTCCACAGTTCTACACTCCCACGGCATCTTGAACACTCCTTTTGTGTCTTTCTGGATGCCTCTATTCTACTGTAAAACTGTATACCATGTCATTGCACAGTTGTATACCATGTTACTACACTGTACATCATGAATCGCCCGCGGGCCATTCATGAATGGCCCCTACGATCAAGAACGAACTGCACAATTAATCCCATATTTTAAGCGTCTGACAAATATCTTTTACATCCTATCGCAGATCCGATAAACTCTGATAACGCCACCAATACCGCATTTTTCTTCAATCGTTAAAATATAATCACCGTCAATATCCCGAATTTTCCCCTTTAACCGCTGCTTTGCGATTATCTGCATATTTACGTCTGTAATTGCCAGAGTGTTTTTATCGTCATATAAAACCAGTCGATTTTTTGCATCAAAGCCCAATCCATACCACCCTCGGGGCAGCTTCATCGTCTTTCCCGCAAAGGGTGCGGGGGCAGAATCAGAAAAAATGAGCCCATTTGGAAAATTCTCGCTTTCGTACAGAGCGTTGTCCCCTATGTAGCGATGAGGATAGGGTTTATCAGCACCATCCCGTTTCATTTCCTCATAAGAAATGAACGCAATTGTTCCACCCCGGAAACAAGCAGGAATACCGCTTATACCTGTCCATCTTGCTTTGAAATACAAATAATAGTGCTTTTTAAAGTGAGGCAGATAGTCGCATTCTTCTTTTTCAAACCATTCACAATCCCAGTCTTCTTCGTACAACAGTCCCGGCAGTTCCTGCACCAACTTCACTTGAATCGCAGAGCGTTTTCCTGTAAGTTCCTTTTCCTGCTCTGCATATTTCCGAAACAGAGTATCTCCACGGACCTTCGATAGTGCCTGAGGATCTTCGTCTAACAGCTCAGGGAACGGCAGAAGACAGACTCCAAGAAATTCTTCCAATAACTCTACCTGCAAATCAATATCCGTGCAATTGAGTATTTTAGAGAGATGGCGTTTATGACCGTCCCCGTAGCCTAACAGTTGCGGAATTTGACAGACATTTTTGTTGGGGGTATATCCATCACCTGAGTAGCTTGCAAATTGCTTGCCTCTCAAATAAAATTTCAGACACAGCCATTCCGTATCAACTATGTAAAACCAAAGGACAGGAGCATTCACTGCTTCCGAAATCTTCCGGGCGAATTTTTGTGTCTGCTCCGGATCTAAACAGTCTCCATCTTCCGGCATATAAGTCTGCCATCCTTGGGAGAAACTACAAAACCGAAAATTCTTGCATGCAACAGGATCCGCAGAATAAATATGAATGCTGCAAAATGTTGTCCCCATGTTTTTCACCTCCTTTTTATTATACCACACTTCCATAAATTTGCAAGAAAAAGCACCGCTGAAATTCAGCGGTGCGGTTATATTATGCTTCTGTTTCCTTCGGCTCCTCAATTTTCACCAGACCGGCCACATCGGACACCGGCAGGGAGAACGCGATGCCCTGGGCGGCTTTCGCCATGCCCATTTCCTTATAGATAGCATTGAGAACCTGATCCCGGATGTCTTTCTCCACTACCATCATAAGAATTTCCTTCTCCGAGTGGAGGGTTATGCCGAAGAACGCCGCCGCATCCTCTTTCGCAACACCCCGGGCATTGAGGATCGTGCCGCCCCGGACACCCTGCTCCCGGGCAACCGCCATCACATCCTCGGCAAAGCCGGAATTGACGATGGCAAAAATCACTTCATGGTTGTTGGTAGTCATATTATTTCTCCCTCCCCAGTCGGTTATTGCTCAGGAATTGATACAGATTTACGCCAATGACACTGCTCAGCGGCACTGCGAAAGCAATTCCTTTTCCGTTCTTAATGGTAGCAAATTTGTCTTCCAGACAGTTCATGATTGTCTCCACCTTGTCCTCCCGGACCACGCTGAAGATCACTGCCTTATGTTTATTCAGTCCCAGCATATCAACGAAATCCGAGGTTGCCGTTCCCATGCCGCCCACTGCCATTTGGCAGTTGACCTCAAACTGGCTGATCACATCCAGATAAAATTCACCTTTTGGCCGATCCACCACAGTGAACAGGAGCTTCAGCTTTTTGATTGCCGATTCATTTACCGTATTGGCCATAGCAACTCCTCCTCACATAAAGTTGATGATCTGCTGATCGTCGGCATCCAGGATCCGCTTCATGGCACGATGCTCCTTCATGCGGCGGTCGATAATGGAACGGAAGCCCAGCAGCTGAATGGTGATCAGCGGGGTCATGGCAACCAGCGCCACCACACCGAAAGCATCCCGCAGAACAGCATTCGCACCCTGCAGGCTGACGCAAACACCGATAGCAAAGGGCAGGATAAAGCCGCATGTCATAGGACCGCTGGCAACGCCGCCGGAGTCAAAGGCGATGGCCGTATACACCGGCGGGACAAAAAGGGACAGCGCCAGCGAAATGAAATAGCCGGGAATGATATAATAAACCAGGGAAAAATCAAAAATAATGCGAATAACGGACAGTGCGATAGAAGCACCCACACCGATACACAGTCCGGTGATCATGGCCTTTTTGGTCACAAGGCCGCCGGTCACATCTTCGACCTGCTGATTCAGCACATGGATCGCCGGTTCTGCCAGAACCACCAATACGCCCATGACAAGGCCAAAGACCGTCAAAAGCACCCGGTTTCCCTGGGCCAGTTCATAGCCCAGCTTATAGCCGACGGGCATGAAGCCTACATTGACGCCAGTCAAAAACAGCACCAATCCAGCATAAGTAAACAACACACCTACGCCAATGCGCAGCAACCGTCTCTTGGGCAGATGCAAAAATGCAAACTGACAGATCAGGAAAAACACAACAATCAGGCCTAGTGCAATGGCAACTTCCTTAGCCGTATGTCCGGCGGTATGGAGGAAGCTTCCCAGAATATCTGTGCTGACATCATAATTGGGCACTTGGTAACTCAGGTTATTGCTTGAGAAAATTCCAAGGACCAAAACTGCCAAAATGGGGCCCACGCTGCACAAAGCCACCAGACCAAAGCTGTTTTCCTTGCTCCGCCGGTCGCCCAAAACGCTGGAAATGCCCACGCCCAGCGCCATAATGAAGGGAACGGTGATCGGACCTGTGGTAACACCGCCGGAATCAAAGGCCAAGGGCAGGAGATTCAGATTTTCATTAACCGCCAGAAGCAAGGCCAGCGCGAACAGCAGCATATAAAAGAGCATCAGGATATGAGACAGACTCTTCTTAAACACGATCCGCAGTATTGCCACCAGCAAAAACGAGCCAACACCCACACCCACTGCGTAAATGAGCAAAGTGCCATTCATTACCGCACTGACCTGGGTGGCCAGCACCTGCAAGTCCGGCTCCGCGATGGTGATCAGCATTCCCAGCACAAAGCAAACCGCCAGCAGAAGCCCCAGCTTTCGCTGCTTGGACAAGCCGGCACCGACATGGGTGCCCATTGGCGTCATTGCCAAATCCGCACCCATATTAAAAAGTCCGATACCCAGCACCAACAGTACCGCACCAATACTAAAGGTAATCAACTCAACTTGAGAAAAGTTGAACAAGGGTGTCAAAGACATAATATATACGATCGCTGTAATCGGCAGAGCCGAAATCAGCGCTTCTTTGATTTTTGACCAGAGTTCTCTCAATTCCATCACCTATTTTAAATGCTTTTTTATAGTATATCAGAAATCGTGCCGTTTGCCAAT
>JAZOLS010000080.1:0-44864 GCA_045653245.1 Faecousia sp.
TTTGGCCGTCAGCAGAAAGCAGATGTACATTGTAAAGGGGAACGGGTTTGCCCATAGAACCCAGCTTATGACTGCATCCGGCAAGATTCGCAATGATGAGCGTGCTTTCAGACTGACCGAAACCTTCCATAATATCCAGACCGGTAGCCTTCTGGAACTGGCGGTAAACCTCGGGGTTCAAGGCCTCGCCGGCGGTGGAGGCATGCTGGATGGAGGAAAGGTCGAAGCGGCTCAGATCCTGCTTGGCCAGCATCCGATACATGGTAGGCGGTGCGCAGAAGGTAGTGATATTGTACTTGGCGAACATGGGCAGGATCTTTTCCGCATCAAAGCGGTCAAAGTCATAGACAAACAGACCTGCTTCACATAGCCATTGTCCGTAGAGCTTGCCCCACATTGACTTCGCCCAGCCGGTGTCAGAAATCGTCAAATGCAGGCCGTCAGGTTTCACATTGTGCCAGTACTTGGCGGTAATGAAGTGACCCAGGGGGTACTTGTAGTTGTGCGCCGCCAGCTTGGGATAGCCGGAGGTACCGGATGTGAAGAACATCAGCATAGGGTCATTGCCACAGGGGGCATCTTCGGTCCGGGCAAAATGACTGCTGTACATGGAGTATTCTTCGTTAAAGTTGTGCCAGCCCTCGCGGTTGCCGCCCACCAGGATCTTGTGCGCCAGCCCCGGACACTGCTTTGCGGCTTCGTCAACGGCATCGGCAGTATTGCCATCAGCGGTACAGAGGATCGCACGGACATCCGCTGCCTGGAAGCGGTACGCAAAGTCCTTGGTCAGCAACTGATTGGTTGCCGGAATGCCAATTGCGCCAAGCTTGTGCAGACCCAAAATGGCAAACCAGAACTGGTAATGGCGCTTCAGCACCAGCATGACCCGATCGCCGCGCTTGATACCCATGGCTTTGAAGTAGTTGGCGGCACGGGCGGATTCCTTTTTGAAATCCTGGAATGTAAAGGTACGCTCGGTGCCGTCCTCGGAGATGTGCAGCATTGCACGGCGCTCCGGCTTCTTACGGCCAAGCTCATCGATCACATCAAAGGCAAAGTTGAACTTATCCTCGTTCTTGAAGTCGATGGCAGTGATATGACCCTGCTCATCTTCTGTGGGGATGATGAAATCCTGGTAAATACGGCGTTCAACATCCGCTGTCAGTTTCTTTGCTGAGGGGGTTGCCACAGCAGCAGCCTGTTCACCCTCACGGGCGGCCTGGTTGCGCAGAACAATGGCATAGAATGCACAATCCTCGCCATTCACAGCAACCATGCCGTGGGGGGTTGCGGAATCGTAGTAAATACAGTCACCGGGGTTCAGGATCTCGCTGTGATCACCGATTTGGATACGCATGTGACCGCGAATGACGATGTCGCATTCCTGACCCTCGTGGGTGACCAGCTCGATCTTTTCATCAGGTCGATAGTTCAGTTCCATGTACAAGGGCAGAGCGATGCGGTTGCGAAAATCAGCCGCCAGGTTGAAGCCGATCATATTATGGGCTTCTTCAATTCTCTGTCCTTCGCCCTTACGGGTCAGCGCATAGGAACGCAGTTTGGGACTGTGACCTTCCAGAAGGTCACCCATATCGACACCGAAGTTTAGGGTACAATGATACAGAAATGCAATGCTCAGATTTCGTTGACCGGCTTCGCATGCGATGTACTCATCGACACTGATGCCTGTACGTTGTGCCATATCCTCGACAGTAAGCCCGGTAATCTCGCGCAGTTCCCGGATACGGGCTGCGACCTGCAAGATTTTGTCGGAGATGGCGCTATTGTTTTGTTCGTTCATAGGAACCTCCTGTGCGGGACAAGTAAAAAAGCCCGTCCCAAAGATAGATTCTTTGAGACGAGCTGTGATCACAACCCGCGGTACCACTCAAATTGCATCTGCAGGGGCAGACACCGCTCTTTGGGCTCAGATAAGCCCTAAGCACTAACGTAGCTAACACGGGAGGGTTCTACTTGTCTATACGTTCTTCCCTCCGGCTGTGGAGCGACTGACCTCGTGCGCATATCATGGCTTGCACCGACCGCCAATTCTCTGAGATACGCTGTGCATCAGGCCCTCTCCGTCAAAGCCTTTATTCTCTAGGAAATCATATCATTTCGGGATAAAAATGTCAATAAAAAGTTGTTGAAAAAACAGGCGTTTGACCACTTACAGCTTATTGCGAATGATCTTACCGCTGATGGTCTTGGGAAGTTCGTCACGAAACACCACAATACGGGGGTATTTGTAGGGTGCGGTATGTTGTTTGACGTAGTTCTGAATTTCCTTTTTCAGTTCTTCCGTGCCCTCTGTACCGGGGACCAAAACAATGCTGGCCTTGACCACCTGGCCGCGGGCTTCCTCCGGGGCTGCGGAAACACCGCACTCCAGAACATAGGGTAGTTCCATGATGGTACTTTCGATCTCAAAGGGTCCGATTCGGTAGCCGGAGGACTTGATCACATCGTCCGCACGGCCCACATACCAGTAGTAGCCGTCCTCGTCACGCCAGGCAAGGTCGCCGGTGTGATACATGCCATCGTGCCAAACTTCGCTGGTGGCTTCTTCATTATTGTAATAGCCGAGGAATACGCCGCAGGAGGGGGCAGGATCGGTGTGAATGACGATCTCGCCGTTGATACCATCTTCCACGGGATTGCCGTCCGCATCCACGATGTCGATGCCGTAGCCGGGAATGGGCTTACCCATGGCGCCGGGCTTGATGGTATCGCCGATGAGGTTTGCGATGCCAAGGGTCATTTCTGTCTGCCCGAAGCCTTCGTAGATGCGCAGACCGGTGGCCTTTTCAAATTGATAGAAGACCTCGGGATTCAATGCTTCACCAGCGGTGGTTGCATGATGGATGGAAGAAAGGTCGTAATTGCTCAGATCCTGCTTGATCAGCATGCGGTACATGGTGGGAGGCGCGCAGAATGTGGTGATGTTATACTGCTTGAACATGGGCAGGATCTTTTCAGCGTCAAAACGGTCAAAGTCGTAGACAAATACGGCGCTTTCGCACAGCCACTGGCCGTAGAGCTTGCCCCACAGAGCCTTGCCCCAGCCGGTTTCGGAGATGGTAAAGTGGACGCCGTCCCGTTCCACCATATGCCAGTATTTTGCGGTAACATAGTGGCCGAGGGCATATTTATAACTGTGCATAGCGATTTTGGGATAGCCGGTTGTGCCGGAGGTGAAGAGCATCAGCATGGGATCGTCACCGCAGGGGGCATCCTCGGTACGGACGTAGCGGCGACTGTAAAGGCCATACTCCTCATTAAAATCGTGCCAGCCGTCCTTTTGACCGCCCACCAAAACCTTGGTCAACTTCATACCGGAAACCTGCTCAGCAAGATCCACCTGATTGGCTGTATCACCGTCGGCAGTACAGAGTATGGCACTGACGCCGCCGGCCTGGAAGCGGTAAGTAAAGTCGTGCTCCATCAGCTGGTTTGTTGCAGGGATGGCGATGGCACCCAGTTTGTGCAGGCCGAGAATTGCAAACCAGAACTGATAGTGCCTCTTCAGCACCACCATGACCCGGTCGCCACGCTTGATGCCCAAAGACTTGAAATAGTTGGCGCACTGGGAAGAGCCGTCCTTCATATCTTTAAATGTGAAGCGACGCTCGGTCATATCGTTGGCGATGTGGATCATTGCCAACTTTTCGGGATTCTTGCGTGCAATGGCATCCACAGTATCAAATGCGAAGTTGTATCGGTCGGTATTGGCATAATTGAGGCCGGTCATGTGACCCTTGGTATCTTCGATACCCCAAACAAATTCATTGCACAGCAGACGCTGATCCGGATGAACACCGGGGTCAGCGGATTTGGCAGTGCGCTGGGGTGTAATCCTAAGAGCCTGATCAGTCTTGTCGCTGGCCATGATCATGGAGAGGAAGACAGCGTCTTCGCCATTGATGGCGATCATTCCGTGAGGGGTAGAGGATTTATAGAAGATGCTGTCGCCTACGCCCAGCACTTCTTCGTGCTCGCCCACGCGGATGCGTACAGAACCCTTGATGACCAAATTAAATTCCTGTCCGTCGTGAGTGGTTGTATGGATGGGCTCATCCTGTAGATCTTCGGAATATTGATATGTAACCCAGTAGGGTGTAGCCAGCTTCTGACGGAACATGGGAGCCATATCTTGGATGGTGATGCCATCCTCGCTGGCAGTGACCAAGCCCTTGCCACGACGGGTGACAGTATAACTGGACAACTTAGCGCTGTGACCTTCCAACAGATCGGTGATCTCTAGACCAAAGACCTTTGCGCACTTATGCATAAAGGTAAAGGGTAGATCAATAGAGCCGCTTTCGTATTGACAGTATAGATCGGTGGAAACCTCTGTCTCAGTTGCCATTTTTTCAATGTTGAAGCCCAAAATTTCACGCATCTCCCGAATTCGCTGCGCAATCTCCATCAGCTGTGTTGACGTTGTTGTGTTTGACATAATGCTTCCTCCTTTATAAAATAAAAAACGCCTCAAGAAAACTCTTGAGACGAGCATAAACTACCCGCGGTACCACTCAAATTGCGGTATAAACCGCCACTTCAGACTCCAACAAGTCCTATCCTTTAACGCAGGCTAACGGGAGACACTTACTAGCAAAAACGTTCAGCACTCCGGCTCGGAAGGGATGGGTCTATGGAAGGAAGAATACCGATTCGCATCCACCATCGGCTCTCTGCAATTCTTCTGGTCCGACCGTCTTCGTCAAAGCCTTTCAGCAATTTTCTTGCATTCTATCATGTCCGCTCCTAAAAGTCAAATGCTTTTTTCACAAAAACAAAAAATTTATTTCTTTGAATTTTTCTGTTGACAAATAGCAGATGTTGTGCTTTAATTATCCCATCGTTTTGAATAAAGACAGTGAAGGAAAATCTATCCTGTTTACAAGGCTTCAGAGAGCCGGCGGTTGGTGTGAGTCGGTGCAGACGAGCAGGATGGTCTGGTTCCGGAGTCGATCCTGTGAAATAAGTGTTGAGTAATGGGATCCGTCAGCCCGCGTTAAGGGATAGGACTTGTTGGAGTCTGAAGAGATTTCCCCATGGGAAATAATCAGGGTGGTACCGCGGATTGTTTATTCGTCCCTGAGGCAGTATGGCCTCAGGGACTTTTCTATTTTCTTAAGGAGTGATTGCAATGATCAGAATCAGTGACATGACCATGAAACAGAGTGCAGAAGGTTTTTCTATTTCTTTCCGGGAGAAGATCGAACTTTCCAAACTGCTGGATAAGTTGGGTACTACTGTAATTGAAGTGGAGGGTCTGCATGGTTCCCGTACCGATGCACTGCGTATTAAGTCCATCGCCACGGCTGTGTCTGACAGTATCGTTTCTGCGCCTGTCGAGCTGAATGCCCAAAGCGTCGAAGATACTTGGAATGCGCTGAGTCAAGCCAAACACCCTCGTTTGCAGGTTTGTGCGCCGGTCAGTTCTGTACAGATGGAATATCTGTTTCATAAAAAGCCCGAGGCAATGCTTAAGTCCATTTCTGAGACAGTTTCCGCCTGTGCCAAGTTGACTGATACCGAATTTGTTGCCCAGGATGCAACTCGTAGCGAGAATGCATTCCTGTACCAAGCCATTCAAGTGGCAATTGATGCCGGCGCAAAAACAATCACAGTCCTTGACTCTGCAGGGACGATGCTCCCGGAGGAGTTTTCGGCATTTGTTGCCGGCCTGTATGATGCTGTTCCTGCACTTCGGGATGTAACTTTGGGCGTGGGTTGTGCTAACACCCTTTCCATGGCAGACAGCTGTGTGATCGCTGCTGTCAAGGCTGGAGCAGGGGAGGTCAAGACAGCCGCTTATCCCCAGGACTGTGCCAGCCTCACCAATGTGGCCCGTATTTTGTCCACCAAGGGCGCGGATATGAATGTCCAGATTGGCATGCAAGTGACCCGTCTGAGCCGCACGGTGGATCAGATCCAATGGATGTGCCGTGCAGACCGCAATAAAACATCTCCCTTTGTAACCACTGCAAGTGACGAAAGTGGAATTTATTTGACTGCCCATGATGACTGTGACGCAGTTTGCAGTGCTGTGGAGCGTTTGGGCTATGATCTTTCCCAGGAAGATCGGGTCAATGTTTATGACGCTTTCATGCAGTTCGCTGAGAAACGTGAGCAGGTGAGTATCCGGGAGCTGGATGCAATTGTTGCATCCGCGGCTATGCAAGTTCCCTCTACTTATAAACTGGACAATTATGTGATTACTTCCGGCAGTTCCGTTTCCGCAACCGCCCATATGCGACTGTTAAAGAACGGACAACCCATGGAAGGTGTCTACTTGGGGGACGGCCCTATTGATGCCGCTTTTTTGGCCATTGAGCAGATCACCGGACGGCACTACGAGTTGGACGATTTCCAGATCCAGTCCGTTACAGAAGGCCGTGAGGCTATGGGGCAGACTGTGGTAAAACTGCGATCTTCCGGTAAACTTTATTCCGGACGGGGCATTTCCACCGATATTGTTGGCGCCAGCATTCAGGCATACTTGAGTGCATTGAATAAAATCGTATACGAGGAGGACGAGGTATGAAGCTCTCCTTTTCCACACGTGGATGGCCCAATTTAAGTTGGGAAGAAATGATGGATACCGCTTTGGAAATGGGCTTTTCCGGCATTGAAGTCTACAATCTTCCCAAATTTAATCCTATGCTGGATCGCAGCGGCCCGTTCCACAAATACCAGGCGGCAGCGACTGTCCGCCAACTTCGTGACAAGAAACTGCAGATCCCTTGTTTTGACACATCCTGCGATCTGTCTGACGATGCTACAAGCACCGATTCTTTGCTGAACCTCATGGAGGTTGCCCACAATACCCGTGTGCCCCATGTGGTCGCCTGTGCCTTGCAGGACAATGAAGAACTGGTAGAGCAACGGCTTGCCGTTCTTTTGGAACGAGCCGAGAGACTTGGTGTGGGCGTTTTGCTGAAAACCAGCGGTATCTATTCCGATACAGCCCGACTGCGCGCCATGATGGACCGCTTTGCCAGCGATTATTTGGGCGCGTTGTGGGATGTACATCATCCTTACCGTGACCTTGCTGAGAGCGCAGATACCACTATCAAAAACCTTGGCAGTTATGTGCGCCACGTGCATCTGCGTGATTCCGATGACCAAGGCAATTATCAGTTGATCGGCGAAGGTACAATGCCCATCAGCGAAGTAATGCGTGCCCTTTCCTCTGTCAACTATGATGGATTCATTTCCTTGGAGTGGAAGCCGGACTGGTTGGAGGATCTGCAGGAAATTGAGGTCATTTTCCCGTACTTTGTCAACTATATGAGCCGATTCCACAATCCCCGTGGCACGAAGAAATCTTTGTATTTCAACCATGATGGCACTGGTCAGTATTTGTGGAAGAAGGACGAACTGCTGAATTTGACTTTCTACCAGGTTCTTCAACGAGTTGCAGAGGAATTTCCGGATCAGTACGCTTTCAAATACACAACGCTGGATTACACGCGTACTTATGAGGAATTTAAGCGTGACGTGGACCGTTTTGCCCGTGCGCTGGTCTCCATGGGCGTTAAGGCCGGAAGTAAAGTTGCCATTTGGGCTACCAATGTGCCTGCCTGGTACATCACTTTCTGGGCTACTGTGAAGATCGGTGCAGTTTTGGTTACGGTCAATACGGCCTATAAGATCCACGAAGCAGAATATCTGCTCCGGCAGTCCGATACCCACACGCTTGTAATGATCGATTCCTGTCTGGATTCCGATTATAAGGGCATTATCAACGAACTGTGTCCGGAACTGGCGAAGACAAAAGCAGGGGAGAGTCTGCATTGCAAGCGCCTTCCATTCCTGCGCAATGTGATTACTGTTGGCTTTTCCCAGCCCGGCAGTCTGACATTCGATGAGGCCATGGCCCGATATCCGTTGGTCAGCGAAGAACAAGTTGCATCTATGGCGTCTCAGGTCCGCCCGGAAGATGTATGTAATATGCAGTACACATCCGGTACGACAGGATTCCCAAAGGGTGTCATGCTGACACACTACAATGTGGTCAACAACGGCAAATGCATTGGTGACCGTATGGGCTTGTCCACAGCAGACCGCATGATGATCCAGGTGCCTATGTTCCATTGCTTTGGCATGGTTCTGTCCATGACATCTTCCATGACCCATGGTGCCACCATGTGCCCCATGCCGTATTTTTCAGCTAAGGCCTCTCTTGCTTGTATCAACCAAGAGAAAATCACCTGTTTCAATGGTGTGCCTACAATGTTTATTGCCATGTTCAACCATCCGGATTACCGCAGTACGGACTTTTCACATATGCGTACAGGCATCATGGCCGGTGCAGGCTGTCCGCCGGAACTTATGCGTCGTGCAGCTCAGCCGGACGAGATGAATATGAGCGGCATCGTCAGCGTCTACGGACAAACAGAGTCCGCACCGGGCTCTACCATGTCTGCCTGGACGGATTCTTTGGAAGTGCGTACCGATACCGTTGGCTATGCGTTCCCCCATGTCCAGTGCAAGATCGTGGATCCGGAAACCGGTGAGGAAGTTGGCCACGGTGTGAATGGCGAGTTCTGCTCCCGTGGCTACAATACGATGAAAGGCTACTACAAAATGCCCCAGGCGACTGCGGATACTGTGGATGCGGATGGTTGGCTCCATTCCGGTGACATTGCCTGCCGTGATGAAGATGGCAATTACCGCATTACCGGACGGCTGAAAGACATGATCATCCGGGGTGGTGAGAATATTTATCCCAAGGAGATCGAGGAGTTTATCTACACCCATCCTGCTGTCAAGGATGTGCAGGTCATCGGTGTGCCGGATCAGAAGTACGGAGAGGAGATATATGCCGGCATCGTGCTGAAAGAAGCCGAATCTGTCACCGTTGAGGAAATGTACAGCTACATTAAGGCCAGCATGGCCCGCCACAAAGTTCCTAGGTATATCGAATTTGTGGATTCTTTCCCAATGAATGCTGCCGGCAAGGTGCTGAAATACAAGATGCGCCAGGATGCGGCAGAGCGTTTGGGCTTAGTCGGTGATGGCACCGACACAGCAAAAAGTCAGATATAAGTGGAAAGATCCGTCCTTATGACGGATCTTTCCACGTATACAATGTTTGACAGAACCATTATTATGGAGTATGATATCTCTGTAAATCTAAGAGGTCGCACTGCGCGACAGAAAGGTTGCTACATATGAGAAATTTACTCGCTTTTGACCTGGGTGCCAGCAATGGCCGTGCGATTCTCGGACAACTGGAGAATGGCAAATTGACCATGCGGGAGCTGCACCGCTTTGAGAACAACTTCGTGGAATTGAATGGCGTTTTCTATTGGGATCTGCCTTACTTGTATAATCAGCTGAAGCAGGGTTTTCTGGCCTTTAAGCAGGCCAATGTGGGTGATCTGGACTGCTTTGGTATCGATACATGGGGCGTGGATTACGGCCTTTTGGATCGCAACGGTCACCTGCTGGGCAATCCCCGGGCATACCGTTACAGTGTAGATGCAGATATTGATGCTGCATCTGACATTGTGGATTTTTCCACACTATTCAACCGTACAGGTATTGCGAAAATGAATTTTAATACTATTTATCAGCTCTATCGCCGCAAGCGTCAGAATGATGTTGCCCTGGAGCAGGGACAGAAACTGCTGATGATGCCCGATCTGCTGGGCTATTTCCTCACGGGTGAAATGAAGTCCGAATATACCAATGTGACCACATCCATGCTCTATAACCCCACTACCAAGGACTGGGATTGGGAGAGCATCCGTGCGTTGGGTCTTCCGGAGCATATCTTCACCGAGATCGACCGGGCAGGCACGCTGCGTGGCAAGCTGCGTCCGGAGTTGGCGGAAGAGCTGGGGCTGAATCGGGCGAATTTCGCGGCAGTGGGCACCCACGATACCGCTTCCGCAGTGGCGGCAATTCCCGGCAGTGGCAGCTTTGCATTCTGCTCTTCGGGTACATGGTCGCTGTTTGGTGTTGAGACGGATGAACCTATTTTGACTCCCGCGGTGCGGGATGCTAATTTTTCCAACGAAGGCACCATCCAGGGCGGTTTCCGTCCCTTGAAGAATATCATGGGTTTGTGGCTGATCCAGGAATGCCGCAGAGACTGGATCAAGGCCGGTACAAAGTACAGCTGGGATGAGATCGTACAGGAAGCAAAGAAGGCTGAGCCTCTGCGCAGCATCATTGACCCGGACTATGGTGAATTCTTTGCCGGCGGCAACATGGTGCAGAAGATCCAAAAATTCTGTGCCGACACCAAGCAGCCTGTCCCGGAAACAGTCGGCCAGATCGCCCGGTGTATTTATGAATCTCTGGCGCTGAAGTACCGTTGGGCTCTGGAGCGGCTGGAGGAGATCAAGGGGCAGAGCATTGATACCCTGAACATCGTCGGCGGCGGCATTCAGAACAAGCTTCTGAATCAGATGGTAGCCGATTCCATTAACCGTCCCGTGATTACCGGCCCTGTTGAGGGCGCAGCCATCGGCAACCTGCTTGCCCAGGCCATGGCTTTGGGTGACATTAAGGATATCGACGAACTTCGTCAAGTCGTCCGTAATTCCGAAAATGTTGAGACTTGTCAGCCCAATCATACTCAGGATTGGGAGATGGCTTACCAGCGTTTGCTGAGTTTTTGATATATGGAGAATCATTATGAACGCAAGTGAAATTATGAAGTTTTTTGAGGAGACCGCCTATGTGCGCATGGGCGGATCTGAAGAAGAACTGCGGACTGCGGAGTATCTGGTAAATAAGTGCGCAGAGTTTGGTTGTGAAGCCAAGCTGGAAGCCTTTGATGTGGACATGGCAACCATTGAAACGGCTTCTTTGCTGGTTGACGGAGCGGAGATTCCCTGTAAGGGCTATCTTTGCGCCGGTAGCGGGGAAGTGGAAGCACCCCTCTACTATCTGCGCAATACCGATTCGTACAGCCTGTCTCAATGCAAGGGGAAGATCGTACTGATCGATGGCTATTTGGGCTATTGGATGTACCAGGATCTGTTGGAAAACGGCGCCGTTGGTTTCATTACATACGACGGAAATGCCAATTATGCCGACTGCGACATTGATCAGCGAGAGTTGCGGAGCTATGTCAGCCAGGGCAAAAAGATCCCGGGTGTAAATATCAACGCCAAGTCCGCCATAGAGCTGATCAAGAACGATACGATAACTGCCAAGATCGTTTTGAAGCAACATGAGTATACCGGCAAGTCCCACAACGTGATTCTGGATCTGCCCGGCGAGCGACCGGAATACATTGTAATGACTGCGCACTATGATTCTACGTCTCTTTCCCAGGGCGCATATGACAATATGTCCGGTTCGGTTGGCATTTTGGCTGCAGCAGAGCACTTTTCCAAGAACCCCCACCGCTACGGTCTGCGATTTATCTGGTGCGGTAGTGAGGAGAGGGGACTGCTCGGCGCAAAAGCCTATTGTCGGGACCACGAGGAAGAACTGAAAGACATTGTGTTAAATGTCAACCTTGATATGATCGGCTGCATCATGGGCAAATTCATTGCCTGCTGTACTACTGAGGATGCATTGACCCACTACATAAAGTACCTTTGTAAGGAACTGGGTTTTGGCATTTCTGTAATGCAGGATGTATACTCCAGTGATTCCACGCCATTTGCTGACAAGGGCATTCCTGCGGTTTCCTTTGCTCGGATCGCACCGCCCAATACCGCTACCATCCACAACAGCTATGACACCATCGCCTTAATGAAGGGTCAGCAGATGGTGGATGATTGCGCCTTTATTATCTTCTTTACTGAGCGAATGGCCAATGCCGCGATTTGTCCTGTCGCCCGGGAAATTCCGGATAATATGAAGGAAAAACTGGATATCTATTTGTCCCGAAAGCGCGATAAAAAATAAGAGGAATGCCTGCTGTTGATATAGCAGGCATTTTTTTCTTTACGCGGCACCTTTACATATGCGGATTTTGTGGTAAAATATTACCATCTTTACCATCCTTGGAGGAGTCCATGAATTTACAGAAATTGCGTGGCTGGAAGCTGAATTATTTGGCTGTGGCCTTTTTTATACCGGTTGTTGCAGTCCTTATGCTGATGATCATTGTAGGTGCGACACCCTTTGGTGTCAAATCCATTCTGTATTCCGATATGTGGCATCAGTATTTCCCATTCTTTAAAGCCTTCCGCAAAGCTCTTTTGAGTGGGGAAAGCCTGCTTTACAGTTGGAATGTAGGTATGGGTATGGACTATTTGGGTCTGATTTCTTATTACCTGGCATCTCCGCCAAATCTTTTGAGTATTCTTGTGCCGGAAACATGGGTATTGCCTTACTTTTCCTTGATGGTTCCGGTAAAATTGGGTCTGGCTTCCTTGTTTTTTGCCATTTTTCTGAAAAATTTATTCGGCAAAAACGATTTTTCCATTGCGCTGTTTGGCGGTTTCTATTCTTTGTGCGCCTGGGCGTTAGGTTACCAGTGGAACATCATGTGGCTGGATACCTTTGCGCTGCTGCCGTTGGTTGCATTGGGTACAGTGTATCTTCTACGGGATAAGAAATTCATTCTCTATACCGTTACCCTGGCACTTTCCATCTTTACCAACTACTATATCGGCTTTTTTACCTGCATTTTTGTGTTGCTCTTCTTTATCTGCTATCAGATCTGTAGATGCAAAAGTGTAAAAGACTTTTTCCTGGATCTGTGTCGGATCGCGCTGTTTTCCGCGCTGGCTATCGGTATGACAGCAATTTTGGAACTCCCTGCACTGGCTGCTTTGGGTCATACCTATTCCAGTGTCAATTCTTTTCCTGACAATTTTGCACTGAATATAGTTGATTATGAACTTTGCGCACCTGCACGGGAAGCCTGGGAGGCGTTTAAGCTTGCCAAGGAGACTGGGGAGCCTACCATTGGCTTGTGGTTCAAAGCAGTGGGAGAATCCTTCGGTCCGGTACTGAACGGTATGGGACAAGTAGCCGGAAATCTAAGCGGCGGCGGTGTACCCACATTTTTGGAGGGCCTGCCCAATGTTTACACCGGGATTTCCACACTTTTACTGGCGTTTCTGTTTTTGATGGCGAAAAATGTAAAACTGCGGGATAAACTTTGCTGTGTTTTCATCGTACTGTTTTTGATCGCAAGTTTCGTGATCCGGCAACTGGATTATATTTGGCACGGTTTCCACTTTACCAATATGATCCCTTATCGTTTTAGTTTTATCTTGTCCTTCGTGATGCTGTATATGGCCTACAGGGCATATTTGGTTCGCCACCGTTTCCGCCCACTACACTTTATATTGGATGGACTTCTCACACTGGAAATCTTCTTGCTGGCAAAATGTGTGGAAACGATCCCGGATGCCATTGGCGCACTGAGCCAGGTTTTTGACCTCATTGGTGAGGTGGTGGCACAAACAACAGCAGGAAATCAGTCCGCTGCCCAGGCGGCTGCAGCATCCCTGGATTCGTTGTACAATGCATATGGGGATACCTATGTATTTCTTGTGTACAACATCGTCTTCTTTGCGCTTTACATTGCAATTCTTCTCTATCCGCGCCTGTTTAAGCGGATTCCTGAGAATGCAACCTGGGAAGATCGCAAAGAAATCGTTCTAGATCATAAGGATCGTTGCAGAATATCTACCGGTCTTCTGACCTTGGTCATGGTGCTGGAACTTGCCATGAATATGGTTAACTTTGGGGTCAACTTTTCATATACCAACATTGAAAACTATCCTCAGGGCACGGAATACACCACCTCTATGATCAAGTATATGAAAGAACGGGAAGATTCTCTCTTCTACCGGGTGGAAACCACGCGAACACAGACACTCAACGATGGCGCGTTGAATGATTACAACGGCATTTCCACATTTACCAGTTCCGCGAATGTCCAGGTAACACGGTTTATGACCGCTTTGGGGTATGCCGCCCAGGACAACTGGAACCGATACTGCTTTGAGGAAGCTTCCCCGGTGGCCAACCTGTTTTTGAACCTGAAATATATGCTGGAGCGCTCGGCACAGGTGGAGGAGAATCCGTATTTCAAGGATGTGCATCATTACGGTGATGTGCATCTGCTGGAAAACCAGGCATATCTTCCCTTGGGTTTTCTTGCGGAAAGTGCGTTGACAAATGCGGATATGCGCGATGGCAATTCCCATGCTTTCAGCAATCAGAATCTGCTGTTTTCTGCAGCAACTGGCCTGGAGAGCCAGGTGTGGAAGTCGACTCCCGGCTCCTGGCTGACTTTTGAGGGTCGGGATGTGGAGATCACCGCGCAACATGACTCCGGTTATTGTGCCTACAAGACTGGGGCATCCGGTGGTACACTGATCTACCGGTATACCATCGAAGAAGAGGGCTTCCTGTGTCTGGATGTGAACATGTATGCCCGAAACTATTTCTATGTTTACCTGAATGGTGAATATCTGTTCAGTGACGGTATTACGTTACCGCAGACATTCTCTGTTTCCCAGGTCAGACCCGGCGACGTTGTGGAGATTCGTGCCAGTTGTAAGGCAGGGGAGAACAGCACCATGACGATCGATGCGGCACTTCTGGATGATACCGTATTCCGCGCAGGTTACGATATCTTGAATGCGTCTACCTTGAAATTGACAGACTTTTCCACCACCCGTGTGGAGGGAACCATTGACTGTGATCGTGATGGTGTTCTCTACACTTCCATCCCCGATGACGGAAACTGGAAAGCCACGGTTGACGGCAAAGAGGCTGACATTGTGCTGATCGGCGATGCGATGGTCGGTTTGAAACTGAACAAGGGCAGTCACGAGATTGTTTTCGTTTATGAAAATGATGCGTTCACTTACGGAACACTGATCACTGTTGCATGTTTGCTGGCATTCCTGGCACTGATCTATTTGAGTGACCGC
The DNA here is from genome assembly GCA_045653245.1 of Faecousia sp. GTDB lineage: Bacteria > Bacillota > Clostridia > Oscillospirales > Oscillospiraceae > Faecousia. Next base: position 14,880 of record JAZOLS010000080.1, read on the forward strand.
CAAAAGTGGAACAATCGTGCAGTGAAAGTCTACCGTTTCATCAAGAAGAAATAAAACACACCCCATAGGAGCAAGCCCTATGGGGTGTTCGTCATTATTCAGTATCACATCCAAGAGTTTCTTTTGCTAGATAAATGGGGCGCTTTTTGCTCTGTTCAAAGGTTCTGCCCACATATTCGCCGATGATGCCAATGCAGAACAGTTGCATTCCGCCAAGGAGCAAAATCAGCACAATGATGGTTGCAAAACCGGGCACATCGATACCAACGATCAGTTTTTGAAGTACCACGATCAGCAAATATATAAGGGCTGCAACGGCTGTCATGCTCCCCAGATAGGTTGCCAGGCGCAGAGGGCGGGTTGAGAAGCCAATGATACCGTCCACAGCATAGTTGACAAGTTTGCGGAAACTCCACTTTGTGGTGCCTGCGGTGCGCTTACAGGCAGTGTAGGGGATATAGTGGGTCTTATAACCCACCCATGCGAAAATGCCCTTGCTGAACCGATGATACTCTCCCATGGCTAAAATGCTATCCGCAACGCCTCGGCGGAAGGTGCGAAAATCACTGGCATCATTGTGCAGATTGGTATCGGACAGCTTGTTGATGAGGTTGTAGAAGCACTTTTTAAAGAAGGACAGCAACTTTCCTTCGCCCCGGCGATCTTGATAGGCCGCAATCACATCATAGTCCATGTTTTTATCCAGGAAGGAAACCATATCCCGGACGATCTCCGGGCGCTGTTGGAGATCTGCGTCGATCAGGGAAATGTACTGGCCGGATGCATGCTCCAGACCAGCATAAATGGCTGCTTCCTTGCCGAAATTCCGTGAGAAGGAGATCACCTTCATGGGCGACTTTTCCTCGTCATACAGCTTTTTTAAATTGTAAAGAGTGGCGTCCCGACTGCCGTCGTCCACGAAGATCAGCTCATATTCATATCCGCAGCCCGAAAAAGCGTCGAAAACAGCATTATAAAATGGATAAACATTCTCTGCTTCGTTGTAGCAGGGGATGATGAGAGACAGTTTCATACAGTCAACTCCTGAATGTAATCTTTTCTTCATTATAACAGATTTCCCTTTGCCGTCAAGAATTATTACAAATCTGAAATTTCGGTTGACATTCATGCAAAAATGTGGTAATTTGTTGGGGATAACAGCACAGATGGGGAGGTTTCCCGTGTTGCCCTTTCAGAGAATGGACGGTTGGTGCGAGTCCATAGGGTATGCGTGAATGGTCGCCCCGGAGCTTGCTTCCTGAAATGTAAGTAGGGAAGTGCGGGTCTGCCCGTTACAGCAGACAAAGTGTCCGGCTTGCCGGAAATTCAGGTGGTACCGCGGAAATGTATTTTCGCCCTGAGGAGTTTTCCTCAGGGCGTTTCTTTTTTGAAAGGAGCGTATTATGGCAAGAGAATTACCGAAGGTCTATGAGCCTCAGCAAGTAGAAAACAAATTGTACGCAATGTGGGAAAGTAACGGTTACTTCCGACCCCAGGGCAAGGAGGATGCAAAACCCTTTACAATCGTTATGCCGCCCCCGAACGTTACGGGTCAGCTGCATATGGGTCACGCAATGGACGCAACCTTGCAGGATACCTTGATCCGCTTCAAGCGGATGCAGGGCTTTGACGCCCTGTGGGTGCCCGGTGTGGACCACGCAGGCATTGCTACCCAAATCAAAGTGGAAGAAGAACTGCGTAAGGATGGACTGACTCGTTACGACCTGGGCCGGGAAAAGTTCCTGGAAAAGGTTTGGGACTGGAAGCATAAGTACGGCAACCGCATTGTGGAGCAGCAGAAGAAATTGGGTGCATCCTGCGATTGGGAACGAGCCCGCTTTACCATGGACGAGGGCTGCTCCAAGGCAGTTCGCGAAGTCTTCGTTTCTATGTATGAAAAGGGTCTGATCTACAAGGGAAGCCGGATCATCAATTGGTGTCCCCATTGCGTTACCGCCCTTTCTGATGCTGAGGTTGAGTATGTAGACAAGCCCGGCCATCTGTGGCATATCCGCTATCCGCTGTCTGACGGCAGCGGCGAAGTGATCGTTGCCACCACCCGTCCTGAGACCATGCTGGGCGACTCCGGTGTGTGCGTCAACCCCAACGACGAGCGTTATACGTCCATCGTGGGCAAGACGGTCATTCTGCCCTTGGTTAACAAAGAAATTCCCATTGTTGCTGACGATTATGCTGAAATGGAATTCGGCACCGGCTGTGTTAAGATGACGCCTGCTCACGACCCCAAAGACTTTGAGGTGGGTCTGCGGCACAATCTTGAAGTCATCCGCGTGCTGGACGACAACGGCAAGGTCAACGCTTTGGGCGGTAAATATGAGGGCTTGGACCGCTATGAGGCCAGAAAGCAGATCGTTGCCGACCTGGAAGCCGGCGGATACCTGGTGAAGGTGGAAGACCATGCCCACAATGTGGGTACTTGCTACCGTTGCCACAACGATGTGGAGCCTATCATTTCTGCCCAGTGGTTTGTGAAGATGAAGCCCCTGGCCGAGGAAGCCATTCGTGTTGTTAAGGAAAACGAAACCAAATTCGTTCCTGAACGTTTCAGCAAGACATATCTGAACTGGATGGAAAATGTCCGTGACTGGTGTATTTCCCGTCAGCTGTGGTGGGGACATCAGATCCCCGCATGGACCTGCGCCGAGTGCGGTCACATCACCGTCTCCCGTGAGGATGCCTGCGCCTGTGCAAAGTGTGGCAGTGCCAATATTGAGCGGGATCCCGATGTGCTGGATACCTGGTTCAGTTCTGCCTTGTGGCCCTTTGAGACCCTGGGCTGGCCCGAAAATACCGCAGATCTGCAGAAGTTCTATCCAACCGATGTGCTGGTCACCGGCTACGATATCATTTTCTTCTGGGTTGCACGTATGATCTTCTCCGGCTGTGAGCACGTGGGTAAGACCCCGTTCCACACCGTTCTGATCCATGGCCTGGTTCGTGACGATAAGGGCCGCAAGATGTCCAAGTCCCTGGGTAACGGCATCGATCCATTGGAAATGATCGAAAAGTACGGCTGTGATGCCCTGCGTATGAACATGGTCACCGGCAACTCTCCCGGAAATGACATGCGTTTCTATGTGGAGCGTTGTGAGGCAATGCGTAACTTTGCCAACAAACTGTGGAACGCCAGCCGTTATGTCATGATGAACCTGGCTGACGATGCTGTCAATGAACTGCCCGCTTTGGAGAAATTGGAAATTGCTGACAAATGGGTGCTTTCCAAGCTGAATAACCTCATTGCAGAGGTCACCGAAAACCTTGAAAAGTACGAGCTGGGCGTGGCCGTACAGAAGATTTATGACTTCATTTGGGATACCTACTGTGACTGGTATATCGAACTGACCAAGGCAAGACTGTACTCTGAGGACGCGGAGCGTAAGCAGACTGCCATCCAGGTGTTGGTGTATGTTTTGGATCAGACATTACGTCTGCTGCATCCCTTCATGCCTTTCATCACTGAGGAAATTTGGCAGAGCCTGCCCCATGAGGGTGACGCGCTGATCGTTGCCGCATGGCCCGAGTATTGTAAGGATCTTGAGTTCAAGGCAGAGCAGAACAGCATGGAATCCGTAATGGATGCCATCCGCGCCATCCGCAACCGCCGTACCGAGATGAATGTACCGCCCTCCAAGAAGGCCGCACTCTATATCCTGGCTAATGACCCCAAGGTATTTATCGAGGGGGAAGGCTTTATGCAGAGATTGGCATATGCCGATACTGTGACGCTTTTGGACAAAGAGCCTGAGAATCTGGACGGCATGATCACCTGCGCTACTTCCGATGCCAAACTCTATATTCCGATGGGTCAACTTGTGGATGTTGCCAAGGAATTGGAGCGTATCGCCAAGGAATTGGAGAATCAGCGTAAGTTCTTGGCCGGCTTGGAAGCAAAACTCAGCAATGAAAAGTTTGTATCCCGGGCCCCTGAAGCTGTGGTTGCAGCTGAGCGTGAAAAAGCACAGAAGACCCGTGATCTCATCGCAAGTTTGGAACAAAGCGAAAGCGCAATGAAGAAACTGTAATGAAATATGGAAATGCTCCTGCACAAATTTGTGCAGGAGCATTTTTTCTTTCTTATTCCGACTGTAAAAGTCATATTAGCTTTTCTATACTATGGATGTAAAAACTGCGAGGAGGAGTCAATATGCAATTTACCAGTTTTCTGGACAATGGCCAATTAACGGTAGCGCTTACCGGGGAAATAGACCACCATTGCGCCAGAAATTACATTCAAGCCATTGCCGGAAAAATCGAGGCATACACCCCGGAAGTGTGTATCCTGGATTTCAGGGACGTGACATTCGTGGATTCATCAGGGATCGCGGTGGTGATCAATGCGCTGCGGAGCATGGCGCAGATCGAGGGAAAACTGATGTTGACCGGTATCTGCGAACAGCCCATGCGCGTGTTTCGGGCATCGGGCATCGATAAATTGGTAGAAATTAAGGAGGCAGTATGATGAAATTTGATAACTATATGATTCTGGAATTTCCAAGCAAATCGGCAAACGAGGCGTTTGCCCGATCTGCGGTAGCCTGTTTCGCTGCGCAACTGGATCCCACATTGGAAGAATTGGGTGACATTCGTACCGCGGTATCGGAAGCGGTGACCAATTGCATCGTCCATGCATACCCGGAGAAGTTGGGTATCATCACGCTGCGCTGTCGTATTTTGAAAGATAATGTGTTGGATATTGTGGTCAAAGATCAGGGTATCGGTATTGCAGACATTGAGCAGGCCCGACGGCCTATGTTTACAACCGGCGGCACAGACCGAAGCGGTATGGGCTTTACCATCATGGAAAGTTTTATGACTTCCTTTGAGATCAAGTCCGAACAGGGGAAGGGAACTACGGTACATATGCGCCGCAGGATCCAAAAGAGAAAATGAGCAGATTGGAGGATTTGATCCGTCTTGCCCAACAAGGGGACAAGGAGGCTTCCGAAACGCTGGTAAAGGAAAATTCAGGTCTAATTTGGTCAGTTGCACGCCGATTTCTCGGCCGAGGTACAGAAGGAGATGATCTGTATCAACTGGGCTGCCTGGGATTTTTAAAAGCTGTGGACGGATTTGACTTGGAGTACGGAACGCAGTTTTCCACCTATGCTGTGCCGAAAATATCCGGTGAGATCCGCCGTTTCTTGCGGGATGACGGAGCGGTGAAAGTTTCACGTACCATCAAAGAACAAGCGGCAACCATTAAGGCCACAAGAAGCAATCTTACCAATTCTTTGGGCCGGGAGCCGACTGTAACAGAAATTTCGGAACAAACCGGATTCACACCGGAAGAAATTGCCCTCGCTGAAACCGCGACTGCTGCAACAGAATCCATTCAACGGGAGACCGGAGAAGACGGTTTCTCCTTGGAAGATGTACTGACAGATACACAAACCGAGGAATCTCTGGTGGAGAAGATTTCCTTAAAACAGGCAATTTCCAATCTGCCGGAACGGGAGCGAACGGTTATTCAACTACGGTATTTTCATGGACTTACCCAGGAGCGTGTGTCAAAGGTTTTGCAGGTCAGCCAGGTGCAGGTCTCCCGTATTGAGAAAAAAGCCCTTGCAAATCTGAGATTACTCATGGATTAGGAAATTTTTCTTTACCTTTCGATCAAAATGCGCTAGAATAGAGATATCTAAAAGAGATAAGGTGCAGTTATGACCGAACAGCTAATGAACCAATTTTTAACTGCCCGACGCAAGTACATTGCCGGGCAGTTTTCCAATTTAAATCCCATGCAGCAGCAAGCCGCTCTGACTACAGAGGGGCCGCTTTTGTTGCTTGCAGGCGCAGGAAGCGGCAAGACCACGGTTCTGATTCACAGAATCGCCAACCTCATCCGTTTTGGTGCCGGCAGTGATCCGTCTGTCTATGATATTCCCGATACAATTACAGAAGAAGATGTGGTCTTTTTGGAAAATATTGGACCGGATGCAACGGATTATGAACACAGCCGTGCGGAATTTCTATGCGCTTTGCGCCCTGCACAGCCCTGGAGCATCATAGCTATAACCTTTACCAACAAGGCTGCCAATGAACTGAAAGCCCGTCTGAGCGCTATGCTGGGCCCCGAGGCAGCGGACGTATGGGCTATGACATTCCACTCCGCATGTTGCCGTATTTTGCGCCGGGATATTGAGCGATTGGGCTACAGTCGAAGTTTTACCATCTATGATACCGCCGATTCTGAGCGGATCATGAAGGATATCGTCAAAGATATGGGCTTGGATGACAAGACATTTCCTGCTAAATTCCTTTTGGGTGTGATCAGCAAAGAAAAAGATCGAATGGTTTCTCCTGACAACCTGATGGAACGGGCAGAAGAAAGTGGCGATATGCGTCTGGTGCCCATTGCCAAAGCATATAAAAGGTATCAAACCAAACTGAAAGAAAACAATGCGGTTGATTTTGACGACATCATCCTGTTGACGGTGAAGCTTCTACAGGAGAACGATGATATCCGTACCTATTATCAACGCAAATTCCGCTATGTTTTGGTAGATGAGTACCAGGATACCAATCATCTGCAATATCTTTTGACATCCTTGCTTGCCGGTGGTCATGAAAATATTTGCGTTGTTGGCGATGACGATCAAAGTATTTATCGTTTCCGTGGTGCGACCATTGCGAACATTCTTGACTTTGAAAAGCAGTACAAGGGCGCACGTACCATTCGTTTGGAACAAAATTACCGATCTACCCAGTCCATTTTGAATGCGGCAAATTCAGTGATCGTTCACAATCGCGGAAGAAAGGGCAAACGCCTTTGGACGGCTAACGGCGTCGGTCAGCCGGTCACAGTCTACGAAGCCCCGGACGAACGGGCAGAAGCCAGTTATGTTGCCGGTCAGATCATTCATAAGTCCAAGGGCAAAAATTTTAAGGACTACGCTATTTTATATCGCACCAATGCACAATCCAATGCCCTGGAATATGCGTTGAAGCGAAGCGGCATCCCGTACCGGGTTATTGGCGGTACCCGGTTCTTTGACCGGGCAGAAATCAAGGATATGCTGGCATATCTGTGCGTGATCAACAATCGTGCGGACGACCTGCGTTTAAACCGGATCATCAACAACCCACCCCGTGGACTGGGTGCAAAATCTTTGGATACGGCCCAGCGTTTGGCTGATGCAGAGAGAATGCCGTTGTATTCGATTATTTCGGACGCGAAATCTTATGCACCTCTGGAAAAGATCGCACCGAAACTGAATGCATTTGCAACCATGATCGAGGAATTGGATCAGATGCTTGCTGACGGCATCTCACTTCCGGATTTCTATGAGGAGCTTATGATTCGCACCGGCTACATTGATATGCTCCAAAAGAAAGATACTGAGGAGAATAAGACCCGGCTGGAGAACGTACGGGAATTGAAATCCAGTATTCTTTCCTATGTAGAAAATGCGGAAACACCCACTTTGGCTGGTTTTTTAGAAGAAATCGCTCTCTATACCGATATCGAGGAATACAACGACGGGGATGATGCGGCAGTCATGATGACCATGCATTCTTCCAAGGGTTTGGAATTTCCCCATGTGTTCCTGGTGGGTTTTGAGGACGGCCTGTTCCCGGGCATGAAAGCTATTGTGGATATGGAAGAGATGGAAGAAGAACGTCGTCTTTGCTATGTGGCGATCACCCGTGCGAAGCAGACGCTGACCATTTCTTATGCCCGGCAGAGAATGCTATACGGACGTACCAATGCATCCATGTCCTCCCGATTCCTGCGGGAACTACCCCAGGATGAAATCGAGAAAAAGGGTGGATTTGTTGCGCCACAGACACGTCAGGACTACGGCTTTGATGCCCAATTTCGGCACAGAACAGAGTGGAACGCACCGAAAAACGTCTATGCCAGCCGTACGCCGACTACAGGCCCTGTTTTGGAGCTGAACAAAGGCGATATGGTCAATCATGCGGCGTTTGGTAAGGGTATGGTGCTCTCTGTGATGAAAATGGGCGGCGATGCACTTTTGGAAATCGCCTTTGACCAGATCGGTACCAAGAAATTGATGGCGAAAACCGCATCGGCGCACATGAAGAAACTGTAATGTTTTCATATTTTTGTGCATACAATGCCGAGAGGTGATGGTATGCACCGATGGATACGAAGACTGCTGCGGTTATTGATTCTTTTTGTGGTGATCGGTTCGTTGCTTTTGATTCTGTTTCGTACCAAATTCCACGGAACGATCCGATCATTGGCGGAAACACAGGTGAAAAATACTACCTCGGATCTAATCAACGATGCCATCGACAGGCAGATAGATGTGGGAAATATACAATATGACCGAATTGTTTATTTTGAAAAAGATCTGAACGGGAAGATCACTGCGCTCAAGACGAATATGAGCGAGGTCAACCGACTGAAAACCAGCATCCTGAACATTATCAACGATGAGATCTTAGCTATGGATACCACGGATATGGGAATCCCATTGGGGAGTTTGATCCTGCCGGAAATGATGGCTGGGCGCGGACCGCATATCCCAATACAGATCCTTTCTATCAGCAATTCCGATGCCAGTTTCCAAAGCCATTTTACGGAAGCGGGCATCAATCAGACCCTGCAAAAATTGACCATGGATATCAGTGTAGATGTGGCTATTTTGGTACTTGGAAAAGCAGAGAATTTTACAGTATCCAGCCAGGTGGTGGTGGCAGAAACCATTATCGTCGGCCAGGTACCCGATACTTTACTACAAGGCGGAGGCTACTATGGAAGCAAGACAGAGAATTGAGGAATTGACACAGATCCTTTCTGAGGCAAACTATCTGTATTATGTGCAGGACAATCCCAGTATGCCGGACTTTGAATATGACCGCCTGCTGAGGGAATTGGAAGAGTTAGAGGCGGCCAATCCCCATCTCGTACGGCCGGATTCACCCACACAGCGTGTGGGTGGCGAAGCGCTGAGTAAGTTTGAAAAAGTGGTCCATCCCGTACCTCTGATGAGTCTGCAGGATGTATTTTCACCCGAGGAACTCCGGGAATTTATCCAAAAGACTTTGGAAACCTATCCCGATGCAGAATTTTCTGTGGAACCTAAGGTTGACGGGCTATCTGTGGCATTGGAGTATGAAAACGGTCTGTTTATCCGGGGTGCGACCCGTGGCGACGGTGTGATCGGTGAGGATGTCACAGAGAATTTGAAGACAATCCGCTCCATCCCTATGCGCCTGGACGGCGCCCCTACACGGCTGATCGTCCGGGGCGAGGTATTTATGCCGAAAAAGAGTTTCGAGGAACTGAATGCTCGTCAGGAGGCGGAGGAAAAGCCCTTGTTTGCCAATCCCCGGAATGCTGCAGCAGGAAGTTTGCGTCAGTTGGATTCCAAGATCACGGCTCAGCGAAAACTGGATATTTTGATCTTCAATGTTCAACTAGCAGAAGGCGTGGAGTTCGAAAACCATCAGCAGTCTTTGGATTTTTTGCGAAATTTGCATTTCAAAGTCGTTGACAATGCTCTTTTGCATGATGCGGATGTCATCATCGACCATGTTATGTCCATTAATGAAAACCGGGAGCAAATGACCTGTGATATCGACGGCGCAGTGGTAAAGGTCAACGACCTTGCCCAGCGCGATCGTATGGGCAGTACGGCAAAATGCCCCAAGTGGGCGGTTGCCTACAAATATCCCCCGGAGATCAAGCCGACGATCGTTGAGGATATCGTGGTGCAAGTTGGCCGCACCGGTGTGCTGACCCCAAAAGCAGTTGTAAAACCTGTCCGTTTGGCGGGTACAACCGTTACAAATGCCACTTTGCACAACCAAGACTTTATTTCCCAAAGAGATATCCGCATTGGCGATACTGTTTTGATCCGCAAAGCAGGGGAAATCATTCCTGAGATTTTGGAAGTGGATTTTGCAAAACGGCCGAAAGATGCTGTTGCCTATCATTTGCCTTGTAATTGCCCCGTTTGTGGTGCACCTACCGCAAAAGACGAAGACGGTGCTTTTTTGCGCTGTACAGGCGCGGAGTGTCCTGCACAGTTGAGCAGAAATATTGTCCATTTTGTCAGCAGGGATGCCATGGATATTGAGGGCTTCGGCAGTGCCATCGTAGATGCCTTGATTGAAAAAGATCTTCTAAAATCTCCTGCGGATATCTATTATCTGACCTTGGAGGAAATGAAGAGTCTGTGGCAAAAAGGGGAATTGGCAGCAACCAAGTTGCTGTCCGCTATCGAAGCCAGCAAAGAACAGGATCTTTCCAAATTGATTTTTGCATTGGGTATTCGCCAGGTAGGTGCAAAAACCGGAAAGGTGCTTGCGACCCGTTTTGGCACTCTGGATGCACTGATGGCCGCCACAGAGGAAGAATTGACCGATGTGCAGGATGTGGGTGCAGTCACAGCTAAAAACATTGCAGATTGGTTTGCACAGCCCCAGTCCCGGCACATGGTGGAGTGCCTTCGGCAAGCAGGCGTCAATTTTGAAAGCAAGCGTGCCATAACAGATACACGTTTTGCAGGCATGACCTTTGTTCTGACCGGCGCATTGAGTAAATTCACTCGGGAGGAAGCCACAGAAAAAATTGAACTTTTCGGTGGAAAGGCATCTGGATCTGTATCAAAAAAGACCACCTATGTGGTGGTCGGTGAGAATGCAGGTTCTAAAGAACGCAAGGCACGTGAACTCGGTATTCCTATTTTGTCCGAGGATGACTTCCTGAATATGATCAAATAACGGAAAAGGGCGCGTCGACAATGACGCGTCCTTTTTGTCATAGACTAAAGTCTTCGTTGTTATACTTTTCGAAATTGATGGCTTTCGGCTTGGAAGGAATCCGCTTAATGGGATCATAGGAGAATTTTCTGCACTTGCGATCGGCGGAAACAACACCCCGCTTGGTGCAAAGAGCAAGCCCGTCTTCCAACATGGTTCCATAACGACAGTAGGTACAGGATTTTTCCATTTTCTTACGAAACAGCATTGCACCGCCTCCTCTTGCAACTTTATATTCCGATTATACACCAGTTACTGCCGGAATGCTACTCTTTTTTTCAATTTTTCGATGAATTCCTATGATCAGAATGATACAAATTATTGGGATCAGCATCCAGAACGGGGAGATATCCGATCTTTGCGACGGAGAAAACATAAAATACTGAATGATTGTGCTGAGTATCAGGCTGACAATCATCTGAAGAATTTTTCCGGGGAGATACTGGCCGATACCCAAATCTCCGGTGACAGATGCAGTTTGCAAACACACACAAATGCCTCCAAATGCAAGCATAATACTGCAAATCATAAATCGCAATCCCTCAGATGGAACGAGGGAAACTTGACAACATCCGTTTGCGAGTTCTAACAAGCCATGAATGCCCACCTGTACCGAAACCGGAAAAACCCATAATATCCATCTGTCCAAAAAGGCCAGAATCACACGAAACAAAATTACCCAACCGCAAATAATGCCCATAGTCATCACAGATCGTTTCAAAGACTGGGTCAGAGTGATTGGTTTTGATTTCAGGAGACTGTTGATATCGGCGCTCTTACCGGGTAGGAGTGCCCCGACAGCTATGGCTGACAGGATATGAACTGCCCAAAGCATCCAAAGTACCCACGTTTTCGAAAACTGCATTCCCAATATTCCAAAGAGAAAAGAAGGGCCTGCATTGCTGGAAAATGCCAGCATTCGTTGGGCATCTTTTTTATGCAATTGCCCCTGCATCCATGCTTGATGTACTGCCTGCGCTCCAATGGGATAACCCCCGAGAAGTCCTGTGAGGAAGATTCCCTCCGTACCCTTTGGAATGCCGAGGATCCGACCCAATGGTCGTAATATTCTTAAATTTGTCCCTGTGATGGTGGATGTAAGCATCCCGGATAGTACCAAAAAGGGGAAAATAGACGGTACGATGCTATGTATACACAGGTCGATGCCTTCCTGTCCTCCAGTCAGTGCTGTTCGTGAATCCAAAATGAAGAGCAATATACCCAATGCTGCCAAGCAGCCGGTTATGATCCGCCTGAACATGTCCATCACCTCAGAAGAATCTATGCACGTATTTGCAATTTCATCCCCGGATGCTCATATGCTTTTCTAAAAGGAGGGGATGGTATGCGTGGTTCCGGAAAACTATTGGGACGACTGGCGTGGGCCGCAGATCTTCCGGATGAGCCCATTCCGGGAAAGCCTTTGGTAGAGATCATGGACCGTAGTCGGGTACTGATCGAGAATCATTGCGGTGTGTGTGAGTATGGGCGTAATTTGATTCGTGTAAAGACGAAATCAGGGTCGATCTGTGTATGCGGAGATCACCTGGAACTGGCTAGAATGACCAAGGGGCAACTGGTTATCAGCGGTGAGATCGAGAGTGTGCAACTTTGCAGGGGGTAAATATATGGATCTGTGGCATTCTTTAAGTGGTATGGTATCGATAGAAATCCTATCAGCAGATCCAACTGCAACCCTTGCGTATCTGTATTCGAAAGAGATTCCGTTGCAAAATGTGTGTGTTCCGGACGAACTGACATTGCTGATAACTGTGCAACGGCCTTACTTTAAGAACGTTGTATCCATACTGGATCGCCGTGGTGAAAAATGGAAGATGATTGGACGAAGGGGCTTGTTTTGGTCTTTTCGGGCCATGCTGAGCCGCCCGGTGCTGATAGCAGGCCTGGGAATTCTGATTCTGTTAACAATGGTGTTACCCACACGTATATTCTTTTTCAATGTGGAGGGCAATCAGAATATCCCATCACGACGAATTATAGATTTGGCATCCCAATGCGGCATCCAGTTTGGTGCTGATCGGCGTGCAGTGCGAAGCGAAAAAGTTAAAAATGCATTACTTCGCGCAATCCCGGAACTGGAGTGGGTGGGTATCAATACCTCTGGATGCGTGGTTACCATATCTGTGCGCGAACGAAATAGCGTTGAGAAAGTGATCGATAATCAGGGAGTCAGCAGCATCGTAGCTGTGCGTGATGGTGTGATCAGTGAAGTGACAGTTACCGCAGGAAGTGCCGCATGTAAGCCCGGACAGGCGGTCAAAGCCGGACAGGTGTTGATTTCCGGGTATACGGACTGCGGACTTTCTATCCGGGCAGAGCGGGCAAAAGGGGAGATCTTTGCAACGACTAATCGTGAATTATCCCTTATATTGCCGAAAAATACAGCCCAACGGGGTGAGAAAATCAGCCAAACCAAGAATTACTTTCTGATTATCGGAAAAAAACGTATAAATTTCTTTCAAGATAGTGGAAATTTAGATACAAGTTGTGTTAAAATGTACGAGGAGAAATATGTAACTTTGCCAGGTGGCTTTCAGCTTCCTGTTGCTATCGTTACCGAAACCTGCATTTCGTACGATCATAGCACCGATGCTGCTACTTTGGAGCAGGAAAGAAATATTCTTCTTTCCGGTGCAGAGCGTTACCTTCGCAGTCATATGTTAGCTGGGAAGATCCTTTCCAGGGAGGAATCCGTATCCCAGGAGGATGCATGCATCCGAATGGAGGGGACCTATGAATGTCTGGAAATGATCGGACGGGAACAAAACGAGGAGATTATTGCACCATGAGTCATGTAACAGAACGGATCGTCAGCGTGGAGCGCGTGGAAGACCTGATTGCCGTCTTTGGTTCTTTCGATGAGAATATCAAACGGATTGAGGAAGCGCTGGATGTGAATATTGTCAATCGTGGCAATGAACTGAAGATTTCCGGAGATACGGAGTCTGTTGACAAAGCGGCCCGGACTTTGGAAGGTTTACTCTCACTGGCAGGTCGTGGGGAAGCCATCGATGAACAGCGTGTACGCTATCTCATCACCTTGGTGCAAGAGGGCAACGATGCATTGGTTTCTCAGATGGCAAAGGATGTTGTTTGTATTACCGCCAAGGGAAAGCCTATTAAAGCAAAAACTGTGGGACAGCAGAAATATATGAAAGCTATCCAGTCCAATACCATCACCATCGGTGTCGGACCTGCCGGTACGGGTAAGACCTACCTTGCGGTGGCTGCTGCCGTGGCTGCATTCCGGGAACGGACGGTCAACCGTATCATTCTGACTCGTCCTGCAGTAGAAGCAGGGGAGCGGCTGGGCTTTTTGCCCGGGGACCTGCAGAATAAGGTAGATCCCTATCTGAGGCCACTGTACGACGCCCTGTACGACATGCTGGGCCCGGAAACCTTCCAAAAGTATCAGGAACGGGGATCCATTGAAGTAGCGCCCCTGGCCTATAAGAGAGGCCGTAGCCTGGACGACAGTTTCATCATTTTGGACGAAGCGCAGAACACCACCCGGGAGCAGATGAAAATGTTCCTGACCCGGCTTGGTTTTGGCTCAAAGATCGTCATTACCGGTGATGTGACCCAAATCGACCTGCCGGATGATAAAGTATCCGGTTTGAAAGATGCTGTGCGTGTGCTGGAAGATGTCAAAGACATCGCGATCTGCCAACTGACCAGTGCGGATGTGGTCCGTCACGCTTTGGTACAGCAGATCATCAACGCCTATGAAAAAGCAAACAAAAAGCAGGAAACGAAAAAGCCTGCACCCAATCAGAGGAAGAGATCATGAACAGAATCAACATTACCTACGATATTTTCACCATCAAACAACCCCTGGTGACTGCCATCATCCGTAAATGCATCCAATCTACCTTGGATGCCGAGGGCATCGATGTGCCTTGCGAGATCAATGTACTTGTAACTAATGACCGGGGCATTCGCGCCATCAATAATGCCAGCCGGAACATTGACAAAGCAACAGATGTGCTGAGCTTTCCCATGTTCCAGCTGATTGCTGGCAATCCGCCAAAGGATTGGGAAAGCTACCTGGATGCGGAGACTGATCTTTGCCCCTTGGGGGATATGTGCATTTCCTTGGAACGCGCAACCGCGCAGGCTAAAGAATTCGGCCACAGCGTCAAGCGTGAGGTTGGTTATCTGACCATCCATTCCATGCTCCATTTACTGGGGTACGATCACCTTGATGAGGGTGAACAGAAGAAACAGATGCGTACAAGAGAGGAAGCCATCGCCGCCACGATTCGCGGAATGAGCCGGAACTGATTTACGGGAGGAAACGCTATGCCGGAGTACTTTAGTGCATATATTGGCGTCGCTGTAACAATTCTTTGGTTTATCGGAGTGCTTATCTGGTTTTTCCAGCGGCAATATGGCCGCACTAAGTCTGTTAAAGCAACTTTGGTGAATAAGCAAGTAACGAAATCCTTTTCCAAATATTCCGCTTCCGGAAAATCCTATCATTACTATGTGACCTTTTTGATTAACGGCAAGCGCCGTAGTTTTAAGGTTTCGGAGTTTTCCTATAACGGCTACCATAAGGGCGAGACCGGCACTTTGAAATACAAAGGCGACAGACTCATCGATTTTAGGTGATTTACTTAGGAGATTTACTTATGAATACAAAAACCGCTATGATTACCATTGCAGGACGGCCCAATGTGGGCAAGTCCACGCTGACCAATTACCTTGTTGGTGAGAAGATTGCCATTGTTTCCAACAAACCTCAGACTACCCGAAACCGCATTTGCGGCATCGTGACCCGGGATGATACTCAGTTTGTATTTGTGGACACCCCCGGTTTCCACAAGGCCAAGACAAAGTTGGGCGATTACATGGTCAATACTGTCCGGGAGTCTATTGCTGATGTAGATCTGACCATTTTGGTCGTGGAACCCATTGCCTCCGTTGGCACCCAGGAGCAGATGCTTTTGGAGCAGCTGTCCGGCAAAAAGAGCCCGGTGGTGCTGGTAATAAACAAGATCGATACCGTGGAAAAGGATACTCTCTTAGAAGTCATTGCGGTATACTCCCAGGCCTTTTCCTTTGCAGCCATCATTCCCGTTTCTGCAAAGACCGGCGACGGCGTGGACGCGTTGCTGTCTGAATGCGAGAAGTACGCTCAGGATGGCCCGTTCCTGTTCCCGGAGGATCTGACCACCGACCAGCCGGAGCGGCAGGTGATGGCGGAGATCATCCGCGAGAAGCTGCTGTGGTGTCTTGATCGGGAGATTCCCCACGGCACTGCTGTGGAGATCACCAAGTTCTCCGAGCGGGACAGCGGCATCATCGACCTGGATGCCACCATTTACTGTGAAAAAGCCAGCCACAAGGGTATTATCATCGGAAAGCACGGAGATATGCTGAAGAAAATCTCCACCATGGCCCGTACCGACTGCGAGAAGTTCATGGGCACAAAGGTTTTTTTGACCACATGGGTTAAGGTAAAAGAGAGTTGGCGCGACAGCGACTTCTTGATTCGCAATTTCGGTTACAGAGAGTAATTTCCAAGGTTAATTTTCTGCCATTTGTAAATCCTAAATCTACAGCATGTCATTCCGAGCCAGCGGTGCGTCGCGCAGCGAATCAAATATAATGATTGCCGGTGGCAATCACACCTTGATTCCGCCCAGACTGGTGGGGCAATCTCGTATTCGATGGGGATTGCCACGTCGCTTCGCTCCTCGCAATGACAGGAGTTAGGAGAGAAACAAATGAATGCGGCAAATTATTGGCAATTATTTTTAGAGACCGGTGCGCCGGAGATGTATTTGCTCTATCAGAAGGCGCTGAAAACGGAGGAAAACCATGTATCTGACCATTCAGGCAATCGTCCTGCGAGTCACGGATTACAATGACCGGGATGCTTTGCTGACCGTTCTGACCCGTAACCATGGCAAATTGACGGTAAAGGCCCGTGGCCTGCGACGGAAAAACAGTCCGTTGATCGCTCCCTGCCAGCTTTTGGCCTTTGGGGAGTTTACATTGTTTGAATACAGGGGTATGTACACCATCAACGAGGCCCATTCCATCGAGCTGTTTCAGAATCTGCGACGGGATCTGACAAAGCTCTCTCTGGGCACTTATTTTGCCCAGGTAGCAGAGGTCATTTCCCAGGAGGATCTGCCCAATCCGGAGCTGCAGGCGCTTTTGTTGAACAGTCTGTATGCCTTGTCCAAGCTGAATTTGCCGGAGAATCAGGTCAAAGCGGCATTTGAGCTGCGCGCGGCCTGTTTGGCAGGTTATACGCCGGATTTGTTTGCCTGCCATGCCTGCGGCAACGAAAATCCAGATCGGTTTGATCTGTCTGCCGGGCAGTTGGAGTGCGCAAAATGCGGCAGGGGAGAAGGCGGCATCCGTATGCCTATCAACCCCGGAATTTTGGAAGCCATGCGCTACATCAGCATGTGCGAGCCGAAGAAGCTGTTCGGATTTACGTTGGGTGAGGAAAATATGCTTGCCCTTACAGCAGTGACAGAGGCATACCTGGCAACCCAGTTAGAACGTGGGTTCTCGACCCTTGATTTTTACAAATCGCTACTTATTTAGGAGTTTACAATGTCTGAACTATACGAAAAATCCCTGGTAAAACTGGAACTTCCTCTGGTTTTGGAGCAACTGGCTACTTGCGCCGGTTCCCAGGGCGGTAAAGAAGCCTGCCTGCGTCTGCGGCCTACATCCGACCTTGAAGATGTAAATCTGCTGTTGGAGCAGACCACAGCGGCATCCGACCTGTGCACACGAAAGGGCAACCCTGTTTTTTGGGATGTGTCCGATGTGTCTGCATCCTTGGAACGTGCAGACCGGGGCGGCAGTCTGCAGCCTGTGGAACTGCTGCGCATTGGCGCAGTACTTCGCTGTGCCCGGAATATTAAGGGCTATGTAGCCGAAGATGAGAAAACAACGGTTTTGGACAGCCTTTTTGGTGCGTTGACCCCCAATAAATATCTGGAAGACCGGATTTTTGGTGCAATTTTGTCGGAAGAAGAGATCGCTGACAACGCTTCTCCAGCTTTGTCTGACATTCGCCGTCATATGCGCATCCAGGCCGGCAAGATCCGGGACAGTCTGCAGAAGATTATCGCAAGCCCGTCCATGTCCAAGTATCTGCGTGAACCCATTATCACAATTCGCCAGGGTCGGTATGTTGTGCCGGTGAAATCCGAGCATAAAAATGATGTTCCCGGTCTGGTGCATGATGTTTCCGCAACCGGCTCGACCTATTTTGTAGAGCCTATGAGCGCAGTCAATGCCAACAACGCATTACGGGAACTGGAACTGAAAGAAAAGAAAGAAATTGAGCGTATTTTGGCAGAACTCTCTGCCGAAGCCGCTGCTCATCAGGAAGACATCAATCTGAATTACGCCATGCTGGTGCAGTTGGATGTGATCTTTGCAAAGGCGAAACTTGCCTACCGCATGCAGGCTTGGCCGCCTATAATGAATGACACAGGCAGGGTAGAACTGCGCAAGGCCCGTCATCCGCTGATCGACAGCAAAAAGGTCGTACCTATCTCTCTTCGGCTTGGCTCTGATTTTGACACCATGATCATCACAGGCCCGAACACCGGTGGTAAGACGGTTACGCTGAAAACTATCGGCCTGCTGACGCTGATGGCGGAGTGCGGTTTGCACATTCCTGCCGGTGATGGGAGCATTCTTTCTACTTTTGATGCTATTTTAGCCGATATCGGGGACGAGCAGTCCATTGCCCAAAGCCTTTCCACATTCTCCAGCCATATGCGCACTATCGTAGATGTGGTGGAGCAATGCGATGACCGGACATTGGTTCTGTTTGACGAATTGGGTGCAGGTACAGATCCTGCCGAGGGTGCGGCACTTGCTATTGCACTGATTGAATTTGCACGAAAAATGGGCAGCCAGGTTGTGGCAACGACCCATTATGCAGAACTGAAACTCTACGCAATGCGTACGAATGGCGTCATCAATGCTTCCTGCGAATTTGATGTAGAAACCCTACAGCCTACCTATAAATTGCTCATCGGCATACCCGGCAAGTCCAATGCCTTTGCTATTTCCCGGAAATTGGGTCTTCCTGAGGATATTCTAAAAGAAGCCGATGATCTGGTAGGGAAGAGCGACAAGGATTTTGAAGATGTTCTTTCACAGCTGGAACAACAGCGTCAGCAGATGGAGGCAGCCCGTCATGAAGCTGAGCGCTTGAAGCAGGAAACTGCCCGGATCAAGGAACAGTCCGAGCAAATGCGCGCCGAGCTGCAAAAAGAAAAGGACAAGGCTATGGAAGCCGCCCGGAAGGAAGCGCAGCATATTATCGAGGAAGCCCGTACAGCCGCTAATCTTGCATCTGAGGAGCTGAAAGCTCTGCGCAAACAGCTGCAGGATCACGCGCATGTGACGAATCTCAATCAGCGACAGGCGGATGTTCGCCGCAGTCTAAATGAGATGGAGGATAAACTACGTGCTGCACAACCCACCAAGCATAGACCTGCGCCGAAACGCGATGTTTTGGTGGGGGATACCGTAGAACTGCTGAAACTGGGTACAAAGGCGAGCGTTATTGCCATCAATAAGGACGGAACTTATCAACTGCAGGCAGGCATTTTGAAAATGACAGTCAAGCCTGACGAAGTATACCTATTAGAGCAGGAAAATCCCTATAAGGAAAAGACCCGTCCGGCTCATTCCGGCAGAGAAATGAAAATGGATGCCACGCCTATGGAAGTGGATCTTCGCGGCATGGATGCTGTAGAGGCGATTTGTACACTGAGCCTGTATCTGGATAATGCCATGCGTTCCGGGATGAAGAACGTTCGGATCATTCATGGTAAGGGCATGGGTGTTCTCAGAAATGCTGTTCACCAGGAACTTAAAAAGAATAAATTCATTAAAAACTACCGCCTAGGCGTTTATGGTGAGGGCGAGGACGGCGTTACCATTGCAGAATTTCGCTGACAGCCATTCGTATCCATAGAAGCAGAAAGTTTCCAATTAATAGAAAAATACTAGAAAATAGTTGACAATCTACAGTATTTTGTTATTATGTAAAAAGTGTCTATTTTGGCATAGTAGGAGTGTTAATTTATGTTCAGTAAGAAAATTGTCGTGGGCTGTCAGTCCGGCCTGCATAACAAGCAGGCTACATACTTTGTTCAGAAGGCGAATGAGTTTGAGTCCAGTATTTATCTGGAGTCCGAAAATCGTAAAATGAATGCCAAGAGCCTGCTGGGCATCATGTCTTTGGGTATTGTTACCGGCGCAACTGTAACCCTTTCTGCCACCGGCGCCGATGCTGAGGCTGCAGTGAATGCACTGGAATCCCTGCTTGCCCGGGATATTTTTTGATACATTATGTGTCTGATCCGCCTCAATGCTTGTTTATCGCATTGAGGCGGTATTTTTGGGAGGCAATATGACCTACGAGCAACTGAAGGAAAAGGCCCACAGTCTTCCACTTGCGCCTGGTGTGTATATCATGCGCGACAAGGATGGCAAAGTCATCTATGTGGGTAAGGCGAAAAAACTGAAAAATCGGGTCAGCCAATATTTTCAGGATACGGCTTCCCATAGCTCAAAGACACGACTGATGGTGAGCAAGATCCATGAATTTGATGTGATCGTTGCTGCTTCTGAATTTGAGGCATTGGTGCTGGAATGTTCCCTCATCAAGCGGCATCTGCCAAAATATAATATTCTCTTAAAGGATGATAAAGGATATCCATATCTGCGATTGGATATGAAGACCCGATATCCGCACATCACCATGGTCAGCAAGGTGTCGGATGACGGAGCGCTCTATTACGGGCCATACGGAAGCCGTGGTGTTACCCAAGATGTGATGGATGCTATCCGCATCACTTTGAAACTCCCTGCCTGTAATAAAGTATTTCCACGGGATGTAGGAAAGGGAAGACCTTGCCTGAATTACCACATGAACCAATGCGCAGGTTGGTGTCAAAGCGACCGTACCGAAGAAGAATATTGTGTACGCATGGAGCAGGCGAAACAACTGCTACAGGGAAATTATAAATCCGTTGCCACCGAGATCCGTAACCAGATGCTTACCGCTGCAGAGCAACTTAATTTTGAACTTGCAGCCAACCTTCGGGATCGACTGAACGCCGTGGAAGCCCTGAGCCAAAAGCAGTTGGTCACTGCAGGTGCATTAGCGGATACAGATGTGGTCGGTTACGGAGAAACCGAAACCAAAGCCTGTTTTGCAGTACTGCACTTTTCGGGTGGAAACCTTCTCGATAAAGAATTTCAGGTATTACCCTTACCGGATGATAAGCGTGACGCTGTCAGCAGTCTCCTGAAACAGTTCTATCTCAGCCGGGGTATGATATCCAAACGTGTTCTATTACCATTTGAATTAGAAGATGCTGGACTCTTTGCGCAATTGATGGAACAGCAATATGGCTGCAAACCGAAACTGCATGTTCCCCAGCGTGGGGACAATGCAGGGCTTGTGGAACTAGCCAACAAAAATGCCTTTGAGGAGGCGCAACGGGTCACAAATAAGGAAGAACGGATATCCGGCACATTGGCGCTCCTTGGAAAAATGCTCTCTATGGAGCCACCGAGACGAATCGAATCTTTCGATATTTCCAATATATCGGGTACGGATATCGTCGCCAGTATGGTTGTGTTCGTTGACGGAAAACCACACAAAAGTGACTACAAGCGCTTTAAATTGGAGGGCTTATCCAACCAGGACGACTATGCTTCCATGCATCAAGTGGTCAAGCGTCGTTTTGCGCATTATAAGGCAGGGGATAAGGGTTTTGAAGAAGCACCGGATCTTTTGCTCATTGATGGCGGCATTAATCATGCCAATATAGCTGTACAGGCACTTGCGGAACTGGAACTAAGTATGCCGGTATTCGGAATGGTGAAGGACGACCGCCACCGCACACGGGCTCTGGTGACGCCACAGGGGCAGGAAATTGCCATTGACTCCAACCAGTCCGTATTCTCGTTTATTGGTACTATTCAGGAAGAAACACACCGTTTCGCGATAACCTACCATCGACAACTACGGAGCAAACGGCTGAAATACTCTGCTTTGGATGATATCTCCGGGATCGGGCCAAAACGAAAACAGGATCTTTTGAAGAAATTTAAATCCATTACGGCCATCCGCCAGGCAACACTTCCGGAGTTGGAGCGTATTTTACCGAAAGATGCCGCTAGCGCTGTATACAATTATTTTCTCAGGGAGGAGAAAGACCAATGAGGGTAATCTCAGGTAAAGCCAGGGGCGTTGTTTTAAAGACCCCGGAGGGGTTACAGACCCGTCCCACGGCTGATCGTGTCAAAGAAGCACTTTTCAGCATTTTACAGTTTGATCTTCCTGGAACAAAGGTGCTGGATCTCTTTGGTGGAACCGGACAGTTGGGCATTGAAGCCATCAGCCGTGGTGCAAAAAGTGCTGTTTTCGTGGATGCGGGAGATGCTCCGTGTAAACTGATCAAAGAGAATCTTCGCCGTGCAAAAATGGAGAATGAGGGCCGGGTAGTCCGGGCAGATTATCTCCAATTTTTGTCACAATGCCGGGAATCCTTCGATATTATCTTCTTAGATCCTCCTTATGCAGAAGTTTTTTTAGAAAATGCAATAAAAAAGATATCAGAAATTGACATTTTGCAATCTGGTGGTATAATAGTAGCGGAGCGTCCTGTAGAAAAGGCTCTGAATTTGGAAATTGACGGGTTTTCCCGGTCTAAAGATTACAAATACAGCAAGACGCTTTTAACACTTTACCGTAAGGATTAGGGAGAGAGGGCCGTGAAAATCGCCATCTATCCGGGCAGTTTTGACCCGGTAACCAGCGGCCATTTGAATATCATTCGCCGGGCATCCCATATTTTCGACAAGTTGATCGTTTGTGTTATGGTCAACGCTGGCAAGAATCCGATGTTTACTTTGGAGGAAAGGGTGAAACTGATCCGCAAGGTTACCTCGGACCTTCCCAATGTAGAAGTTGATGGATCAAACGAGTTGCTGGCCGAGTATGCCAAGCGAAAGGGCAGTTGTGTCATCGTAAAAGGTCTGCGTGCCGGTTCGGACTTCGAAAATGAGTTCACTATGGCCATGATCAATCATAAGATCAATCCGGACTTGGACACCATGTTCCTAACCGCTGAGCATGAATTTATGTATATGAGTTCCAGTACTGTCAAGGAACTGGGTGCATATAATGTCGATCTTTCCGCTTTTTTGCCGGAGGAGATCATCCCGGAATTTAAAAATCGTATATCCACTATCCATCAAGGAGGAAAATAGAAATGAACGAGCAACATATTGAGGATATCATCAGTGCCCTTTATGACATGATTCAGGACGCACGGGCTCTGCCCCTCGGTGCGGACAAGTGCATCCTGGAGCGTGACAAGGTTCTGGATATGCTGGATGAGATCATTGCCCAGCTGCCCGAGGAACTGAAGCAGTCCCGTACCATCGTGGAATCCCGAAATGAGCTGATCGGCCAGGCTCGCCGTGAGGCTGAGGGCATTGTCCGCCAGGCTCAACAGAAAGCTAAGGAATTGGTTGCTGAGGAAGCAATCTACCAGGAAGCACGCCGTCAGTGCCAGGAAATGTTTAACAAAACCCAGACCCGTATTGCCGAACTGCGTAAGGCAAGCAATGACTACATGGATGATGCACTGCGCCGCACAGAGGAAGCCATTGCTCTGTCCCTGGGCCAGGTCCAGGACACCCGTGCTAAGTTCCGCGCTTTGGCAGAATCCCACGAAGCTCGCAATACCGAGGCTGAGACTGCCGAGGGTTAATCAAAAACAGAAACAGCTCAAATAGTATTTGGGCTGTTTTTTTATAAATGGAGGAATCAATATGACATTTGAAGAGCGTTATCAATTTTGGTGCGATGCAGATTTACCAGCAGATGCACAGGCGGAACTGAAAGCTATTGCAGGAAATACAGAAGAACTGAAAAGCCGTTTTGGAAGCGATCTGCAGTTTGGTACAGCAGGCATGCGCGGTATTATGGGCATGGGCAGCAATCGTTTGAACCGCTACACTGTCCGTCGTGCTGCTCAAGGCATGGCATCCTGGCTGTCCGGTACGGATCTGCCTAAAGTTGCCGCCATTGGCTACGATTCCAGACACAATTCCCAACTCTTTGCCGAGGTTTGTGCGGTTGCACTGGCAGAAGCCGGTATCCATACCTGGCTGTATGACCGTCTAGCGCCTACACCAATGCTTTCTTTTGCAGTCCGCCAGCTGGGCTGCGGCTGTGGTATCGTAATTTCTGCCAGCCACAATGCAGGCGCTTATAACGGTATTAAATGCTATGGCCCGGACGGCTGTCAGATGACAGACGAACCTGCGGCGGTCGTTACTGAAAAGATCGCACAAATCCCTTATTTTATCCCCGAGAGCAAATCCTTCTGCGCATTCATGGAAGAGGGTCTTATTTCCTACATAGGTCAGGATATGTGGGAAAAGTATTATGAAACTGTGCTTGCTGAGGCAGTCGAACCGGAAATGATCCGTTCTGCCGGGCTGAATATTGTTTATACGCCTCTTTGCGGAACCGGCAATGAGCCTGTACGTGAGATTTTGGGCCGACTTGGTGTGAATATTGCCGTTGTGGCCTGCCAGGAACATCCTGACGGAGATTTTAAGACCTGCGAATATCCCAACCCCGAAACCGATGCGGCGCTGAATGAGAGCTATAAGGTGGCTCGTAATGTACCCTGCGATCTGATTCTTGGTACGGACCCGGATGCGGATCGTGTGGCGATTGCTGTACCTTGCGGTGATGATTTCCGGAAACTTTCCGGCAATGAGTTGGGCTGCATGCTCATGGATTACATTCTGAAAGCACGTACTGCCCGTAATGATCTGCCGGACGGTGCGGAAGTGGTGCGTTCCATCGTTTCCACGCCTTTGACTGATCGGATCGCGGAAAAGTATGGCGTTGCAATGAAAGCGGTCCTGACAGGATTTAAGTATATCGGTGGCGAGATCCTTTCCCTGGAAGAAAACGGCGAGGAAAACAAATTTGTTTTCGGATTCGAGGAAAGTTGTGGGTATCTCAAAGGAACATACGCTCGGGACAAAGATGCTGTTGTGGCTTCTATGCTGGTTTGCGAAATGGCAGCCGCACTTAAAAAATCCGGCAAGACCGTTTTGGACGCTCTGGAAGAACTTTATAAAACCTATGGGTTCTACCTTGCTCACGTGCAAAGCATCGAACTGACGGGTGCTGATGCTATGGAGAAGGCTGCAGCTATGATGGCAGGACTTCGCAGTGATGTTCCCAAGTCTATCGGCGGTGCAACGGTGACGGCTGTCAATGACTATCAGAGTCGTCGTGCCAAGGACCTGACCACCGGTGTTGAAACCCCCATTGCTCTGCCCAAATCCAACGTGTTGGAGTTGATCTTAGGTGAATGTGGGAGTGTGATCGTGCGACCCTCCGGCACAGAACCCAAGGTAAAGTTCTACTACACCGCAGTAGGCAAAACGAAGGCGGCTGCACAGACGCTTCTTGATGCCATGATTGCGCAAATGTCCAACTAATAATATTGACCGGGACAGTTCATCTGTCCCGGTTCTTTTTATATAAACCCATGAATACCTTGTACCAAAGGAGGGGTACTATGTATGGAAAGAAGAAAACCACCGGAACAGCAATGACGTTACCGGCTGGCATTGGCCTGGCTTTGCTGATCAGTATGTTGATAACATTGGCAGGATCTGCACTTGTCGCAATAATGGTATTGTCAGAGAAAATAGGGGAGGGAGCCGTAGGATATGCAGCAATGGCAATACTCGCACTGTCTTCCGTTGCAGGCGCTTGGATAGCGGTCATTTTAGTCAAGCGACTGCGGCTTCAAGTGTCCATAATATTCGGTGGATGCTACTATTTGCTATTGTTGGCAATGACTGCATTGTTGTTTGGCGGCCAATACCAGGGAATGGGTACTACTGCAATCATCATTCTTGTCGGGAGTGCTTTGGTAGCCTTTTTGCCTGCGACGGGAACGAAAACCGGGAAGAGAAAGAAAGTGGCTTATCGTTAATTTGTACAAAATTTTTAAGTAGGTAAATTATATTTACCTACTTGCGAATTTTTGCAGGCAGACTTGCAAAATCAACATTTAGTGGTTTGCTCGTTTGCGTGCACCCAATATCTACGCAAATGCATAAATATAGCGCAATTGGGCATAATTCCAGTTTGAGTAGTTAACATAATCATGTTGACATAAAAATGGGCATAATCCACAAAAAACGGAAAAATAACCAAAAACCCTTGCATTTCATTCATTTTTGGAGTATAGTATTCATGTATTTGCGATATTGCGGATTATTATGTCTTTTTGCTTGATCATTATGCTCTCGTGTAGACAAGGGATGCTAACGACTGAGAGAGGAGCAAAAGGATATGTGCGGAACGATTCATTCAATGTCAATTTTGCAAGATTGCCGAAAAATTTGGTCGTTACTTGCGTTGTGTGCTGTAGTCGCTTCCGTGTGTGGCATTCTGTTTGCAGATGCTGTTGGTGATCATTATTTGCTTCTGATGCGCATGGCCACAGGATGCCGTGTGTCGATCGTCGGTACCGCAGTTTCTGTTATGATGCCTTTTCTTGTTTCTTTATTTTTCATTGTTCATTCCAAGCCTTGGCTTGCTTATTTGGCCTGCATTCTGCATATATCTGATTTTTCTGCTGCAGCATATGCCATTGCCGCATCTTTTAATAGTGCCGGCTGGCTAATCCGGCAGATGATGCAGTTCTCAGATTTATGTTTGATACCCATTTTGCTGAATTTCTGCGCATGCAGATTGGGCAATAAGATAAGCACGCGCATGATAGCTATTGGCATCATGTTTGTTATGATAATTGGGATGATCGATTATGGTTTGATCTCGCCATTCTTGGCGAATCTGATAGAAGATTACGAAACAATGGGAAGGTACGCAATTCATGTTGGATTTGATTGATGCTTATGAAAATTACCTGACAAAGGTAAGACAAGCATCTGCCAACACCGTTGCCTCTTACATGCGGGACATCCGGCAGTTCGCCGAATGGCTACAGCATTATGAGGAACTGGATGTGGTAGAAGCCGCACAAGTGAATATTAGCCGCTATCTTTCTCATTTGGAGGACGATGGTCGCTCCGCAGCAACAGTTTCCCGTTGCCTGGCAAGTCTGAAGAACTTCTATGGTTATGTAGTATCTTCCGGATTTCTTGAGGCAACACCGGTTACCGATATTCGGGTGGACAGAGGGGAAAAGAAACTTCCTCAGATCCTCACCGGGCGTGAGATCGAGTTGCTGCTCGCGCAACCTGTTTGTGTAGATGCCAAGGGATTCCGCGACAAAGCCATGCTTGAGGTGATGTACGCCACCGGTATGCGTGTTACAGAGTTGCTGAGTTTGGACATTGATGATGTGAATTTGGAACTGGGTGTTATTAAATGCAACAGTGCCAAGAAGACACGTTCCATTCCGCTGTATCCTGCTGCATTGCGCGCTTTGTCTGTGTATATCAATGAGGTGCGTGCGGGTATGCTGGCATATCCCGAGGAGAACGCTCTCTTTGTAAATGTCAACGGAATTCGTATGAGTCGACAGGGTTTCTGGAAGATCCTGAAGCACTACCAGGACACTGCACATATTGAAAAGGAACTGACACCGCATACATTGCGCCACAGTTTTGCAGTACATTTGCTGGAAAATGGGGCAGATTTGGGCTCTTTGAAGGAATTGATGGGCCATAGCGACATTTCTTCCACGCAGATGTATACACAAATGATCAACCAAAAGTTGAAATCTGTCTACGAAAAATGCCATCCAAAAGCATAAATGCCAACTGCGTTGATCAAACACAGTTGGCATTTTTTCGTTATCAAATTAGTAGGGCAGGGGAGTTACAGCCCCGTCATTGCTGCCAGAACATCTACCTCGATCTTCTGAATGCTCTTGTGCATTGCGAGGCCTTCGTCAATATCAATGTCAGTAAAACTGCCGGCATTGGTGCAAACAATACGGTTTGTTTTACCTGCAAGCAGAAGTTCTACTGCAAGATAACCCATTTTTGTAGCATTGATACGATCACGGCCGGTGGGAACGCCACCACGTTGGATGTGTCCGAGAACTGTCACACGGGGATCCAGATCAATCGCATCCTTAATTCGAGCAGCAACATCTGAAGCGGATGCAGCGCCTTCCGCAACGACGATCATATAGTGACTGAAGCCATTGAAGCGTGCCTGACGGATCTTTTCGATAACATCGTGATCAAAGTCAATTGTCTTTTCAGGTACCAAAACCGCTGTTGCACCCACTGCCAACCCCACATACATAGCCAAAAAGCCCGCATTTCGGCCCATTACCTCCACAACGGAGCATCTTTCGTGGGATTGCATGGTGTCACGCAACTTATCGATACACTCAATGGCTGTGTTTGCGGCTGTGTCAAAGCCAATGGAATAGTTTGTGCAACTAATGTCATTGTCGATTGTAGCAGGTATGCAAACGACATTAATTCCATATTTGCTCAGCGCACGGGCGCCTTGGAATGTTCCATCGCCGCCAATGGCTACAATGCTGTCTAAGCCCAGAAATTTACAGGTAGAAACGGCCTTCTTTTGACCTTCTTCAGTCATGAATTCCTTGCTGCGAGCAGTATAGAGAATTGTGCCGCCGCGATTGATGGTATGGGATACGCTTTTTTCGTCCAGTTTGAAAATGTCGCCATTGATTAAGCCGTTGTAGCCACGGCGGATGCCGTAGCATTCCACGCCATGAAAGGTAGCTGTACGGACAACTGCACGGACACAGGGATTCATACCGGGAGCGTCACCGCCGCTAGTCAGAACACCAATTCGTTTAACAGCCATATAAAAACCTCCGGGAATATAATTTCTATTATTATTTTAGCGACAATGAAAGGACTTGTAAAGTCTTTTGGTGAAATTAATCAGTTTTGATAAAAACGAAATGCCTTGACACACAATTTAAACAAAGATATACTTAAATTAGTTGTTCGTTATATTTACCTAAAAAGCGTACGAAAGGGCTACTTCCTAATAATCTTGTAAAAACACGCTGATAACGCAACAAAATTTTTATTTTGTTGCGTTCGTTTTATCTTTACGTAGAGGTGTTTTATGAAAAGATTTCTTCTTCTCTTTTTCTCGGTTGTGCTTGTCTGCTCGGTCATGGTCGTTCCGGCGTTTGCAGCCGAGTACATGATTACTACGGAATTGGATGGTGCTTCTTTTGCTTATTTCCGTGACGTAGATTTTTTTTCAGGGTCTTACACCGTGCTTGTTCGTGATTTATCTAATAATGATGTACTTCATGAAATTCCTGTCATGTTTAATGATTATGGCGTTGGTGACTATGAGATTATTTGTGATAACAATTCTGGGTCGTATGCCTTGACAGGTGTTTATGATACTGATAACTGTATTTTTTTGTTATATGGTGTCTTTATGACTTGTAACGATTTAGGTCAGGACTGTGTGGCAGGTCCCATCTTTTATGATGGAGTTTCAGTTGAATTAGTACCGGTTGGTTGGGTGCCTGATCCTGAGCCGGTACAGGAATCTATTCTTTCCGGTGTTTTTGGTGTCTTCGGTGGCGTTGGTGCTTGGATCGCCGGTCAGCTCGGTACAACCACTTCCCTATTTTGGAATGGCCAGTCTTTGACCTTCCTGGGCGTGCTCTCCGTCTGTGCCCTTGCCCTGGCCGTGATCCTGCTGCTGGTCATGGTCGTCGTCCGTTTCCTGCGGTTCAGAGGTTGATATATGCTGAAAATTCTGAAAAGATTTGTTCAAATTCTTTGTAGTTCCTGGTCGCATCTGATCATTGGTGTTTTAACTATGGTATTTGCTTGGTGCATGGCCTACGAGATCGGTTATAATATCGACGAAAGTTCTTTCATTATTGGTGTTGTTGGCTGTGCCGGCTTTACCTGCTTCGATTTTGGTTTTCAAATGTTGCTTGATCGGAAGAAAGATGAATAAAGATATCCGCTCCCCTGTCCATGGGTAGCGGATATTTTTTGTTTGGATCAGGAGAAAAACCTATGCCCGCAGGCATGGGAGGCGTCAGCGAATACCAGTGCGCACACTGGTTTTCGCAATAGCCGGTCACTACATTATGCCTGCCGGCTCTCGGCCTGCTCCGGAGCTCCGTCGCGGTCTCCCTGGCTCTGATCTCCGGC
>JAZOLS010000081.1:0-8525 GCA_045653245.1 Faecousia sp.
ACATGGAATGAAGCAGCGGCTCTCGAGTTAAACCAAATGCTGGCCGACAGGGACATGCCTTTTCGCGTACAGTTTGTTTTGTTAACTATGGATCAGTGGCTCATAGATTCGGACTGGTTTTCCAGACCGGAGGCACAAAAAGCGCTGGCAGATGCTGACTTAATCTACGGTCGGATGCGGGCTAAGGATATGCAGAAATATCTGCAGCCGATTACCGAATACATTAACGGCTCTGCAGAAATCTCATTGGAAAAGGCGGTACCGCATAAGTATAACTGGCTGTGTGGAACAGTGGACAATGAGGTTTACGGTATTCCAACCGCTTTGAATCTATCACACGGCGGCGGGTGGGACATGAAGTCTGACTTCTTAGGGAAATACGGTCTGACCGAGGAGGTTTTTTCTGGTAACTTTTGGGAAATGGATAACCTTTTTGAGGAGATTTACAAAAAGAACAATGAAAAACCGTTCCTTTTTGTAGACAGAGACACAACGTTGACTAGCAGCAACAGCTTTACCGGCGAGACGGACTCGTGTTACCCGGGCAGGTTGTACGAGATCATTGCACCGTGTTACAAGGGAATCGGCGCTTGTTTTGCGATCGACTATACATTAGATGCACCTATGGTGGTTAATACACTGCAGACAGATCATGTGCGTCAAATTCAAAACGCAATTGCCAGATATAAAGAAGCTGGATATGTTACAACCGATCGGTCCCTTGCCCAGTTGTCCTATGGTAGTGTTTTCCTCGATTGTACATATATGGACACATCGGGAAAGGTTTATATTCCAAATACCAAAGCATTTTTTCAGGGCACCGTCTCCGGTGGTCCAATCAGCGGTATTGCCGCCAGTTCACAATACAAAGCGGAAGCACTTTCTTTATTAAACCTGATTGCCGAGGATGAAGATTTCCGCATGCAGTTGTTCTACGGCAAGGAAGGCAGAGATTATACAATTGCAGATGGATATTACGAAATTACAAGATATGAGGACGGTTCGTCCTACAGTTTGGATTTTCTATCTCCTCTTTCCTATTTCAGTGGCCTGACCGCGAACATCGAAACGGCGAATTTATTGAGTCCCGGAACAGAAAACTGGTTGCTGTACACATATGATGGAAAGGGTCAGCTTGAAACTTACCGAGAGGTTCTTGACAATAGCATTTTATTTTATCCTGTTGTTTTCAATTATTCGGGCTTTGAGAAGGAACTGGAGGCAATGGAAGCCATATATGCGAAGTACTTTCCTAACTTCAGTAAGCTGACCGAAGAAGAGTATGATCAGATGCTTCGGGAACTGGAAAACGCCGGAAGCAAGAAAATATTGGAAGCCCTGAAGCAACAGCTGGAGCACTGGTTGTCCGAAAATCCAGATTGGCAATAAACCGTCTCTACCCCTACAGAGAGGAGTATCAATATGAAAACTGTTAAACAGGTCGTTACTTGTCTTCTGTTGTTTTGTTTGTTCTGCGGACTGTCAGCCTGCAACAAGCAGACAGACCCTGGTTCAGACTGGATCTGGGCATATCAACAGCGCGGTGCATTCAGTGACAAAGGGTATTACTTTGTGGGATCTGGTTTTTTACAATTTGTGGACACCACCAGTGGAGCCCGTGTGTGCTTGTGCTCCAAAGTAGGATGCCTGCATGATCAGGAGCCGGACCATCGGATAAGTGAGAACTGTGAAGCATTCCTGGCGGGCGCACACATGCTTACACCGCTGTTTTTCTGGGATGATCACCTGTATTATATTCTGCAAGATCACTACGGCACCCACGTATACCGCCGGGATGCAACAGGCGCGGGCTTGGAAACGGTTGCTACTTTAGGAGAAAAGTATATCGAAGATCAAAAGGAGGTAACGGTTTCTTCCTATGCCGTCATTGACGGATTTTTGTACTACTCTGCACGTGTGGAAGGTTCCATCCCTGCTGCAGACGGCGGAAATATAGTTCAGCGGATCTCGGATTATCTGGGACGCCTGGAGTTGCAGACCGGCAAGGAAGAAATCCTGCTTGAAAAAAACGATGTCCATATTACCCTTTCTGCAGTGAAAAGCAATGAAGTGTTGTTTTACACCGCAGGTGTTCCCGATGCAGATTTCAAAGACCCCAATTACAGACAGAAATTCCTGAAAATGCCCGCCACATTGCAACATTGGGACGGAAAAACCGGACAGGTTCGCACATTGTTTGAAAAAACCATACAGGAATTTGCGAGTGTTAATATTATCGAAGATGACAAACTGTACTATGCCGGTACATCAGACTCAGGATACGGTGTGCATACATATGACCTGAATACCGGCAAGCAGGATGTTGTTGGTCCCGATGTTCTGCGGCATATCGGAAAGGGATATGCTTTAAAGTATGATCCGGACAAGGAGCAGTGGCGTTTGTATAATCTGAATACCAAGAAAGAACTTCCCAACGCAGTGAACAAAGGTTTTATGATAGAGGCGATCTCAGATATAGGCTTTGTGATGAGACGCACTGTCGATGCTGGCAGTGCCGGCCATCTGCGGGTATTCAGCTATGTCAAGTATGTGTCTTTGGCGGATGGGCTGCAGGAAGAGGATTTGCTGGATTTTTACAGCGAGAGTACTACCACGGGCAATTCATGAAGAGGATGCGCTTATGGAGTTAAGGATCGAAAAACTTACAAAGGCCTACGGTAAGAAGGTTGCCCTGTCAGATTTCTCCGCAACCCTTACCGGCGGGATCTACGGCTTGTTAGGTCCAAATGGTGCGGGCAAGAGCACAATGATGAAAATCCTTACAGAGAACCTCTCTGCGGACAGCGGCAGGATTCTTGTTGACGGCATTCCCTCCGGGAAGATGGGTGCAGACTACCGTGCGCTTCTTGGTTATATGCCCCAGCAGCAGGGGTTGTATCCTCATTTTACCGCCCGGCGGTTTCTGTATTACATTGCCGCACTGAAAGGTATGTCAAAGGCGCAGGCATCCAAAGAAATTGAGCAGGTTGCGGCTATGGTCAATATGACCGATGTTCTGGACAAACGGCTTGGAACTTATTCCGGTGGTATGAAGCAGCGGATCCTGATTGCTCAGGCGGTGCTGGGATCGCCAAAGATTCTCATATTGGACGAACCCACCGCAGGCCTCGACCCGAAAGAACGCATCCGCATCCGAAATTTGATCTCACAAATCTCTATGGATCGAATCGTGATTCTTGCTACCCATGTAGTTTCGGACATTGAGTTTATTGCCAAAGAGATCCTGATGCTGAAGGACGGTCACCTGATTGCGCAGCAAAGACCTGCTGAGCTGTTAAAACAGATGATGGGGAAAGTGTTTGAAATCTGTGTAAAAGAAGACGAACTGGATACCGTGCAGGACAGGTTTCTTGTAGGAAATATCCGCAGGGATGAAGAAAACCGGATCTGGGTACGGGTGATTTGCGATAGTGAGCCGGAGCAGTATCTTAGCAACCCGGTAATGCCAGTGTTGGAAGATGTCTATCTTTATACGTTTGAGGAACGCAGAGCAAAGGAGGGGTCCGTGTGAGGATTCTGACTGCTGAGCTTAGAAAAGCATTGACTCTGCGCTTTTTCTCAGTTTTGTTAATTGCTGTTATCGCAAATTTCTTTCTGTTTCGCCACAATTTTACAGGCGGTTATTCCTTATACGAACAAAAGGCGTATATCGCAGCACAGCAGGATGTGACGGCAATACCGGCAGGGCAGCGTCTATCCTATTTGCAGGAAAAAGTTGAACTGTTAGATGCTTGTACCCAGTGGGAAAACGAAACCGATCCGCAGATCAGCGAAGAAATGCGCGGCTATTGGGAAATCTACACAAGCGGTGCATATTTGCAGTACACCGAGGATCTGTTTTCTGAACGTTTTCTTTTCCGGGATCTACTGCAGGAGGTACAGCAAACAAGCAATCACACACAGGTCATAGAAACGATCATTCAGGAAGCTAAGACAAAGACTTCTGTATCCATTTTTGCCGAGCCGGATAGTTTCTCCTACCGCAATCAACTGGCGGTAATTGACCGATTTAAGGATCTTCTGCACATAATGCCGGTCTATGATATGTCTGCCGGTGTGCTGCACTTTCAGAACTCTGCGGTTACAGATCTGATCGCCTTGGTCGCTATCCTTCTTTTTTGCACAGAAATGGCAATTGGAGAGCAAAAAAGCGGAACATTACCAATTCTGAAAGCAACACAAAAAGGTCGGCTGCCTTTGGTCGGTGCCAAACTGGTTTCTACAGCAATTCTATCTTTTTTGATCGTCTTCGTTCTTTGGGGAACAAATTTAGGTTATTGTGCTGTTTCATTCGGCTTGGGAGACCTGTCCCGCCCTGTACAGTCCTTGACCGGTTTTACTACATGCGCACTGCCGTTTTCCGTTGGTGAATACCTTGCGCTGTTCCTCCTCTTAAAATGGGTTCTGTACGGACTGGTCGGCGTTCTTTGTCTTGCGGCAGGTGCTTTTTGGCAGGAATCCATGCCCACATGGTTGACAGTTGGCGGTTTCCTGGGTGTGGGATACATTCTGTCACAGGTAATCTCTCCCATTTCAACCTGGAATATTTTGAAATTTGTCAATATCAGCAATTTGATATTCTCCACTGGGTGGTTGTCGGAGTACCGAAATCTTGATGTTTTTGGATATCCTGTGGAGGTTTTTTCTGCCGCATGGGTATTGATCTTTGTAATCTTAGCGCTGACTATCGTATTGCTTTGCCTATTGTTTTGCCGCAAAAATATTTCTACTATACGGCAACCGCAATTTCGGCTTCCTCGGTGGGTTCCTTTTCGGGGAAGAAGCACAGTGCTCTTTGGACATGAACTGTGGAAGCTTCTTGTGGAGTGCGGCACCATAGGTGTTTTGGTCTTGCTTTTGCTGGTTAACATCCAAGAGCCGCGAACCATTGCTTATGACACCAACGAATTGCATTATAAGAACTATATGGAGCGGCTGGCTGGCCCTTTAACAGAAGAAAAGCAAGAATATCTGGAATCTGAGTCTAGGCGTTTTGCTGAGATCCATCAGCAAATTGCAAAGCTACGCAAAGATTATGTCGCCGGGGAATTGTCGGCAACAGATTTCAACACCCTGCTTCCGCCGTTGGAGCGCACTTTAATGGCAGAACAAGTGCTGCTGAACCGGGTATACCCACAGGTGGAAAGAATTTTACAGTTGAAGGAAGAAGAGAAAGAGGCACATTTTGTCTATGAACCGGGTTATAACTACCTGTTTGGGCTGAATCCTCAGCATAGCAAAGCCGGTGGGGCTGCCTTGGTAGTGGCAGGCATTATTCTGTGTTTTTCCAGCATCTTTCCGATCGAGACGAGCTCCGGTATGTTGCCGATCCTGAATGTCAGCAAGAAAGGCCGTAGCGCATCTGCTGGATGTAAACTTACGATCTGCATATGTATTACAGTTATTGTTTTCTTCATCGCACAGATCCCGGATTACCGGTACGTGCTTAAGAATTACGGTTTTCCCGATCTGGACGCACCGCTTTGCAGCATTGAAGCGTTTAGCGGATGGACGGATACAGTATCGATATTGGAAGGACTTGTCTTGTTTGAAGTTCTACGTCTTGTTGCAGCGGTGTGTGTGACGGCAATTGTTCTATTGTTTGGAATTTGGACAAAAAATCAGTTAATCACATTATCCATTTCTGCCGGCATTCTGTTAATACCTGTTTTGTTAAATTTACTTGAGATTCATTTCCTGGATAAGATCAGTTTTTTGATGCCTCTAGTCGGATTAGAATTGCTGTCAAACGAGAATCCTGCACCCGCTTGTATTTTGTATTACGGCGCAGTTGTTTTGCTGAGCGTAACCGCCTTTGTCCTGATTATGAAATATGCTAAAAAGGGTTACAAGACGGAAGCTAAGCTTCTGAAATCCAAAACAAGAAGTGGACACCCCGGTTAAACCGGAGTGTCCACTTCTTGTTTTGGGATTAGCAGGTTCCGCGGATGGAAACCGGTGTCAGAACTTCTCCGTCGAAGATCACGGAAACGACCAGGTCGTATGTACGGCCCTTGACTGCGTCGGCATACTCCAGCATATAGACATAACCATAGCCTTCGCTGTACCAGGATTCCACAACAGTAGACCCGTGCTTCAGTTCCATGGTGACCTGAATCAACTCAGACAAATTATTACCAACCACCTCTACCTCACAAGTGGCTGTTCCTCTATCAAAATCCATTACTGGATTGATACTTAATGCTCTCGGCGCTGCTAATGCCGTCATGGGTATGGAAACGACAAGAAGGATTGCCAAAATTGCAGTTGCTATTCTCATGCACGCACCCCCTTTCATTTGCTAATTATATAAATAACGAAAAAAGCGGTGAATTTTCGACAAGAAACTATAATTTTTATTGCCCAGTTTTGACAACTGTTTCGGCAATCTTCACCAAGGTTTCTTTATCCGCAATGGCAAAAATCCGAATAAGGGTATCCTCTTGTGGGTCTTCCCAAACAATGACACTTGTTTCTTGTTCTTCTGCTGCTATGTAAATATCGGCTGATACCCCGTTTATCGTTGCTGAATATTGTTCGTACTCATCTGATTTTATGAATAAACGATCAATCTTTGCCCCATATGAATAAGCAAATTTTAAGATTTCCTCCTTATCATTAATGTATATGTATGTCTTTCCATCTACCTTTTCCGCTATCTTCCATTCCCGATATCCCTCCGGGGCTACAGACAAACGGTATTCATATTGGGGTACTTCATCTGCGTCATCAGAAGAGGTATTTGCACCCGGATTTGCATTGGAATATTCAAAGAATTCATGAAAGGAACTTTTGATCCAACTGACTACTGCCGCGCGGGCTTCAGGGCTTACAGCCATCACTGCGCCGAACAGGGTCACAATGGCCAGAGCTACCGCCGCTGCGGTGCGCATGATCTGATAACGAATAGGATGATTTGTTCTGCGGATCAGCTTTTCCATCTTCCGCAGGAATCGCTTTGAAAATTCATGGGGTTCGCCATCTTCCGGCATCGTAGACAAAAGGAAACGCTCCGCTTCCGCAGTTGCTTCCCGTAACATTGCATCTGTTAACATTCGATCCCAGCCTCCTCGCAAAGAACCCGTAGTTTCTTTTTGGCCCTCTGTTCAATTTGCAACGCATTTCTATAAGTTATATCCATCATTTTTGCAATTTCCTTCAGTTTATGGCCGTGATAGTATTTCATGGTGAGAATATACTGTTGACGTTCATCCAGTTTCAGAATACATTCGGTGACGCGGTTGCCACCGTCGTACTCTACCCACATGCCGTTAAGGGCGTTCCTATATTCTAAATGTGGATGCTTTTGCCTCTTTCGGTAAGTATCAATTGCTTTGTTTCTAGCAATAGTAACGACGTAGCCTTTGGTTTTTAGACACTTGGGGTCGCCGATTTTCTCCATATGTTCTGCGAGCTTGACAAATGCACAATGCACCACGTCTTCAGCATCTTGCGGATTTTTTAAAATCCGGAATGCGGTGCGGTACATGCAGTCACGATATTCTTCATAAATAATTACAAATTTTGATCGGTCCTCCGGGGTTTCGATCATTTGCAAGTAGACAAGCATATTCCGATCCTCCGAGATTTTTTGTCATTATACCCAACCACCGCCATTTCGTCAACAACTGACAAAAAATCCCGCACCCGGAAACCCAGGCGCGGGAAAGAAAATTAGCCTCGATACATCTGATGAACCATCTGTGCATACCTCTCGAACCGTTCCCAAATAACCATTAGTGCAACAAGTAATTTGATAATATGCCAAGAAAGCTCAATTTTGTTCTTTTCATGCTCGGTCAAAAAGTATTTAATACTGGAATATGCTCCGTATTCGCACAACAATATGATGCTTACATAGCGAACACCGATAAACAAAAACTCCAAAGTAAAGTCTATGGTGGGGCCAAAATCAAAAAGGTCGTCCCCTGAGGGTTTGTTCCTAACATATTCGAGATAAGGAATGAAGTACAGAACAGTTAAGATCATCACAATGGCATAAATCAACCGGACAATCCATTTCAGTTTTGTTTTGCTCATACGTCATCTCTCCATTAGTAATTTTCTATATCTGCTAACCCGTTTTGAAGACTGCACATAAAATTGTATGTATCGGAGTAATCTTGACGGATTGTGTCAATATGGTATTGCTCATCTGCTAATCTTGCTTCAATGAGAGCAATTTCCTCCGCCATTCCGTTTTCTTGGGCTAGCGCTAACAATATCAGCAATTCGCAATCAATTAATCCATAATATATCGCTTCTTTTACTGTTTCATAATCGATATTGCTCAGAAATTCTGTTGCCCTAGTATGAATTGATGTCAGGCTTGCATAGTATGCGTTTGTTGCATTTACTAATGTTGCACCTTGTTTAATTCGACGATAAATATTCTCAGCATCTAAATCTGCGTGATAATCATCATTTTTCAGCACGGTTGTTCCATTGTTCTCTGGAAGTACTGCATCACCTAACCAACCACACAAATAGGACACCCCTTCAGC
>JAZOLS010000082.1:0-3219 GCA_045653245.1 Faecousia sp.
CACGATGCTGTCGCCGGTGTGCACGCCCACAGGATCGATGTTTTCCATGCCGCAGATGGTGATGGCATGGTCGCTGCCGTCACGCATGACCTCAAATTCGATTTCTTTGTAGCCCTTGACGGATTTTTCGATCAGAACCTGGTGAACAGGGGAGAGTTTAAAGGCATTTAAACCGACTTCCACCAATTCTTCTTCGCTATAGGCAAAGCCACCACCGGTACCGCCCAAAGTAAAGGCAGGACGCAAAACCACGGGATAGCCAATTCGCTTTGCAGCTTCCTTGGCCTCCTCAATGGAGTAGGTGATCTCAGAGGGAATAACCGGCTCGCCGATGGACATGCAAAGCTCTTTAAACAGTTCCCGGTCTTCGGCACGCTCGATGGATGCGCTGGAAGTGCCCAGCAGTTTGACCCGGCATTCCTTCAAAATGCCCTTTTTCTCCAACTGCATAGCTAAATTCAAACCGGTCTGACCGCCGATGCCGGGAACGATGGCATCGGGACGTTCGTGACGGATAATTTTTGCCACATATTCCAAGGTCAAAGGCTCCATGTAAACCTTATCCGCCACGGTGGTATCGGTCATGATGGTAGCAGGGTTGGAGTTTACCAGTACCACTTCGTAACCCTCTTCCCGCAGAGCAAGGCAGGCCTGCGTGCCGGCGTAGTCGAATTCTGCGGCTTGGCCAATGACGATGGGGCCGGAGCCAATGATCATAATTTTCTTGATATCTGTGCGCTTTGCCATAAGAAAGCCTCCGTATCTTTTTTGTATTATTTGCTGTTTCTGACCTTTTCTAACCAAACCAATTTGCCGTCGCAAACGGTGGCCATGCATTTGCCCCAAACACGCCAGCCGGCGAAAGGCGTGGAGTGACCTTGGGATTGAAATTCTTCGGGTTCAATGATATAACTTTGCCGCATATCCCAAATGGAGAAGTCCGTAGTCATGGGGATGCGGAAACGCTTCCGGGGATTGGTGACCATCAACTGTAGGAGTTTTTCAAGAGATATGATGTTTTCTTTTACCAGGTAGGTATACATCAGGGGGAATGCGGTTTCCAGTCCGACAATACCGAAACTGCTTCCATCCAGGCCCTTGCTCTTTTCTTCCTCGGAGTGGGGAGCATGGTCGGTGGCAATCATGTCGATCGTGCCATCCTGGATGCCTGCAATCAGTGCCTCCCTGTCGGATTTATCCCGAAGAGGGGGATTCATCTTAAATCTGCCGTCTTCCTGCAGGTAGGAATCGTCCAAAATCAGATAGTGGGGAGCGGTCTCACAGGTGACATTCAGCCCCTGTGCCTTTGCCTTGCGGATGAGTTCCACAGACTCTTTGGTGGAGATGTGGCATACATGGTAAGCACAGTCGGTTTCTTTCACCAGAGCCAAATCCCGTTCAATCTGCTTCCACTCACTTTCAGAGCAGATACCGCGATGGTGATTCTCTCTGGCATAGTCGCCATCGTGGATATATCCTCCGTTCAAGAGGGAGTTGTCCTCACAGTGGGCAACGATCAGTTTATTCAACTGCTTTGCCTGTTTCATAGCGGCACGCATCATTTCATCGCGCTGAACGCCCCGTCCGTCATCGGTAAAGCCGATGACCTGCTGTGCCATAGCTTTCATTTCCGAGAGAGCCTCGCCCTTTTGCTCCATGGTGATAGAGCCGTAAGGATAAATGTGGATCAAGCCGTCCTGCTTAATGAGGTCCAGTTGCTCTTTCAAATGTGCCTTGGTATCCGGAACGGGATCCAGATTGGGCATGGTGCAGACCGCTGTGTACCCACCGTGAGCCGCTGCCAAAGAGCCGGAGAAGATGGTCTCTTTATAAGAAAAACCCGGCTCTCTGAAATGCACATGCACATCACAAAAGCCGGGAAAAACAGCGTATTCAGGGGAGTCGAAAGTACACAGGTCAACGGATGACAGACGGTCCAAAATAGAAACACGAACACTGCTGCCACAGATGGCGTCGAGCATTGTTGCGTTCTGATTCTGCATAGTCATACAAACTCCTTTCGCATCCTGAGTGAATATTTCTTTATCTGAAATATTATACCATAGCGCATTTGGTGTGTCAATGGAAAAAGAATCAAAAATACAGACGTATCTTCAACAGCATTTTGTGCAAAAGGATACATAGCTTTCACTATCAATGCCTTCGTTTGCTTTTTGCAATGATTTTAAGCAAACGAAGAAACAAATTAATAATATCTAAGTACAGGCGTGCCGCAAAATCAATGGCAGCATCCAGTGTTTTGGTGGAAGATTGTGCTCGATACCAATGATATCCGACATAAAGTGAATAAATAATGACGAAGATCCAGTTGTAAGCAGAAGTTCTATATCCTGCTAACAGAGCTATAGATTCACCTATGAGACTCGCAAGATGAGAAAAGAACAATACTTTTCCAAGACCTGAGAAGAATAGCGGGTAGACTGTAGCAAGGAGTGTCATTATGGCAACAACACAGAATGTAAGAACGATAGCAATTTGAATATCTTCCTGAGCATAACTAGGGAGCACCGTAGCTAGTTCAGCACCAATAGGAATTACAATTAAAGTGTACCCCAAGAAACTTATGGCAGGTTTATCGGATTTATTAACAAGATAAACGCCCAACAATCCAACGGAAAGGGCGCAGATGAAAAACAGATAAGGATTAATAGCAGAAAAGAAGTTGCTGTAGTTGAGAACAATGATATAATTCAGAAGAAGACCATATAAAATGCAGCAACCAATAAGCAGATTGTAGGTTTTGTTGCTGAGGGTTTTCTTTTTTGACGACGGTACGCATTTAATTCGCTTAACTGTAACGCGCTTCATTTCAAGTCCCCCTTTAATTTTTATTATAGCACTGCGGATAAGAAAATGCAAGAAAAGTCGCCGGGAAATCCGGCGACTTTTTGGTTACATATCATAAATATCCGTGTTCGGGATTAAAGCTCTTCACTAACTGCCAACAAAAGGATGCCGATGATCACAACGGCGATGAAGGCGTAAGTTTTCCAGGAAAGCTTTTCTTTCAGGAAAACGCGGGAAAGCACCAGGGAAACCACGCAAACAGAGGAGAGGATGGGGGCAGCAACGGCATCTACTCCACCAAGGGCGTACACATAGGTGAACTGGCCGGCGGTTTCAAACAATGCAGCGAAAATCTTGTCCTTATGCTGGGGAATGGGGCCAAACTTGACCTTCTTTGCTTTCATAAAGATA
>JAZOLS010000083.1:0-8936 GCA_045653245.1 Faecousia sp.
ACAAACACAAATGCGTTGCAAAATTCGGAGTTTCACCCTTTTTCGGGGTAAATATGGGTATAAAAAAAGAAACCGTAACGGACACGTTTGTATCCATTACGGTATCTGTTATGGCATATACCACGTTCTTCGCCACAATAAATGGGAAACGCAACGCTTACTCGCCGAGCGTTGCATTCGTTATTCCACCAAGGTAGGTTTGAGTCCTGCCTCCACAACAACACTACCGCTATTGGATACAAAAATTGGCATATCCCACGTAATTCTCCCCGTCGAGCTGCGCCGAGAGAAAAAGGCAACACAGTTTGGCTCAGCGTTGCACTTTTTTGTGTTGCATTATTCCGATAACGGTGTTATCGTTCCGCAAAATACAACTTGACATTTCCATGATTCTGAGTCAATACATACAGCAACCCAAAGAAAGACAGTGCATGAGGGGCGCGGGCTGCCACCAATTCATTCAGTTCATCCTCATCCATCGGAGCCCTGGCATTCCATCACATACTCATCATCCAAATCAATGCCGTTCTGGATTTCCATTTCCTCAATATCTTCATATGCACGAGCCAATGCTGCTTCTAATTCAGGAACCTCTGAAAGCGGGATCTCATTTTCAACTGCGTTATCGTATGCCAATTCTTCCTCATCTGTCAGATCCACTTCGTACTCGATCCAATCTGAAGAATCACATTTTCCAAATGTAACACCATATCTGACTTGCACTTCATGTGGCAAGCTTCTTATGGACGATGATGTGTATGAGGGCGACTCCTATGAGGGTGTAGCCTGGCTTTATGACGGCTGCGGTGCTTTGTTAAACAGACAGTCTGGCTTCTCTGATAGTTATGGTTCATGGACCGGCACCGAGTATGGACACCGTAACGGCACGTCCAAGGATGATATAGTCGATGATTCTTTTTCTTGCCCCAATTGTGGCGCAAGATTGAAGGATCCGTTTTGTTTAAATCCCTATCTAATTAAAAAAAGTATCACATCGACACAATATGATCCCGGAAAAATTCACACTGCTCGTCATTGCACCGATCTGCCTCCTCCAGGTGGCAATTCAGATGGAACACATGACCGATATCCTCCCGGGACTTTTCGCCATAGATCCGCAGAACGCTCTTCACGCCTTTCAGCCGCAGCAGAATATGCAGAGGCGGTGCCATCATCCGCAGGTAATCATTGGGAGATGTGGTGATAAACGCCGGCGGAAATGCCTTTGTAATATACTTGTGGGTCTTCAGGGACGGAATACAGGGAACATAATCCTCCGGGAAATAGGCTTCAAACATTTTGCCCACCTTACTGAGTGGCACATTCTTGAAAATGGGCATGAAATAACAGCCGCAGTTCAGGCCGCAGGCCCGAAAACGGATTTCCGCCGGCGGCGCGAAGGAGAACATGGCACTGTATTTTTCATTGGTCAGTATGGTCAGCAGCTGGAAGGCCAGCTGTCCGCCGGCAGAATCACCCACCAGGAATAGGTTGTTCGTATCAATATGGTACTGCGCTCCCTGGTTCAGAACCCAGGAAAGCATATTGCAGCAGTCCTCCAAAGGTGCAGGATACTTATGCTCCGGTGCCAGCCGATAGTTGAAATTTACCACCGCAAAGCCCCGGGCGGCCAACCGCAGACAGTAGTGGGCATACAGGTCCTTACTGCCATAGCACCAGGCACCGCCATGGATGCTGATGATAGTGGGTATAACACCTTGCGTACCCTCAGGGCAATACACATCCAGCAGATTCTCTGGACAAGATCCATAGGGAATATCCGTAAAGCGAATTACATTCTCCGGGTCCACCACGCCGGCATCCCGTATGTCATCCCCATCCTTCATTTTTTGCCGCATCTGTTTGATCACTTCATCCATAGTTTGCACCTCTCAATGCTCATTCTTGTCAATATGGGATTCTGTTCCTCCATTTTATCAGATTTCGCCAAAGTCATCAATAAAAAACTATGAAAATTACGCATCTTATGATAGACTATAAATACGTTTTCTTGCGTTTTTAAAAAAATAAAGAAAAGAGGTTCCCTATGAGAAAACTGAAAAGATGGCAAATCCCCTTCTTCGCATTTGCTTCCTTCGGCCCCTGCATGCTCAGCACCATCATCAGTGTCTACCTGGTTGACGCCCTCCAGACCGCCGGCTTCGGTGAAAACCTGGAGCAATGGACTTTCGCCGGTAAGACCATCATCGCTGTAGGTCTGTTCAGCATTATGAAGGCCATCGCCAATCTGATGGACGGTCTGGTGGAGGTTCCTGTGGCAACCTTCGTCCAGAATCTGAAGACCCCCTGGGGCAAGCGCCGCCCTGCCATTCTGGTGGGCACTGTGGTCATGACCCTGGCTTACATCCTGTTCTGCTTCCCCATCAGCTATGCAGAAAACAGCGTGGCAAACAGCATTTACCTGGGCATTCTGCTGACTCTGTTCGTTTCCTTCTTCACTCTGGCCATCAATGCCCTCTTCGGCACCTACGCCGAAATCACCGCCAACGATAACGACCGGCTGTTCCTGACCAATATCAAAGCAGCTTTTGAC
This sequence comes from Faecousia sp., assembly GCA_045653245.1. Taxonomy (GTDB): domain Bacteria; phylum Bacillota; class Clostridia; order Oscillospirales; family Oscillospiraceae; genus Faecousia. Next base: position 2,555 of record JAZOLS010000083.1, read on the forward strand.
ACGATTCAGTACTCTATCGCCTACGCCCTGATCCCCGTGTTCATCGGCTTCGGCATCAACATCCGTCAGATCGGCCTGTACTTCGCGCCCCTGTCTCTGACCATTCTGATCGCCGTGTTCCTGATCAAGGAAAACTCCTCCATGCCCGGTGCCGTTGCCAAGTACGGCGACAATGCGGGCGAAGTCTCTGAGGAAGAGCACATTGGCATGATCGACGGTCTGAAGATGACTCTGGGTATTAAGGCCTTCCGGGCATGGCTGGTCATCCACGGCCTGTTCAATCTGGGCCTGCAGATGTTCCTGTCCGGCCAGAATGTGCTGATCTCCGGCCCCATGGGCCTCAACGGCTTCCAGATCGCCATCATCAATTCCTCCGCATTTGCTCCCGTTCCCATCATGCTGATTTTCTACCGCATGGTCATGGCAAAGAAGGGCTACCGCTTCGCATTCCAGACCGCACTGGCTTCCTTTGCATTGGGTATGGTCTTCATGTGTGCTGCCTATGTGGTGTGGGTACCTGATGCAATGGTTCGTATGATCCTGGGTGCCACCGGCGGTGTTGTCTGCAGCTATGGCATCGGCGCTTTCTTCTCCGCCCCCACCGCTATGCCCACCCAGATCGCTGCTGATCAGAAACGCACCACCGGCAAGAGTCATCCTTCCATGTTCTTCGCCGTTCAGGGCATCGTCAACTCCCTCGTCGGTGCCATTGGCCCCGGTCTGATTTGGGTCAATCTGCGTAATGTTTCTCTCAACGGCAATGATCTGTTCGGCACCCATGCTATGACCTACATCGTCATTGTCTTCTGCATCCTGGCAATTCTGGCCTGCAACCTGCTGCCCAAGGAATACGACCTGCTGGGCAAGAAATAAGGAGATACTATGTCACTGATTTACGGTCACCGGGGCGCCTCCGGTCATGCTCCGGAAAACACCCTGGAAGCCTTCCGTCTGTCCATGGAAATGGGTGCCGACGGCTTTGAACTGGACGTACATATGAGTCTGGACGGCGAACTGGTGGTCATCCACGATGAATCCGTGGACCGCACCACCAACGGCACCGGTCTGATCCGTAATCTGACCCTGGCGCAGCTAAAGGAACTGGATGCCTCCTGTGGCATGGAAGCCTATCAAGGCGCTAAGATCCCCACTCTGGGCGAGGTCTTCGACCTGATCCGGGACACCCACCACATGGTCAATGTGGAAATCAAAACCGACGAGTGGTTCTACCCCCAGCTGGAGGAGAACTGTTTGGCTCTGGCGAAGGAAAAAGGTGTGGAAGACCGCATCATCTACTCTTCCTTTAATCACTACACCCTGATGAAACTGCGGCAGCTGAAGCCCGACGTGAAGCTGGGCATGCTCTTCGGTGACATCATGGTGAAGCCCTGGGAATATGCCGCCCAGCTCCCCGTTGACTATCTGCATCCCATGAAGATGAACATCTATGTCCCCGGTTTCTCCGAAGAAACTGCCGCTGCCGGCTACGGTGTAAATATGTGGACCATCAACGATCCCGAAACCATGGAGCTTTGTCTGCAAACCGGCGCCGGTATCATTACCAACTACCCGGATGTGGCGATCGCTCTGAAAAACAAGAAATAAGAACTGGGACGGTTTCCTCGGAAGCCGTCCTTCTTCATGTGAAGATTGCACATCCGCCAACTTTTTGATATAATTAAAAAAAAGCGGCAGGTAACAACTATGGAATCTCAGATCAAAACCTTTACCTATCCCAACGGTGACATTCAACGTGTCCAGGCTGTCCGGCTGGACAGCTGGGCAGAGCTGGATTTCCTGGACTTTTCCGGTTCAGACCGGACCTTGGGTCGTTTTTCCGGTATTTACCGGGATTTTCTGGTACCAGCGGCCCCTTGGCTCTTCGGAAATATGATCATGTTCCGGCTTCCGGAGGATCTGGAAACGGATTTCGCCTTCGAAACCGGTGCATTCGGCCAGGTGGCCCACCGACTCACCGCCGCTGCCGCAGCCCTGAAGGCCGGTGTCCGCATCCGAAAGGGCAAACCTGTATTCAAAAATCAGCAGGTCCGGTTTTTCTGGCAGGAACTGGAGCGGCGGAATTGCGTTAAAATCATCAGCGGAAAACTGCCTGTCACCACCATCATCCCCCTGGGTGAAGCACCCGGCTACATGACAGAATCAGAAACTGACGCAGCCCTGAAAGTCAATGCCTCTTTTTTCATCATGGACCGGTTCGACTGCGCCACGGTCTATGACCATGTGGGCACTCCCTTTGGCCTCAGTGTCAAGGATGGTTTTGTCAGCCGCCCACCCCTCTATGGCCGGGAAGCACTACTGGTTCGGGATAATGGAGCCATAGAAATCCGTCCCCTGGATGTGGGGACGCTGACGCTCCGGATCAACAACCAGGTTCTGGTACCCGGAAAAAATTGCCGAATCATTACTCGTCCCCACCATACCCGGTCCCCCATGGGCACTGCCCAGGCTCTGGTGATCGTGGGCAACCGGCTGGAAGCTGTGGGTAAGGGCAGTCTTCCGGTGCCGGCATCCGGATTCGTGCTGTGTCCCAATTCCCCCATTGAAGCCGCTCCCGGCGACCAGGTCACCTATTGCGGTCTGGAGGATGTGTGCTTTGGCATTCAGGTAGGCAACAGCATCCTGAAAGACGGAATCCCCACGGAGAAATTCCTCTCTTCCTTCTATAATATCAAAAAATGTGAGCCCGTCCCCTTCCCACCCAGTCTGTATCCTATGGACTTCGATCACGCCCGGGCTGCCCGGATCGCCCTGGGAGCCGACAAAGACGGCCGTCCCATGATCCTGTGGGCAGAGGGTGCCGCAAAATTCGGCTACGTACCCGGCAAAGGCAGCTGCGGTGCATCTTTGAAGGAAATGTGCCATCTTTGCGCTGAGATGGGCATGGTCCACGCCGTGAATCTGGACGGCGGCGGCTCTGCCCAGATTCTCCTGAGGAATCACCGGAGTCTGGAGATTTCCGACCGGAACCGGGAAGATCACAGTCAGGCCGAGCGGCCCATCCCCCTGGGTCTCATCGTCCGTTAAAACAGGAGGTTTCTATGGATCTTCAATCTTTTATCGAAACATATCATCTGGCGCCTGAAGGTATCGATGGTCCCGGCTGTCTGGATACACTGCTGGAGCAAATGGCGGAAGGTCTGGCGGGCCGGGGAAATATCCCCATGATCCCCTCCTATCTGTCTCTGGATACCAAGCCGGAAATCGGTGTGCCCTGTTGTGTGCTGGATGCTGGCGGCACCAATCTGCGTGTCGCCCGGGCGGAATTTCAATCCCTAAACAATTGTTCCCTGACAAATATCACCCGGGTACCCATGCCAGGTACCCAAGGAGAATTGTCAGCCAAGGAATTTTACGACCAGTTGGCTCAGTTTTCCCGTAATACCGGCTGTCCGGAACGGGTTGGTCTGTGTTTTTCCTACAATGTGCTGCTGGAGCGGAATCTGGATGGCATTTTGCAGAGTTGGTGCAAAGAGGTCCAGGTCCCGGATGCCCCAGGCAAAGCGGTTGGCGCCTCTCTGGCCAAAGCAATCGGCCCGGAATGTACCAACATTCGTGTTCTGAACGATTCCACCGCCGCCCTTCTTGGCGCACACATCCAGAATCCCAATGTCACATTGGGTCTGATTCTGGGTACGGGCATCAACATCTGCTACCCGGAACCCTGTACCCGAATCCTCAAGGTGCCTCAGGATCTGGCCGCCAATTCCATGATCATCAGCAGCGAAATCGGCGAATTTGACGGTTTTCCAAAAACACCCTTCGATGCCGCGGTCATCACCTCATCTGACGAACCAGAGCTGGCCCACGCAGAGAAGCAATGCGCCGGTGCCTACCTGGGGCAGGTAATTTCCCTGACATGGCAGACCGCCGCAAAAGAAGGTCTTCTGCCTGCCGACTTCCTGGAACCCGTCACCCTCCCCCGCATCAGCGACTATCTGGCAGGAAAACCTGTGGACCTCCCCCAGGATCCCAACGCCGTTCAGCTGGCCCGTACTCTGATTCATCGGGCAGCGAAAATTGCCGCTGTTCTCACCGCCGGTCCCATTCTGCGAAGCGCGCCTCAGGGATGCTGCACCCTGGTGATTGAGGGTTCCCAGTTCCACCGGCTGACAGGATTTTCTGATTGCTTCCACCAGGAGCTGAAGGCGCTGCTTGCCCCCCAGCAAATCGAATACACAATTACCGCTGTAGAAAACAGTTGCCTCCTGGGCGCCGCCCTGGCGGCCTTCGCCCAGCCTATTTAATATGTATAGTCGTCCAGGAACAAAGCCGAACCTCCGGAAGAAATTTCGGCTTTCTATTTTACATACATATCTTCCCAGAATAAAAAGCACCGGATTTCTTTCGAAATCCGGTGCTTTTTATGGTTGCGGAGGCAGGACTCGAACCTACGACCTCCGGGTTATGAGGGACGGCGAGTTTTTATAAAATAACTAAAAACTTCTAAAAAGCTCGCTAACGCAGGCAAATAACGCAACTATTCTATCGTATAAATTCGAATAACTTCATTTACCTTCAATAAAACTAACCCCAAATTAACCCCACAGAATTTCGTCAAATAGTTCCGACTTTAACCATGCAATTAAGAAAGTGTATACTTTTTCATTCATCAGAATCAGAATTTTTACGTTAATTTTGTCTCCATTCCTCTCAAAGGAATAAATATCAAAAAGTTCCCTACGTTATTATTTCCCCATATTTTTCCGAACTTTTCCATTTAGTTTTTATCGTGTACCTACGACCTCCGGGTTCTAACGATGCGGTTTTCATCATTTGTCACGAATAGCACATTCGCCTATTAAACTATACTCAGATACAATAGCAATACAATCACAAAGGAGGTTTACCATGAACATCTTGGAAGAATTCTGGTATGGCAATATTGAACCGGCAGAGTATGATTCTTCTCCCAACAAGGAATATAAGGAAATGCTTCAGCTCATCAGCCGGAACGAAGACAAGCTTCTCGCCACCATGACGGATGTACAGAAGGAACTGTTTACACGATATGCTGACTGTGTGCGGGAATACCAAACTATGGCAGAGTGCATATTGTTTCAACAGAGCTTTAAGCTGGGTGCTAAGATGATGTTGGAGGTTATGGCGAAATAACGATCAAATAGCAACGATGCGCCCCAAGCGGGACGCATCGTTTTTTACGATTTTAGCAAGGATTTTCAATACGTGCTAAAATGTATGTCATCAAGTCATTTTTACTTTTCAGCTTCAGCACGTACTGGAATTCATTATACAGCAATTGCTCCGCATCTTTGAAAAAGCGGTCGTCCGACACGTGCAGACGTTTTTTATTCGCTTCCAGCTCTTGCTTATGGAGATAAATCGCCTTGATCATTTTGATCAGTTCTAAGTGATCTCCACTGGCGAGAATATTTTTATAGCGATATAACGGATTTGATTCTCGGGAAAGAACTGCTCCGCATAGTAGCTGGATGCAGGATTTATTTGGAGCCATTTGCCGCAATATGGTATATGGCTGCGGCATCTTCTTTGGATAGTGGCACAAAGCCACCAGTATGTCCATTGCCAATTCCCAATTTCTCCACCAATAAAGGAATATCCTCTTCCTTGGCACCAAGTTCAGCAAAGTTGGTAGGCAGACCCAGACTCTTTAGGAAGCGACGGAAGCACATAATACCCTGCTTCGCGGTTTCTTCAGGACATTCAAAATTCATAGCACAGCCAAACACACGGTTTGCCATCTGTGCAAAGCGCATAGGATTGTGATGCATGACGAATTCCATCCAGGCAGGCATCATCACTGCCAAGCTGGCACCATGAGCCACATCATACAGGCCCGAAAGTTCATGACCCAGACTGTGGCTGTTCCAATCCTGGCTGCGACCAACACCACAAATATTGGAATGGGCCAATGTACCGGACCACATGATGTTTGCACGGGCTTCATAATGGAACGGATCGGCAATGACCCGAGGAGCTTCCTTCACTATGGTACACAGAACACCCTCACACAGGCGATCTGTGATCTCCACCTCAGGTGTATTGGTGAAGTAACGCTCAAAAACATGGGCCATGATATCCGCTGCGCCGCAGGCAGTCTGAAAAGGGGACAGTGTAAAGGTTAGTTCGGGATTCATGATGGAGAATCGGGGACGCAGCACATCGCTTTTTGCGCTGCGCTTCAGGCCAGTGGCTTCCTGTGTGATAACACTACCCCAGCTGCCTTCACTGCCAGCTGCAGCAATGGTCAATATAGTTCCCACTGGAATTGCCTTCTGAATGACGGCTTTCCCACAGTAAAAATCCCAGAAATCGCCCTCATAGCAGGTACCTGCCGCAATGGCTTTAGAGGAATCGATAACAGAACCGCCGCCTAAACACA